>NZ_JBSHIO010000004.1:0-429970 GCF_053618995.1 Allobosea sp. NPDC055594
CCCCGATCGGGGCCCTTGCCATATCCGCCGCTCCACGACGCCAGTGGCCTACTTTTGCTCCGCCACCCTGGCCTGGAATCCGACCGCCGTTGACACGCTCGTCGATGACGAGGCTGGACAGCGACCCCTGAGCCTCCAGCAGCGACCGCAGCAGGTCGATGAGCTCGGCGTCGCTCATCCTCCGGCTGCGATCTTCCACGATCCTGACCGCACGCTCGAAAGTGGCGACGTCGACGATGGCGGTGAACACACCGCGGGCGCGGACCCAGTGCTCCTGCGTGTTCACGACCCGGCGCATCTTCAGCTTGAAGCTGACCCGGTTGAATACGTTGTCGCCGATGTATTTCGGATTGGTCAGGACCTGATGGACGGTGCCGCGCGTCCAGGGGCGCCCCAGGTCCGTGACGATTCCCTCGAGGTTCAGGCTGGCCGCGATTTGGGCCTCCTGCACGCCGAGATCGACGAAGAGGCGATAGATGCGCTGGACGACTTCGACCTCCTCGGTTGGACCAGGGATCAGGATCACGCGATCGGTCTGGAGGCTCTTGCGCTCGCCGATTGATAGCTCGGACTTGGGTTCGCCGTTCTCGTCGATCAGGAGCCGCCGCAGGCCGTAGCCAGCCATGCCGCCCTGACGATACCCCTTCTCGACTAGGCGGCACTGGCCGGCGAACACCTTGACCGACAGCTCCCGGCTATATTCGCCGGCCATGACCCGCTTCACGGTCTTCAGCAGGTTCGAGCCGATGCTACCGTCGTTCTCAAACTGCTCGGCGCAATAGTGGACGACGATGTCAGCGCGGGAGCAGAGGAACTCCAAGTGTGCACCGTGGTCGGCGTTCTGGAAGCGGCCCCAGCGGCTGACGTCGTAGACCAGTATGGCGCCGAAATCGGCGGTGCCCCGCTCCACGTCAGCTAGTAGGCGCTGAAAGGCATCGCGTCCTTCCAGGTTCAGGCCGCTCTTACCGGCGTCCTCGTAGATCCGGACGATCTCGAAGTCGCGGGCCTCGGCAAAACGCTTGATCGAGTCTAGTTGGTTCTCGGTCGAGTAGCGCTGGTGGTCGGTCGACATTCTGACATAGGCAGCCGCCCGCCGTGACCTCTCCGGGCCGATCCGCGCAATCCGACCCGATCCCTCAGCTCTACTCACACAAAGCCACTCCACGATCGACGTCTCGGAAGCCGGCGGACGTCGCCGGTCAGTCAAGCGCGGAGGCGGCGGAATGTCCTTTCCTCAGACGGGTAACATCTTGCCCAGGCGTCGTGCGCCGTCATTCGCACGCTTGGTGGCGACAGCCTTACGGACTTCGCTCAAGGGGCAGTCATCCAAGATCAAAACGGTGGCGCTCTGGACAGGCGCAAACGACCGAACTGTGAAGAACTGGTTCTCCGGCGAGCGCGGTCCTAGTGGCGACCACTTCCTGGGACTGGCCGCTAATTGCCCTGCGGTTCTTGCGGCGTTTTTGGCGGCGATCCACCGGAATGACTGCTTGGTTATGGCCGACATTGAGGAGGCGCGCGCAAAGGTCGCTGCTGCCCTGGTTGCTCTGGAAGCTGTTCGAGCCGTCCAGTTGGGGCACGAGGAGCGGCCATGACACGTCGTGGGATAGGATGCGGTTGGCTCTCCGGGATCAAGGGGTGAACGTCACCAGCACTGCGTGAGTTCAAGCCGCCTACGGCGCGATCGTGCCGCCCAGGCTCAAGACAGCCTTCATCGCGGCAAAACGTCGCCTTATGCATTGAAATATATGGATATTTTTGGGGCGCGTTAAGCGCGATTCCCAGCTTCGGAGGGCAACGCTCTATCCAGCTGAGCTACGGGCGCAATCCGTGGAAGGTGGATAGCCGATCCCGACTGCTTCGGCAACGAGGGATTTTGCGATTGAGCAGAGCCCGAAGCGGCAAAGGTCACGCGTTCGAAACCTGTCGGGCGCGCCATGGTTGTGGCGCGCCGGTGGCTGTAGCGCAAACCGCGAGCAGTCTTGCGCGGGGCGATCGTCGCCGGAAGAGCGCCAGCCGCGGCTTTTAAAACATCAGACCGAAAAGTGGAAACCGCTTTTCAGAAAACTCCGATGGGATAACAATGAGATAGGTCACTGTTACCGCGTCCGAACGGACGCGCAGCGATCTAGCCGAGCAGAACCGGGAGCGGGACTACCTCCACTCCCGCCTCAGCGAGTCGCGACCGCACCACCCGCATCACGTCGACCGCAGTCGGCTCGTCCCCATGTATGCAGAAGGTGTGAATCTCCGCCGGGATGCGCTTCCCCGAGGTGCTGATCAGCGCCTTGTTCTGAATGATGTCGAGAACTTGCCGTGCGGCCTGCTCGGGGTCGCGGATCACGGCATCCTCGCGCTCGCGCGAGGCCATCATGCCGTTGTCGTCGTAGACCCGGTCGACATAGGCCTCATTCGCGACTTTCAGCCCGAGTTGCTGGGCGGCCAGCGTCATCTGGGAGCCTGCATTTGCGACATAGATGAGCTCGCGGTCCGCAGCCTTGATGCCGCGGCCAATGGCGAGCGCATAGTCCAGGTCGCCATGCGCCATGTTGTTCAATGCGCCGTGCGGCTTGACATGCGTGACCTTCGCCCCCTGCGCGAGCGCGAGCGCGAGCAGGGCGCCGATCTGGTAGGTGACCAAGTATTCGAGATCCTGCGGGCGCATACGGATCTGGCGCCGGCCAAAGCCCCAGATGTCGTTGAAGCCGGGATGGGCGCCGATCGAGACGCCGTGGTCGAGGGCGAGTTTCACCGTCCTGACCATGATCGTCGGGTCGCCGGCATGCATGCCGCAGGCAACATTGGCCGAGCCGATGAGCGGCATCAGCGCGGCGTCGTTGCCGATCGAATACTTGCCGTAGCCCTCGCCGATATCGGCGTTGATGTTGATCTTCACGTGATGTCTCCGGTCGTCGGGGCACGATCGCGTGCCCGCATGGAAAGCAGACCGCCGATGAGCGCGGTTGCGAGGATCGCCAATGCGATTGGATGGGACAGCAGGGCGGCCGGGTCGCGGTCGGTGATGATCAGCGCCTGTCGCAATGACAGCTCGAACTGGGGGCCGATGACGAAACCGATCAGGAAGGTGACGCGGGAATAGTCGAAACGGTGCATCAGATAGCCGAGCACCGCGAAGCCGATCATGACCTGCACCGCGAAGAGCGAGCGACTCTCCAGATAGGAGCCGACGACGCACAGCATGACGACCACGGGAATGATGATGATCGCCGGCACCCGGGTGAGCTGCGCGAAGGCGACGAGGCCGACCCTGCCGACAATCAGCATCAGCACGGCCGCGACGAGCATCGTGCCATAGATCCCGTAGACCAGCCGGGCATGCTCCTCGAACAGCCGCGGGCCGGGCACGACGCCGTGGATCGTCAAGGCCGCGATCAGGATGGCAGCCGATACGCTGCCCGGGAGTCCGAGCGCGAAGAGCGGGATGAAGCTGGCGGGGACGACGGCATTGTCCGCGGTCTCGGCGGCGGCCACGCCTTTCAGCTCGCCCTCGCCATAGCGCTCGCCCGGGCGGGCAAAGCGCTTGGCGATACCGTAGGAGGCGAAGGACGCGACGCTCGGGCCGAGCCCCGGGATGATGCCGATCACGGTACCGACCAGGCTCGATCGCAGGAAGGTCGGAAGCACGTGGCGGAACTCCGGCCAGCCGAAGCGGTCGTCCTTCCCGCTGGTGACGACCGGCGTGGGGTCGCCACCGCGACGCCCGAGCAGTTCCTCGGCCTGGATCACCATCTCGGTCAGCGCGAGCATGCCGACGGTAACCGCCAGAAGCGGGACACCATCCATCAGGTCGACCTGATCGAAGGTCATTCGCGGCGTGCCGCTCTCGATGTCGAGACCGATGGTCGCGACCAGCATGCCGAAGATTCCGGCGATCAACCCGCGCAGGAGAGACGAGCCCGACAGCGCGGCGATGAAAGTGAGCGCCAGCATCATCAGCGCCGTCATTTCGACCGGGCCGATCTTCAACGCGAAGCGTGCGAGCGGCAGCGCCAGCAGGATCAAGGCGAGCGTGCCGACGACGTCGCCGATAACGGAGCCGTACAGCGCCGTCTGCAGCGCCTGACGCGCCTTGCCGGAGCGTGCGAGCGGATAACCGTCGAGGCAGGTGACCGCCGCATTCGGTTCGCCGGGCACGTTGATCAGCACTGCGGTAGTCGCGCCTCCCGCACCGCTCGCCTTCGCGATGCCGATGAGGAAGCCGACGGCGCTGACCGGGCTCATATAGTAGCTGAGCGGGATGGCGATCGCGAGCACCGCAGGGCGGTTGAGGCCGGGCAGGACGCCGATCACATAGCCCAGCAGGACACCGATCAGCACGAAGGCGATTGTATCGGGCGAGAGAGCGTCGCCGAATCCCAGAAGCGCGTCTTGCATGGAGCCTCAGCCGAAAGCGAGCCAGAGCGTGGCGCCGCAGATGATCGCGGTCCCCAGGACCGGAAGGGCGCGGCGTTCTCCCAGGATCACCATGCCGGCGGCGCTGGTCACGGCACCGGCGGGCACGATGCCGCCGAAGCGGAGGATCAGCGCCCCCAGGACCGCCAGCCCGATAATCCGGCCGAGCGCGCCGATCCCGGTCGGGTAAGCGGGTTCGGCGCGGCGCGAGACGAGCCGCCGCCCGCCATCGAGGACGAACAGGGCGAGGAGGGCCGCGGTCAGAGCCGTGGGCAGGAAGGCCGGCGAGAGCCCGAAGCCGCCCTCACTGGTCTGGGCCGGGATGATCCAGACCAGCAGGGCGACGCAGAAGCCCGCAAGCAACAGCGTCTCCGCGATCAGAGATACACGCGAGCGCATGCGGCGGTGCCCCTCTACCGTCCGCTCTTACTTCGAGGCCTCGATGAGCTTCTTGAAGTCCTCGCTCTGGCCCGCGATCGTCTTGGCGAGTGCCTCGCCGGTCGCGACGAACGGATTGAGGCTGCGCTTTTCCATCAGATCGACGATGGAGGGATCGGCCGCAGCGGCGGCGAACGCATCGTAGAGCGTCTTGGCGACGTCGGCCGGCAATCCCTTGGGCGCGACGAAGAGGATCAGGTTCACGCTCGACAGGCCGTAGCCCAGCTCCTTCAGCGTCGGCACGTTAGGCAGACCCTTCAGTCGCTGCTCGCCGAGCACCGCGAGAACGGAGAGCTCCCCGCTCTTGGCCTGCGGATAATAGGCGCCGGAAGAGTAGCCCAGCGGCGTATGGCCGCCGATGACCTGCGTCACGACCTCGGCGCCGCTGCGGGTCGGAACCGGCACGAACTGGACGCCGGTCTGCTTGCCGAGGGCGGCGGTGATCATGCGATCGAGGGAGGTGCTCGACGCATAGGTCGTCTTCCCGGCGCCCTTGCTGGCGTCGATCGCGTCCTTGAGGGTCTTCCAGCCGCTCTTGGGCAGCGCGATGAAGGCTTCCGGGAATTCGCCGGTTGCCGCGACATAGGTGAAATCGTCGAGCCCGAAGGCCAGCTTGGTGACCTGCGGATCGAGGGTGATCGTCGTCGAGGTCGTCGCCACGATGTTGTAGCCGTCAGCCGGCTGCTTGCTCAGCGCCGTGACCGCAACTGCTCCGCCTGCCCCGGCCTTGTTCTCGATCACGACCGGCTGGCCGAGCTTCTTCGACACCAGTTCTGCGACGGCACGCGCCACCACGTCGGTGGTGCCGCCGGCGCCGAATCCGACCGTGACCGTGACGGGCTTCTCCGGCCAGGCGGCCAGGGCGGAGGTCTGCATCAGGCCGAGAAAGACGGCTCCGGCAATGGCCAATCGCATGCGCATATTGATCTCCCGATACCCTGTTCGACGTCCAAATCCCCTGGCCGTTTGCCGGCCATGGACCTATTGCGCAACGACAGCGATCCGGTGTCCAATGCAAACTTGAACGCCTTCCTCATGCGAAATGTGCATAAGCTTTGATAGATCTGAAAAAGCTGCATTTCTTTGTCGCTATAGCCGAGGGCATGCACCTCTCGAGGGCTGCGGAAGCGCTGAACATCAGCCAATCCGCGCTTTCCCGGCAAATCCAGTCCCTTGAAGACGAGCTCGGCTTTCGCCTGTTCGACAGGATCGGCAAGCGTCTGAGCTTGACTGCCGAGGGAGAGGACCTCCTACCGCGCGCAGCCCGATTGCTCGAACAGGCCAACGCGCTTTCGGTCCGGGGCAAATCCATAGTGAACGGCGAGGTCGGACATCTTCGCGTCGGTGCCACCGCTCAGACGATCGCATCCCTCATCGCGCCGGCGCTGACGGGCTTCCGGGCCGAAAACCCCGGCATCGAGATCACTCTGGCCGAGGGGCCGAACCGGTCCCTGATCGAAATGGTCGAGCGCGGCACCGTCCACATGGCCATTGCTACCCCCAGTGATCCGGCGGATTTCGGCTCCGCTCCTCTCTTCGTCGCACGGTTGCTCGCATATCTACCGCCGAAGGATTCGCGCCGGGAGCAAGCGCAGCTTCCGTTGGAAGCTCTCGCCGATGCCCCCGTTCTGCTTCTCCGCAGGGGCTTCATGACCCGGGATCTCGTCGATGAAAGCTTCCGGAAGGCCGGAATCCGGCCGCGCATCGTCTTGGAAAGCGACAGCCCTCACGCTCTCGTGGCGATGGTCGCGCAGGGACACGGCATAGCCATGCTGTCGTCGGCGGCCTCAAAGGGCATTCACAATTTCAGTCCGATCCCTTTGACGCTGTCTGGTGCCGCAATCAGCCGCCAGGTTTCCGCAATCTGGAACCCGACGCGCCATCGGCCGGCAGCCTTGCCGCGGCTGGTGCGAACTCTTGCAGCGATGGCGCATACCTGGCCGACCGCTGGCCGTGGATGATCGCTTCTTCGCGCGATCGTCGGCCGGTTGCACGGTCGGCTCAGCGCGGATGCTGCATAGAGAGCGCTCAGGTGTGGCTCATGCCGACGAGCGCTTCTCACTGCCTATCGTGTAAAATTTGCTCACTCTCACCAGAGCCCATGGTCAAGGAAGGAAAGCGTTCCAGAGTATCGGCCAAATGCTGATTGTGGCTCGGGCCAACGCGCTCGTTCACCCCTGTGATCCGGGAGATCGCTTGCCGATCCGCGGTTCGTCGGAGGCAGGCTCCGGTCCGGTCGGCGCAATGACGTCCAGGAACTCGGCTCGCTCGCCGCCTCCGAGATGGTTCCAGACCTGTTCTGTGCTCCACCTCTCGACGCCTCGTCGGTCTGGTGGGTGGTCACGGCGCGCGGGCTCAGGCCGGCGACCGTATCCTTCGACCTCTCGAGCGCATCGGCCCCGATCTCGATCTCGCTCGGGGCGGCGCCTTCTGCATCATAGGGTGCTGATCGACCGGCGCGATCGCGGTGAGCTCGGTACGGCAGCACATTCGGAAGAGGCTCGACCGCCCCCGAGGCCGCGCGAAGCCTTGCATGGCACAGCCCACCGTCGCGGCCGCCTTGGCCAGCCGGGCGCCACCGGCCCCTCGCCTTCCGATGCCCCCGAGGCAGGCTCCAGAACGCGTGATCACCGCCGAACCGAGACGCGCCACGCCGCGCCGCCACACATTGCTTGACAAGGCGAGGTTTGAACAAATATGCATTTGAAAATAAAAATGTTCATGGGAGGAGCCACGATGAATTTGAATCGCCGACAGTTTGCGGGCGGCCTGCTGGGCGCGTCGCTCATGCCTTCCTTGTCCGCACAGGCGCAGGCCAAGAAGCTGACGGCCTATATGGGCCCGCCCGAACCGAGCTGCGCCGCGCTGGTCAAGAATTTCGAGCAGAAGTCCGGGGTCGCGACGACGTTCCTGCGCCTCTCCGCCGGCGAGGCGGTGAACCGGATCCGGGCCGAGCGCGCCCGCCCCCAGGCCAGCGTGCTCTACGGCATCGGCCTGCCCTCGATGATGACGCTGAAGAGCGAAGGGCTGCTGCAGCCCTACAAGCCCAAGGGCGTCGAGGACATCCCGGCCAAATATGTCGATCCCGAGGGCTACTGGACCGGCATCGACGTCGATTTCATCGGCATCGCCTCGAACAAGACCTTCCTCAAGGAGAAGGGCCTGAAGGCGCCGACGAGCTGGGAGGACCTGACCAAGCCGGAATTCGCCGGCCAGATCTGCATCGGCAGCCCCGCGACCTCCGGAACCGGCTATGTCTTCCTCGCCACCATCCTGCAAGTGATGGGCGAGGAGAAGGGCTGGGACTGGCTCAAGCGCTTCAACGCCAATGTCTCGCAATACACCCGATCCGGCATCGGTCCGACGCAGCTCGTCGGGCGCGGCGAAGTCGGCGTCGGCATCCTCTTCGCCCATGACATCCTCGGCAGCATGCACAAGGGCTTCCCACTCGAAATGACGCTGCCTTCCGAGGGCACGGGCTACGACCTGTTCTGCGCCGTCATGCTCAAGGACGCGCCGGAGCCGGAAGCCGCCAAGGCCTTCCTCGACTGGGCGGTGACCCCGGCCTCGCAGGAGACGCTCGCCGCATCGGACTATTTCGACGTGCCGACCAACAAGAACGCCAAGGTCCACGACCTCGTGAAGCCGTTCGCGAACGCGAAGCTGATCGATTTCGACTTCGCCTGGGCCGGTGCTTCCGCCACGCGCCAGAAGATCATCACGCGCTTCCAGAACGAAATCCTGGCCGGAAGAAAGTGAGTCTATGAGCTCCGTTGCGCCCGTGGGCCTGACGGAGGGCAAGCAGGGCCGGGACTGGACCATCTATCTGGTCTATCCCGGCGTTGCCGCCTTCGTCCTGATCTTCACCGCCTATCCGATGCTCGACCTGCTCGCCCGCGCGTTCTCGGTCGATGGTCGGTTCTCGTTCGCGGCGCTGGCCGGCACGGTCGCCGACCCCTACAACCGCGCTGTCTTCTGGAACACGTTGCTACTCGGCGCCACCGTCGCGGTGCTCGGCACCGTGCTCGCGACGCTCTATGCCTATGCGATCGCCCGCGTCGCCATCCCCGGCAAGCGGATCTGGCACTTCTTCGCCCTGCTGCCGACGATCTCGCCGCCGATCCTGATGGCGCTCGGCCTGATCATGCTCTATGGCCGCCGCGGCCTGATCACGCATGAGCTGCTCGGCCTGCAGAGCACCGGTCTCTACGGCTTCACCGGCCTCGTGGTCGCACAGCTGATCTCCTATTTCCCCTTCGCCTATCTCCTGATGCTGAACCTGTTCCGCGGGCTCGACGCCTCGCTGGAGGAGGCGGCCTCGACCATGGGCGCCAATGGCTGGAACGTGCTGCGCACCATCAGCCTGCCGCTGCTCGTGCCGGGCCTCGCCGGCTCGATGCTGCTGATGTTCAGCTATTCCTTCGCCGATCTCGGCAATCCGCTGCTGCTCGGCGGCGACTTCCCGGTGCTCTCTTCGCAGATCTACCAGACGATCATCGGCATGTACGACATCCCGAAGGGCGCGGCCCTGGCGGTGCTGCTGCTGATCCCGGCGCTCTTGATGTTCTTCGCCCACAAGGCGCTGAGCGCCCGCATGTCCTTCGCCTCGGTCGGCGCCAAGGGTTCGAGCCGGCATCGCGAGGTGCGCCATCGCGGCGTGCAGATCGCGGCGCTGATCTTCGTCGGTGCGATCACCCTGGTGATCTGCCTGCAATATGCGACGATCCTGGCCGGTGCCTCGACGCAGCTCTTCGGCATCAACTACGGCTTCACCACCAAGCATTTCGTCGCGGCCCTGACCAAGTCGCGCGGCGCGCTGCTCGACACGCTGATCCTCGGCGTCGTCGCCTCCTTCCTCTCGGTGATGCTCGGCGTGCTCATCGCCTGGGTCGTGGCCCGCACGAGGGTGCGCGGCGGCTCGCTGCTCGATTTCACCGCCAACCTGCCGCTCGCCATTCCCGGCACGGTGATCGGCCTCGCCTTCGGCCTGGCCTTCAACAGTCCGCCGCTGCTGCTGACCGGCACGGCTGCGATCATCGTCGCCGCCTTCGTGGTCCGCTCGCTGCCCTACGGCATCCGCTCGGGCGTCGCGGCACTCAACCAGATCAACCGGACGCTCGACGAAGCCTCGACCACCATGGGGGCGACCTCCGGGCAGACGCTCTGGCGCGTCCTGCTGCCGATCATCCAGCCCGCCCTGCTCGCCGGCATGATCTTCTCGTTCACGCGCAGCGTCACGACGCTCAGCGCCGTCATCTTCGTGGTCTCGCCGCACTGGTCCCTCGTCCCCCCGACCATCCTTTCGCAGATGGACCGCGGCGATGTCGGCGAGGCGGCGGCCCTCAGCGTGATCGTCGTGGTGATGGTTCTGGCCGTCATCCATGGCGTGCCGCGGTTGCTCGGCGGCGACTGGCGCGAGACCCGCTAGAGCATGTTCGAGCGAAGTGATCACCGGTTCGCGTCAAGAAAATGCGATAAAGCAAACAAGTAGAGCATCGACATGCAGAAGACATCCGCGAAGGCTCTCGCCATCCGCAATCTCGACAAGTCCTATTCGCTCGGCGGCGGACGCCGCCTGCCAGTGGTGACCGATTTCAATCTCGACCTCGCGCCCGGCGAGTTCGTCACCCTGCTCGGCCCTTCCGGCTGCGGCAAGACCACCGTGCTGCGCACGCTCGCCGGGCTCGAGGATTTCGAGACCGGCGAGATCCTGCTCGACCAGCGCTCGATCGCCCGGCTGCCGGCGCATCATCGCCGCATCGGCCTGGTCTTCCAGAACTACGCCCTCTTCCCGCACATGACCGTGTTCGAGAACGTCGCCTATTCGCTGCGGCTGCGGCGGGTGGCGCAGGAGACGGTGCGCAGCGAGGTCGCGACCGCGCTCGCGGCGGTCGGGCTCGAGGATTACGGCCCGCGCCTGCCGGGGCAGCTCTCCGGCGGCCAGCAGCAGCGCGTCGCGGTCGCCCGCGCGCTGGTGATGCATCCGGACCTGCTGCTCTTCGACGAGCCGCTCTCCAATCTCGACGCCAAGCTCAGGGTCCAGGTCCGCTCGGAATTGCGACGCCTGCAGCGGCGCCTCGGCACCACCGCGCTCTTCGTCACCCATGACCAGGACGAGGCGATGAGCCTGTCCGACCGGATCGCCGTGATGAAGAGCGGCCGCATCGAGCAGATCGGCCCGCCGGAGGAGATCTATGCCCGCCCGGCGACGCTGTTCGTGGCGCAGTTCGTCGGCCGGGTGAACGCCCTGCCGGCGACGATCACCGGCGCCGCGAACGGGCATGCGCAGATCGAGACGCTGGGCATGGCGGCGCGCGTGCCCCTGCCCGCGCCCGACCTTCCGAAGGAGGTGCTAGCGCTGGTGCGGCCGGAGGCGGTGACGCTCCAGCAGCCGGGACAGGGCCTCGCCGGCAAGGTCGAGGAGGTCGAGTATCTCGGCGACCAGACCGAGTACCGCGTGCGCGTCGGCGAGACGCTGGTCACCGCGACGCGCTCCGCCCTCGGCGAGCCTTGGAAGATCCGCGAGGGCGACGCGGTCGGCATCGGCTTCAAGCAAGACACCATCCACCTGCTCGCGCGCAGCGCCGAAGCCGCCTGAACGAAAGCCGGAAAGACAACCGCCATGACCAAAAGCCAGGCGCCCTTCGACAGGGTCATCATCCTCGTCCTCGACGCGCTCGGCCTCGGCGCGCTGCCGGACGTGCATCTCGTGCGTCCGAACGATGTCGGCTCGAACACGCTGAAGCATGTCGTGCAGGCGGCGGGCGGGCTCTCCCTCCCCAATCTCGAGCGCCTCGGCCTCGGCACGGTCGCGCCCGATTCGGGACTGCGCATCGAGCCGAACCCGATCGCCGTCCATGGCGTCTGCAATCTCGGCTACAAGGGCGCAGACACCTATCTCGGCCATCAGGTCATCATGGGCTCGCGCGTGCCGGATGTGCCGGAGGAGCTGTTCGAGGTGGTGCGCGACGACGTCGCCGCTGCCCTGCGCCGGGCCGGACACCATGTCGAGCCGGCGGGCGAAGGCCTCGCCGCGCTGTTCGTCGACGGCAAGATGATCTGCGGCGACAATCTCGAAAGCGATCCGCTGCAGACCTATCACTGCGTCGGCTCGATCGACGACATGCCCTATGAGGAGATCGTCAAGGTCGGCGAGATCCTGCGCTCGGTCGCCCGGGTGCGTCGCATCGTGGCGATGGGCGGCCACGGCTTCGGGGCCGCCGATATCCGGCGCTGCACCGAGCGGCGGTCGACCGGTCAGTGCGGCGTCAACAATGTCGCGCTCGGGCTCTACACCAGCAACTACGTCGTGCGGCATCTGACACGCGGCACCAAGCCCGATGTCCAGGTGCCGACGATCCTGAAGAAAGCCGGCTACGAGGTCGAGCTGCTCGGTAAGGTCGCCGACGTCATCACCTGCGAGGGCGCCCATAAGGAGCCGCATGTCCTGACCCGGCCGGTGCTGGATGCGACCTATGCGTCGATGGCGCGCGTCCGTTCCGGGCTGATCGCGATCAACATCCAGGAGACCGATCTCGCCGGCCATGACGAGAGCGCCGAGCGCTATGCCGCCTGCCTGCGCCTCGCCGATGAGGGCATCGGCAAGATGATGGCGATGATGGGCTCAAGGGACCTGCTGATCGTCACCGGCGACCACGGCAACGACCCGACCATCGGCCATGACAAGCACACGCGCGAGTTCACGCCGCTGCTGGTCTGGACGCCGGGCATCAAGCCGAAGGGCATCTTCATGCGCGACAGCCTGTCCGACATCGCCGCGACGGTGGCCGAGATCTTCTCGGTCGAGCCGACGGAGATCGGGACGAGCTTCCTGGACGACATCGCCGTCGCCTGAGCGCTGGCAAGCGCGACGCCCGGCCCCGACCGGACCGGCGGACAAGGCCGGCCCTCTAAACTCTGAACATATCGCCTTTAATTGCAACAAATGTGCATTTACCGTTTTGGCCGTTGACCGGCCGGACGCTCGCAACGGGAGAAACTGGATGGGCATCAACGTCGCACCGACCGGCTTGGCACGCGATCTCCTGGCCCGCGCCGATAGCGGCCGCCCGGTCCGCATCGGGCTCATCGGTTCTGGGGAGATGGGCACCGACATCGTCACCCGCGTCGCCCATATGTCGGGCGTGACGGTCGGCGCGATCTGCGACCTCAACTTGCCGGCGGCGCGCAAGGCCGTCGACATCGCCTATCAGGAGGAGGGTCATTATCGCGACGCCTCCGGCCAGTCCGAGCTCAATGCGGCTTTGGAAGCCGGCAAGGTCGCAGTCACCGGCGATTCCGGGCTGATCCTGAACAGCGGCCTGATCGACGTCGTGATCGACGCCACGGGCGTTCCTGCCGTCGGCGCCGAGATCGGTCTCGCCGCGATGGAGCACGGCAAGCATCTGGTGATGATGAATGTCGAGGCCGACGTCACCATCGGCGCCTATCTGAAGAGCGAGGCCGATCGCCTCGGCGTGACCTATTCGCTCGGCGCCGGCGACGAGCCCTCCTCCTGCATGGAGCTGATCGAGTTCGTCACCGCGATGGGCCACCCGATCGTCGCGGCCGGCAAGGGCAAGAACAACCCGCTCAATTTCGACGCCGTGCCCGACGACTATGCCGAGGAGGCGGCGCGCCGGAACATGAACGTGCGCATGCTCGTCGAGTTCGTCGACGGCTCGAAGACCATGGTCGAGATGGCGGCGATCGCCAATGCGACCGGCCTCGTTCCGGACAAGCCCGGCATGCACGGCCCCGCGGCGACACTCGACCAGCTCTCCTCGACCCTGATCCCGCAGAAGGATGGCGGCGTGCTCTCGCGTGTCGGCGTCGTCGATTACTCGATCGGCAAGGGTGTGGCGCCCGGCGTCTTCGTCGTCGCCGACATGTCGCATCCCAGGATCTCGGAGCGCATGGAAGATCTGAAGATGGGCAAGGGCCCGTATTTCACCTTCCACCGGCCCTATCACCTGACCTCGCTGGAAGTGCCGCTGACCTGCGCCCGCGTCGTGCTCTATGGCAAGCCGGACATGGTGCCGCTCGCCCGGCCGGTGGCCGAGGTCTGTGCCGTCGCCAAGAAGGATCTGAAGCCCGGCGACCGGCTCGATGCCATCGGCGAGTATTGTTACCGCGCCTGGATCATGACGGCCGAAGAGGCACGCACCGCGCGCGCCATTCCCTGCGGCATGCTGCAGGGCGGCACGGTCACCGCCCCGATCCGCAAGGGCGAGATGCTGACCTATGCAAACGCTGCGGTCGCGCCCGGCTCGAAGCTCGCCATCCTGCGCGCCCGGCAGGACGCCCTCATCCATGGCAAGGAAGCCTGATCCATGACCGCTCCGGCAACCGCCCCTGCGGCGGCAGACCCGACCAATCTGCCCTTCCTCTACCGCCAGTATCCGCGCGAGGACCTGCTCGGCGCCCTCCGGCGCATGCATCTGATCCGCCGCTTCGAGGAGGCGGCCGAGGAGAGCTACATGCGCGGGCTGATCCACGGCACCATGCATCTCTCGATCGGCCAGGAAGCCAGCGCCGTCGGCATCTGCCTGCCGCTGGTGCGCGAGGACCAGATCACCTCGACCCATCGTGGCCATGGCCACTGCATCGCCAAGGGCGCCGATGTCAGCCGGATGTTTGCCGAGTTCTTCGGCAAGACCACCGGTTATTGCGGCGGTCGTGGCGGCTCGATGCACATCGCCGATGTCTCGAGCGGCAATCTCGGCGCCAACGGCATCGTCGGCGGCGGCATTCCGATCGCGGTCGGCGCGGCGCTGACCGCCAAGCGCCTGCGGACCGGCAAGGTCGCGGTCTCCTTCTTCGGCGACGGCGCGAACAATGAGGGCGCCTTCCACGAGGCGCTGAACATGGCCTCGGTCTGGAAGCTGCCGGTGGTCTTCGTCTGCGAGAACAATGGCTACGGCATGTCGACCTCGACAGAGCGCTCGACCGCGGTTCCGAACATCGCCGACCGTGCCGCCGCCTATGCGATGCCCGGCGTCATCGTCGACGGCAATGATCTCTCCGCCGTTGCGCAGGCTTCCCATGAAGCCGTTGAGCGGGCCCGCCGCGGCGAGGGGCCGAGCCTGATCGAGTGCAAGACCTACCGCCATCGCGGCCACTCGAAGAGCGACCGCAACCGCTATCGCACCAAGGACGAGATCGACGACTGGATGGCCAATCGCGACCCGATCGCGCGCTTTGAGGCGCAGCTGACCGAGCTCGGCATCGCCGGCCCCGCCGAGATCGAGGCGGTGCGCCAGGCCGTGCGCGCCGAAATCGACGCGGGAATCGAATTCGCCAAGGCCAGCCCGGCACCCGCAACCGCCGACCTCGCCGACTACGTCTACACGGAACAGCAGTGATGAGCACCGAGGTCAGGGAACTCAGCTATTCGCAGGCGATCCAGGAAGCGATGGCCATCGCGCTGGAAGCCGATGAGCGCGTCGTCCTGATGGGCGAGGATATCGGCGTCTACGGCGGCGCCTTCCAGGTCACCGGCGACCTGATCGAGCGCTTCGGACCCGAGCGCGTGATGGACACGCCGATCTCGGAGCTCGGCGGCGCCGGCGTCGCGGTCGGCGCAGCCGTCACCGGCCTGCGGCCGATCTTCGAATTCCAGTTCTCGGATTTCGCCACGCTCGCCATGGAGCAGATCGTCAACCAGGCGGCGAAGATGCGCTACATGCTCGGCGGCGCCGTTTCGGTGCCGGTCGTGATGCGCTTCCCGGCCGGCTCGGGAACCGGGGCTGCCGCGCAGCACAGCCAGAGCCTCGAAGCCTGGCTCGGCCATGTGCCGGGGCTCAAGGTCATCCAGCCGGCGACGCCGCACGACGCCAAGGGCATGCTGCTCGCGGCGGTCGCCGATCCCGATCCGGTGATGATCTTCGAGCACAAGCTGCTCTATAAGATGAAGGGGCCGGTGCCCGAGGGGCACTACACCGTGCCGATCGGCAAGGCCGCGATCCGCCGCAGCGGCACGGACCTGACCATCGTCGCCACCTCGATCATGGTCCACAAGGCTCTGGAAGCGGCCGAGACCCTGGCCGCCGAGGGCATCGATGTCGAGGTCGTCGACCTGCGCAGCATCCGGCCGATGGACAGCGCGACGATCATCGCCAGCGTCATCAAGACCCACCGGCTGCTCTGCGTCTATGAGGGCGTGAAGACCCTCGGCATCGGCGCCGAGATCAGCGCGATGATCGCCGAGAGCGAGGCTTTCGACCGGCTCGACGCGCCGATCGTGCGGCTCGGCGGCGCGGAGACGCCGATCCCCTACAACCCCGAGCTCGAGAAGGCCGCGGTGCCGCAGGTGCCGGGCATCGTCGCCGCGGCGCGCGACCTCGTGCGCGGAGTGCGCTGATCATGCCGGTCGAGGTCATCCTCCCCAAGGTCGACATGGACATGGCGACCGGGCGCATCTCGAAATGGTTCTTCGCGGAGGGGGCGAAGGTCGAGAAGGGCGACGTGCTATTCGAGATCGAGACCGACAAGGCGGCGATGGAGATCGATGCGCCGGCGAGCGGCGTGCTGCGCGAGATCACCGGCAAGGAAGGCGTCGACATTGCGGTCGGCGCCGCCGTCGCCTGGATCTATCAGGAGGGCGAAGCCCATGGCGCGGCGGGGGCGCCGGCCTTGGCCGAGATCGCCCAGCCGGCTCAGGCAGCACCGACGGAGGCGGAGCCTGCGGACGCCTTGCCGGGCGCGCCGCCGGCGCCGGCTGCGACCCGCCCGGCCTGTTGCGGTGATGTGCGCGCGACCCCGCTCGCGCGCCGTGTCGCGCGCGAAGCCGGTCTCGACCTGGCCTCGATCGCGGGCTCCGGCCCGCATGGCCGCATCCTCGAAAAGGACGTCACGGCAGCGAAGCTCGCCAGTGCACTTGTTTCCGAGACAAGTGTCCCAACGCCGGCCGCGCCCGCTGCGGCGAAGCCCGCTTCCGCGCCGCTCGCGGCCGGTCCGTCGGACGAGCAGGTCAAGAAGCTGTTCGCTGTGGGATCCTATGAGGAGATCCCGCATGACGGCATGCGCAAGACGATTGCGCGCCGCTTGACCGAGGCCAAGCAGACCATTCCGCACTTCTATGTGACGCTCGATTGCGAGCTCGACGCGCTCTTGAAGCTGCGGGCCGAGCTCAATGCCGCGGCGCCGGAAAAGGACGGCAAGCCGGCCTACAAGCTCTCGGTCAACGACATGGTGATCAAGGCGCTGGCGCTGGCGCTGAAGGCGGTGCCGGACGCCAATGTCAGCTGGACCGAAGGGGCGATGCTGAAGCACAGGCATGCCGATGTCGGCGTCGCCGTCTCGATCCCGGGCGGGCTGATCACCCCGATCATTCGCGATGCCTGCCACAAGACGCTGAGCCAGATCTCCAATGAGATGAAGGATTTCGCGGCCCGCGCCAAGGCGCGCAAGCTGAAGCCCGAGGAATATCAGGGCGGTACCACGGCGGTCTCCAATCTCGGCATGTTCGGGATCAAGGATTTCGCCGCGGTGATCAACCCGCCGCATGCGACCATCCTGGCGGTCGGCGCCGGCGAGCAGCGCGCCGTGGTCAAGGGCGGCCAGCTCGCGGTCGCGACGGTGATGTCGGTGACGCTCTCGACCGACCACCGCGCCGTCGACGGCACGCTCGGGGCCAAGCTGCTCCAGGCCTTCAAGGGCTATATCGAGAAGCCGATGGCGATGCTGGTCTGAACTCGGCGGGCTCGCGGCCCCTGGCGAGCCCCCCGTTGCCCGGAGCGACCGGCCCCGGTGAGGCGAGAAGCGCCCGCTACAGCGGCTCGAGATCGAGCAGTGCCCCTGCCGCCGAGGTGTCGGTGATCAGGACCGAGGCTTTGGTCGCCGCGATGCCGGCCCGGATCGCCTGCGCCTTGCGCTCCCCTCCGGAGGAGATCACGACAGTGCCGACGCCGTGCAGGTCAGCCGGGCTGACAGCCATGACGCGCTGGTTGACCGGGTGATCGACGAGCCGCCCCTCGGCGTCGACGAAATGGCAAAGTACGTCGCCGACGGCCCCGGCTGCCGCCAGGCTCTTCAGCTCGGCCTTGTCGAGAATGCCGCGCCGGAAGATCGAGGCTTCCTCGCCCAGGCTGCCGACGCTGATCAGCGCGATGTCGCTGCGCTGCGCCCTTTCCCGCAGCTCCTGGAACCCGGCGATCGCCCAGAGCTCTCGGGCGAGATCGGAGCTCGGCACGAAGACCGGCGCGGCGATCTGATAGAGCTTGGTCTTGTAGAAATCGGCGAGCCGCCACGACACGGCGGACGGGTTGTCGGCGGTGGCGTTGGTCAACCCACCCAGCAGCGACACAACCGTCATCTCCTCGATCTCGCGCCAGGCGAGCGCCTGCATGCAGACCTTCAGCGTCGCGCCCCAGCCGACGCCGATCGTGGCGCCGGCGAAGAGCTGCTGCGAGATGTACTGGCCGGTGGCATGGCCGACGACGGCGGCGATGCTGGCCTCGCTCTGGGCGCTGGCCGGGACCACCACGACCTGGGTCAGCTTGAGATGGCGTTCGAGCTGACGCTGCAGCGCGAAGATCGATTCGGCCTGCGAATTGATCGAGATATTGACCGTGCCGTCCTCGCGCGCCGCGGCGAGCAGGCGCAGGGCCTTGATCCGGCTCGTGCCGATCTGCTCGGCGACCTGCTCCTGCGTGTGCCCTTCGACGAAATAGAGCCAGGCGGCCTTGAGCTTGAGCTCGTTCTGGTCGGCCTGGAACTTGGTGAGCTTGGGACGCGCGTTCCTGGCCATGGTTTCTCCATTCATGCCGAGCTCGGCTCCTGCCGATTTCGGCGGTTGTCACGTCGGCCCCGTTCCGATCCGCGATGCGGCTAAACGAACCTGTCTTATCGTTCCCCCGCAGTTCCGGAGATGGCGCGCGGTATCAGATCCGACACGTCTCCGGCCTCGCGCCGCAGGCCGGAACGACCTGCCGGAGCAGCACAATTCCGCCTCGTATATATTTGAACATATGATCTTCATATGACATAAAAGTCCGCAACAATCCGTCCGATGCGTCGGGGCGGCGGGCAGGAACGGCCATGCGGATTTCGACTTCCAATGACGGCATCGCCGCTGCTGGCCTTGCCGAAGGCGCATATGCGGCCCGGCATCGCAGTGACGCCCCCTCGATCGCGGCCGCGGATGGCGGCCGATGAAGTACGATTACGCCTCGATCGGCTTCTACACTTTCGATTGTCTCGGCTGGCCATTCGATGCGGTCCCCGATGGCGGCGGCACCTTCTTCCTCGACGAATTGACGCTTGCGGTGTCGGGCGCGGCCGGCACCGCGGCGATCGCGGCCGCCAAGATGGGATTGTCCTGCCTCGCGGTCGGCGGCGTCGGCGATGATCTGATGGGGCATTGGGTGCTGGAGCGCCTGGGCGCGTTCGGCGTCGATATCTCCGGCATGCAGCAGATCGCCGGCGCCAGGACTTCGTCCTCGATCGTCACGACGCGCAGGGACGGCTCGCGCCCCGCTCTGCATATGAAGGGGGCGACGGGCGACTTCTACGTCGCGGATGCAGCGCTCGGGACGGTCTGCGAGGCGCGCATCGTCCATCTCGGCGGCGTCGGCCTGATGGACAAAATGGATCCGGCCCAGAATGCCAGGCTGCTGCAGCGCGCCAAGCAGGCCGGCGCGGTGACCACGGTCGATGTCTTCGCCGGCTCGCCCGAGGATCTGCCGGCGGTGGCACGCGTCCTGCCCCATACCGACTATTTCATGCCCTCGGTCGAGGAGGCCATGGCCCTGACCGGCCGTCGGGACCTGTCCGACATGGCCAGCCAGTTCTTCGACTATGGCACGCGATGCTGCATCTTCACGCTGGGGGCAGAAGGCGCTTCCTATCACCATGCCGATGGGACGAGCTTCCGCGTTCCGGCCTTCGACATTGCGGTCAAATGCACCTGCGGCTGCGGCGATGCGTTCAATGCCGGCATGGCGGTGGCGCTCTGCCGCGAGATGGAGCCGGAGGTCGCGGTGCGCTTCGCCCAGGCGACCTCGGCCCTCAACGCGACCGGCCTCGGCTCGCAGGCGGGCGTCCGCTCCTTCGACCATACCTGGGAGTTCATGAGCACGACGCCTTCGCGCCGATAGCGCGCCTTACGCCCGCTCGCAGCCGGTCGAACGGAGGGACTGCGCGAGCTCGAAGGGCAATTTCGCCGGTTCGCCGCCACCCCGGTCAGGCGATGTCGAATTCGACCCATAGGCCAGCCTTGCAGCGTGCTGCCCGCAGGGAGCCGCTGCCGGCCAATGTCGCGGGGATCGCGCCACTCGCCAGCCAGGGTTCGTCCGCACGCACCACGCGACCGCCCGCGCGCCGCTTGAGCGCGTCGATGATCTCGGTGAACGGCATTTCCTTCCAGCCGATATCCTTGGCATCGCCCTCGTTCACCGGGATGAAGGCCGAGAGGTCGGGATCGTTCATCAGCTCCAGCCCCTTGGCCTTCAAGGTCGCGTTGTGGCTGCCGTGATGCCCGACCTTCAGATAGACGGTGCGCTTCAGCAGGTCCGGCCCAGTGACGGCCCCGTCCTGCCATTCCAGACCCTGCCAGGAAAGCCAGTTGCCGACCTGGGCGTCGCCGACGAACAGCGCGACCCGGCGATCGCCGAACTCGAATGCCAGCACCAGACTGGTATTGTTCACGCCGCGATCCAGCTGCAATGCCAGATCGGCCGAGACGCCGAGCCAGTCGCCGTCGATCCGCCGCCAGGACTGGTCGGCGGCGGGCGCCTGCTTCCCCCGGCCCTGCACCGCCGGCCCGGCATAGTGGGCGTGGAGCAGATCGACCAGCGCAGCGGCTTTGCGATCCGGCAGCTCGGCGGGTTTCGGCGGCTTGGCGCCTCCCGCCAGCGGCAGGATCTCGGCGAGCGGCCAGCCGATTTCAGGATCGAAGGGCGAGCCATCGTCCTCGGCAACGCCGTCGCCGCCGGCCGAGCAGCCCAGCAGGGCCTGCGCCATGCCGCTACCGCCGGCCAGACCGTAGAGCTCGCTGGCGCGCTCCTCCACCCGGATCAGGGCAGGCTCGCGCGGCGGCCCCAGAACATAGACCTTGACGCCGGCGACGCCCGGAAGGGCCAGCGGCCCCTCCCCGGGCTGCCGATAGCTCACCTTGCCCTGCGCCAGATCGCGCGCGGCGTTGCGGGCCCTGCGGACATTGTCGCCCGCAGCGCCGAAATAGAAGCCCATGACCTGGGCGAGGCCCTTGCCGAGTGCGTCGAGATGGGCGCCGGGCCGGCTCAGCCCCGCCAATCTTGCGCCCGCGACCTGCAGGGCCGCCATCGCCCGGCCCTTATATCGGTCGAGCTCGCGCGCCATCGGATCGTTCGGATCCTCCGTCCAGGCGAACCAAACCTCCTCGACATGGATGTCCTTGAACGCCTCGGCCGCGCTGACGAACCCCGACACATGATCCATGTGCTCATGGGTCACCACCAGGAGGTCGATACGCTTGGTCGTCCGGGCGATATCGGCGACCACCTCGCGCATTGTGTCGGCGCCGCCCTTGACGAGGAAATGGACGCCGCAATCGATCAGCACGAAATAGCGACCGCCACCCTCCCGCGGGAAGCTCAGCAGATGGCAATCGCCAATGCCCTGGCAATAATGTCTGACGGTGAAGCCGTGCGCCGCCGAAGCGGCAGCGGCCCCGGAGGCCGAGCCATGGCCCGGCTCGCTTGCTGCGGCCTTCCGCTGCGCCCTAGCCATGGTCGTGCTCCCCACGTTCGGCGTGCATCATGGCGAAGGGCTCGCGGTCCAGGCCGCCGAAATAGAGCGACCGCAGCGATGCCGGCCCGCCCCCGGTCTCCATGCGCATCTGCCCTTCGAGGCGGTGCTGACTGTCGGCGTTCTTGACCACGGCATAGCGAATGACCGGCTTGCCGCCATTGGCATCGAGGATCAGCGTCGCGCCGCTGCGGAACCAGAAGAAGCCGTTAGCCACGTTCTTGCCATCGAAGGGCACGGGGCGACGTTGATGCACGACCGCGACGATGGTGCGCTGCAAAGTGCCATCCGGTCCGATCCGCTGCGCCGGACGAGCGCTGAAGACCTCGAACGTGGTCGCGCTCTTGGCCGGGCTCGCGATCCTGCCATGCGCGTCGAAGCGCGGAAGCTTCGGCTCGAGCCCGAGATCACGACAGGCCTCCGGATCGGCGGCGAAGGCCTGATCCAGCATACGCCAGAGCGTCCAGCGATTATCCTCGTTGGCGAGGACGAGCTCGTGATGGCTCGCGCGCCGCTCCAGGTCGAAATCGATCCCGGCGAACGCCTTCGCCACCCAGGGCGGATCGTTGATCTCGGGCGTGTTCCAGGTCAGGCTCTCGGTGGACACGGTCCGCACGCTGCGCATCGGGATGCCGCGCGCGCGGAAGGCCTCCATGAAGGCGACACGGTATCCGAAGGGATCGTCAGGAACGAGGTCGACATCCGCCGTGATGATCGCGCGCAGATATTCCTCGAAGGTGATGTCGACAGCAGGGCAGTAGTCGAGCGCGCGAATGCACATGCGCAGGACCTGATCGGCGGCCTTGCAGGTCTCGTCGCCGAGCCGATCGACCAGATCCGGATGCAGCGCGCCGGAGGGCAGGATTCCCGAGCCTCCCGTCGCGAGCCGGATGAGATCGGCGGTGCGGCGCTGCACGATCGCGAGGAAGGCGTCGTAGACCGCCAGAACCAGGATCTCGCCGCGGTCGTGCGGCTCCGTCGTCGTGGCGTAGCGCCGTGACCTGGTCTCCTCGCTGAGATAGTTCCGCAAGGCGCCGCCGATGCCGCGCCCCTCGCCGAACTGGGCGGCAAGACCGGCCAGCATGGTCGCAGCATTCAGACGACCGCGCGCCCTTCCGACCTCGAAACGCACGAGCTCGGGAATGGTGAAATGCTGGAAGATCGCGACGATGTCGGCAAAGCCCTCATGGAAGGCCGCGACATCGGGATTGGAATTCTCCTGGAAGCGGCGATGCAGTCCGTCGAGCAAGGCATGCGACATCTCATGCGAAATGATGTCGCTGGACAGGCAGCTGAAGATCATGCTGCCGGGCGCGGTGGCATCGCCCTGTTTCGACGCGGCCGGGAAATAGCCGAACAGCAGCGCCACCTTGTCCGGGCTGTAGTAGGCGTTCGCCGCACGCAGCGCATGGGGATAGATGCGCAGCCGGCGCACCGGCAATTCGCCGACATAGCTGCCATCGGCCTTGCGCCGGCGCAGAGGCGCCCAGAGCGCCCGGCGCCCGAGCGCCTTCTCGAAGGCGCCGATGGTCTTCATGGCGACGGCATAGACCATCTGCTGGTGGAACTTCGGATTGCCCTCGGAAGGGGCCACGCCGTTCTGCGCGAGCAGCCAGGGATGGTTGAGATCGATCGGATCATAGGCCTTGCCGGAAGCCGGGTCGATATCGACGACCTCGAGATACTCCCCGACCGGGCCGGGCCGGAGCGGACCGGGCGCATCCGCGCCGGCCTCGGGATGATCGTCCCAGGGCAGCGTCAGCACGGTCTCGTTGACCGGCAGCGTGTCGAGCCGCTTGGCCATGCTGGGGTCGAGCGCGAAGACGCGAAGCCGGCGCGGCGGCGCGCCCGGTTCGACGATCTTGCGGCGAATGCGGTGGACACGTGCCGGCGCGGCAGCGGGAGCCGCAGCCGCCTTCCGTCCGAGATGCCGCTCCAGCTCGGCCCGCAGGGCCTTGGAGGGATTGCCGGCGTCGAGCGCCGCTTCGAGATAGCGGTTCCTTTCCGCCGGACCGATCGCGTCCACGGGGCGTTCCGGCGAGGGCAGAGCCTGCTCGACCGCCGCGACCTGCTGGGCCATCTGCGTCAGCTCCAGAGCGAACATGGCCCGGCGCCTCTGATCCGCCCCGGCCGCGAGTTCGACGCCGCCCTGACCGAAGAGCAGGCTGAGCCAGGGCCAGCTCGGCTCGGAGGGCGGCAGGCTGGTCAGATCGCCGGCACGCGCCGGCGCGATCGCGAGCGCCGCTTCGGCATTCAGCACGCCCTGGCCGATCTTTTCGAAGGTCTCGGCCGCATCCATGCGCGCGGTGCTCTTGGCGGCCGCTTCGAACAGCGCCTTGCGCGTGGCCTCGATCCGCATCCAGGGCTTCGGATAGGTTTTGACGACCTGCCAATGATGCGCCAGCCAGAGGGCCGCGGCCGCCGCGACCTGCGGCGTCGCCGCCGAAGTGCCGGCGCCGTTCATGTCGACGATCCCGCCGCAATGGATCTGGGCCCAGGGCACGTTCGGCGTATAGGCGCCGATCGCGGTGTCCATCTTCTCGCGCGGCCCGAAATTGCCCTGCATGGTGAAGGGAGAGAGTCCTGTATAGGCGCGCCCGTCGCCCATCACGCCGCAGGCGGCGATGACGCGCTTGTAGCGTGCGGGATAGACGATGGTTTTCGGGCTCGGCGCCCCGGAAATATTGTTGCCGCCGGCAGTGACGAGCAGCAGACCCTCGTCATAGGCGCGATTCACCGCATCGGTCAGCGCCTGCGAGGTCACCCCGCCCATGCTCATCGACAGCACATGCGCGCCATTGCGGCGGGCATGCTCGATGCCCTGCACGATCGTGCCCGTGGTGAAGCGAACGACCCAGTCGGCAATCCGGATCGGGATGACCTCCGCGAGCGGGGCGCCGCCGAGAAAATCCTCGAAGCCCAGAAACCCCGGCGGCTTGTTGATCCGATTGCCGGCCAGAAGCGAAAGCGTGCCGGTCCCGTGGCCGGGATTGGCGAAGGGCGACCCGCCGGGCGGAATCCGGTCGACCGCGTCCTTGGGGTCCTCGCCGGCGACGAAATTCGCCTGCAAGGCCGTCAGCAGATGGCGGGGCAAGGTGACGTGGTCGGGATCGTAGCCCGTGTCGAGATGGGCGATGCGGATCTTCTGCTGCGCCGTCCCGACCTTGTCGCGGGCCCGTCTGAGCCGGCTGAAATCATCGTCGAGATTCCAGGCGGCGCGGCGCGGGACGACGGCCTTGCCGCCGCCGCTGTCCTGGTCGTCGAATGCGCAGAGATTGGCCGCTGCGCCGCGCAGGGCTCCGGCTCGCGCCGCGTCGCCGGGACTCTCGGCAAGCCATTTCTGCTCGATCTCGGGCTCGACGGCCTCGATCTGCGCCGCGGCCGAGGCGGCGAAGCCTGCGGCATTGCCCAATATGGCATGCGCATCGTCCCAGGCGTTATCGGCCGAAACGCCCGCGCCGATCTTGAACCAGGTCGATTGGCCGCTCGCGGCGACGCCTCGCCCCATGGCCGCCGCCGGAACCGTCAGGATCGGCTCGACCACAGGCCCGGCGGCGCCGGCGGCCCCGAAGTGCTGAGCGGCCTGTTTCTGGAAAGCCTTTGCGTCGCCGCGCACCTTGACCAGCAAACCAGCCATGTCGCCCCCCGCGCACAGTGGATTGACCGATAGCAAGCCGATACAGCCGGGACGCGTGACGAGCCTGCCATGCCGAGGCAAGGCGTCCCCGAAGTCCGGGCCATGTCACCGCAGATACAATTTTACGCTTGTTTCGCGCCTTTAATGCAACTCGAAATTGCATATCTTGTCAATCGGCAAAGCGCGCTCGGGCAGGTCCGGATACAAGCAAGGCGATCGGCCCGCATCGCCTCGTGCGCGTCGGGGCCGGAGGCCTGCCGATCGACACTTCGCACGGCAGCGGGCAAGGACCGCGCTGCCAGGCCGTGGTGCGCCGTGATCGCCTGGAGCGCCGGCCGGCCGGCGCCGGCGGAAGCGGGACAGTGCGACGGCGCGCTGCTTCGCCAGGCGGCAGATCCTTGCGCGCGATGCAAGGCGCCCCCGGCGACTCCAGGGGCGCTCGGCCTCAGCCGATAGCGAGCGAGCCGTTCGGCACGTCGGTGACCAGCATATGGCCCGGCGCATGGGTGATGCAGAAATCCGGGCGGATGCTGGCGATCACCGCTTGCGGGGTGACGCCGCAAGCCCAGAAGACCGGGATCTCGCCCGGTCGGATCTCGACCGCGTTGCCGTAATCGGGCTTGGCAATGTCGGCGATGCCGATCTGGGCGGGATCGCCGAGATGGACCGGCGCACCGTGGACCGAGGGGAAGCGCGAGGTGATCTGGACGGCGCGGATCGCATCGGCCGGCTTCAGCGGCCGCATCGAGACGACCAGCGGCCCGGAGAAGCGCCCCGCCGGATTAGTCGGGATCGAGGTGCGGTACATCGGGACATTGCTGCCCTGCTCGATATGCCGGACCGGCAGGCCCGCCGCCAGCATCGCCTCCTCGAAGGAGAAGGAGCAGCCGATCAGGAAGGAGACGAGATCGTCGCGCCAGATATCGCGGATATCGGTCGGCTCGTCGACGAGCTCGCCCTTCTTCCAGACGCGGTAGCGCGACAGGTCGCTGCGGATGTCGAGGTCGTGCCCGAGCACCGGCAGGAACGGGTCGCCGACTTCGGAGACGCCGACCAGCGGACAGGGCTTCGGATTGCGCTGGCAGAACAGAAGGAAATCATAAGCGAGTTCGCGCGGCAGGATGGCGAGATTGGCCTGGACGCAGCCGGGGGCGAGGTTGGCCGTCGGGCCGGTGAAGGCGCCGGAGCGCGCCGCCAGCCTAGCCTGCAAGGAAGCGGAAACAACGGATTGGGTCATCTGAAAAGTCCTTGGGAAACGCTCAGGCGCACGCCGCGGCGAGCGCACGTTCGACGGCCTGGCCAATGGCGAGGACGCGCTGGTCCTGACCACCCGCGGCCGCGAGCATCAGCCCGACGGGCGCCTCGCCCCGGCGATGGCAGGGCAGCGAGAGGGCACAGCCGTCGAGAAAGTTGATCAGGGTCGCATTGCGCAGCACGAGCAGATTGGTCGTGGCGAAGTGGGCATCGTCGGCCTCGAGCTCAGCGAGCTTGGGCGCGATCACCGGCACGGTCGGCATGATCAGCGCGTCGAAAGGCGCGATCCGGGCCTCGACCGCGGCAATCCAGGCGGTGCGGGCTTCGAGCAGGTCGATATAATCGGCTGCCGAAAGCTCCTTGCCGCGCCGGATGCGAACGGAAACGCGCGGGTCGTAGCGATCCCCTTCGCGTTCGATCAATTCGCGATGCCAGTGCCAGGCCTCGGCGGCGGTGAAGCCGCCTCGGGCGTTGATGCCGGCGAGCGCTGAGAACTCGGGAACCGCGATCTCCCTGATCCGGACACCCGCCTGCGAAAGGCTGGCGAGCGCGGCCTTGAAGGCGGCCGCGACGGTCGCGTCCATGGCGTCGAGCGCCAGTGTCGCCGGCACGGCGAGACGCAGGCCCTCCAAGCTCGCCGGTGCGGGGACGTCGGCGCCACTGCCCGACAGGATCGCGTCGAGCATGGCGCAGCAGGCCACGGTGGGCGCGATCGGCCCGACCGAGTCGAGGCTGGTGGAAAGCGGCACGGCGCCCTGGCGCGACACCCGGCGCGCCGTCGGCTTGAAGCCGGTCAGGCCGCAGAAGGCGGCGGGGATGCGGACCGAGCCGCCGGTATCGGTGCCGAGCGCGGCGGCCGCCATGCCATCCGTCACCGAGACGGCGGCGCCTGACGAGGAGCCGCCAGGGATGCGGCCGGTCGCACGGTCGAACGGGTTGAGCGGCGTGCCGTGATGCGGGTTGAGACCGAGGCCGGAGAAGGCAAACTCGGTCATGTTGGTGCGGCCGATGAGGATCGCCCCGGCGGCGACGAGACGCTGCACCGCCGGCGCGTCCTGCTGCGCGGGCGCGGCGCCGTTGAGGGCGACGCTGCCGGCGCGCGTCGTCTCGCCCTTGATGTCGAACAGGTCCTTGACCGAGACCGGCAGCCCTTCGATGGGCGAGCGCGGATAGCCCGCCTGCCGCAGCACGTCCGAAGCGCGGGCGGCGGCGCGCGCCTGCTCCTCATGGAGCGCGGTGAAGACGCGCGCGCCCTCCCCTTCGGGCGCCTTGGCGCGCGATAGGGCTCCCTCGACGAGGGCGAGGGAGGTCGTGCGGCCCTCGTCGAGGGCGGCACGCAGCTCGGCCAGGGACCCGATCATCGGCTCAGGCCACCTCAGGCAGGATTTCGGTGCGGTAGGCGTGCCGGATGGTGCGGCCCAGCACCGGGTCGAACAGTTCCATGCTGAAGCTCGGCGACGGGCGGATGCCGCCGATCGCGCCGACGGTGCCGCAGATCATGCCGACGCCTTCAGGCAGCAGCCGGGCACCGCCGGTGAAGCCGGCGATCAGCTCCAGCGGCGGACGCAGCGCCGCGAGCGGACCTTCCTGATAGAGAACGCGTGCACCGCCCTCCTCGATGAAGGCGCGGATGATCATCTCGTCCCAATGCCCGGCGACATCGGCGAAGCGCCAGGCATTGCGGGCGATCGGCTTGGCGCAGATCTGCTTGGAAAGCGCGACGCCGATCGTCTCGAGCTTGCGGTCGGTATGGTCGGAGGCGAGGCTGACATACATCTCGCCGCCGGCGCTGAAGACGAAGGTCTCGACCTCGCCGGAGCTCTCGGTCGCGACGACCTGGATACGGTCGGCCTGCGTCATCAGGTTTTCGGCGACGCGGTAGTAGAGCGGCACGGAGCTCGGTCGCGGCACGCCGATGGCGGCGAGCTCCTCGATATGATGCTCGATGGCGGCCTGGTCGCGTCCCGCCCAGCCGGCGACCACGAGCTCGGTCAGATTGACCGTCAGCGGCTGCGAGGCACCGCCGGTTTCGATAGCGAAATTCAGTTCCATGATGACCTGTGGAATGGTTCTCGGGGGAAAATGTCCGCGCCTAGCCGAAGACGCGAGGCAGGAAGAGGGCGAGGTCGGGGAAGACCGCCAGCAGGATCATCAGCACCGCCATGGCAGCGACGAAGGGCAGGCTGCCGACGATGACCGCGCCCATCGAGCCGCTCTTGCGCAGGCTCTGCACGACGAACAGGTTCAGCCCGACCGGAGGCGTGATCAGAGCGGCCTCGACCAGCACGATGATCAGGATGCCGAGCCAGATCGGATCGTAGCCGAGCGCGATCATGATCGGCGCGACGATCGGGATCGTCGTGATCATCATGGAGAGCGTCTCCATGAAGCAGCCCAGGATCAGGTAGAAGACCACGATCACGACAAGCATCTGTACCGGCGAGAAGCCGAGCCCGGAGATCGAGCTGGTGATAGCATCGGTGATTCCGGTCGCCGACATCACGAAATTGAGGAAGGCCGCCGCGACGATGATCAGCATGATCATCGCACTCGCCTTCATCGTGCCCTCGACCGCATCGCGCAGCATGGTGAGCGTCAGGCGCCGCGACCAGGCCGCGAGGATGAGCGCTCCGAGCACGCCGAGCGCCGCAGCCTCGGTTGGCGTGGCGAGCCCGGCATAGATCGAGCCGACGACGAGGAAGAAGATGCCGAGCGGCGGCGCGAGATGGACGAGGCTGGCGAAGCGCTCGCCCCAGGTCGCGGTGATCCGGCGCCCGCCCCATTCCGGCTTCGCCACGCAACCTATGACCACGGTCAGCATGAACAGCCCGGCCAGGAGCAGGCCCGGGATGATGCCCGCGAGATAGAGCTTGGGCACCGAAGAATTGGTCAGCACGCCATAGATCACGAGGTTGATCGAAGGCGGGATCAGGATGCCGAGCGTACCGCCCGCGGCCAGGCTGCCGAGGAAGAGCGGCTCGTTGTAGCCGTAGCGCTTGATCTGCGGCAGCGCCACCGTGCCGACCGTCGCGGCGGTCGCGACGCTCGAACCGGAGGTGGCCGCGAACAGAGCCGAGGCGCCGATATTGGCGTGCATCAGCCCGCCAGGCAGCCAGGAGAGCCAGAGGCTCATGGCGCCGTACATGCGCTCGGCGAAACCGGCGCGCAGCAGCACCTCGCCGAGGAGGATGAAGAGCGGTATCGCGACGAGCAGGAACTCGTTGTTGGTGCTCCAGGCGATCTCGCCGATACCGCGCGTCAGCGGCAGCATCGAGAAGGCGGGATCGAGGATCAGGCCGAGCAGACCGAGCGCCGCACCGACCGGAATGGAAAGGCCGATCAGGACCAGCAGCAGGATGAGGGTCGTCGAGATCATGCCGCGTCCCCCTTGACCATGCGCTCGCCGGCAGCCGCCTCTTCGTCGGCTTCCTCCTGGGCTGAACGCACACCGCCTATGGCCTTGACCGTGGCGATGTCGCCGGTGACGAGCGCGACCGAGGAGCGCAGCAGCATCAGGGCGAGCACCACGCACATCGCGACGAGGCCCAGGAACCAGAGCCCCTGCGGAATGGCGAGCGGGGTCGCCAGCGGGGTGTTCGCCCGCGAGCCCTGCACCAGCGAGGCGCCGACCACGTCATAGGCGTAGAAGGTGAGCACGGCCATGAAGACGCCGAGCGCGACCAGCGAAAGCCAGTCGAGCACCGCGGAAAGCCGGACGGGCAGGTACTGGTAGAGAACGTCGACCCGGACATTCGCACGCTGCAGCGTCGCGAAGGCGAAGGACCAGGAGGTCGCGATAGCGAAGGCGTAGCTCGAGAGCTCGTCCGCACCGCCCACGGTCCAGCCGAGGAATTTGCGGATCAGCACATCCACCGAGATCAGGAGAACGCTGGCGATGGTGAGCGCGCCGCCGAACCATACCGCAACGCGCGATATGGTCTCGGCATAGCCGCTCAGGCGCGCCAGTAGGCCAATTGTGGGGGATGGGGTCATGATCTTGCGTTCCACTGGACCTGATCGGATGGAGGCCGGCAGAACGCCGGCCTCCCCGGATCGGCGTTACTTCTTGGCGGCGGTCAGGCCGAGTTCCTTGCCGACGGTGGCATTGAAGCTCGTCACGCAGTCGGCCGAGCAGCGCGCGGCCCATTTGGGCAGGACCTGATCCGCAAGGACCTTCTTGAGCAGCGCCTTGTCGGCATCGCTCGGCGTGACCAGCACCATCTTGCCCTTGACCGGCAGGGTGCAGGTGGCGGCACCGGTGTTGCAGTCATAGCCGAGCTGGGTCTGCTTGGCCGCGGCATCCCAGATGTCGTTCACCAGCGTGTCGATATTGGTGGTGATGAAAGCCTGGACCTTGGGGTCGAGCTTTTCCCAGGCCTTCTGGTTCACGGCATGGATCTGCTGGTTCCAGTTGATCGGCAGGGCCAGCAGATGCGTGGCGACCTCGTACCACTTGGCCGAGTAGCCGGAGAGCGAGCCGGTGATGGCGCAATCCACGACCTTGTTCTGCAGGGCCGGGACGACCTCGCCGAAGGCCATGGTGACGCTGGAGCCGCCGAAGGCCTCGACGAACTCGGCCTGGGTACGGCTGGAAGTGCGGACCTTCTTGCCCTTGAGGTCGGCGAGACCCTTCATATCGGCGTTGCAGAACAGCACTTGCGCCGGATAGGGCGAGATGCCGAGCAGGCGGACCTTTGAGCCCTCGCCATAGAACTTGGCATAGGCGGGCTCGAAGGCCTTGGTGATGGCGCGGGCGGTCTTCACGTCGGGAGCGAGACCGGCGAGGTCGATCGCCTCGTTGATCGGGTTGTCGCTGGCGAAATAGGACAGCGTCGCGGTGCCGAATTCGACGACGCCCTGCGACATCAGGCGCAGGAGCTCAGGCCCCTTCAGGCCCATCTCGTTGAAGCCCTTGATCTCGGCCGTCACCTGGCCCTTGGACTTTTCGGGGATCGTCTTGGTCCAGAAGGGCTGCTCATAGTCCTGATAGGCGGTCAGGTTGCTGAGGCCGCCGACGATCTTGAGATTGGTCTTCGGCAGGTCCTGGGCGCTGGCGGCCGTGGCGGCGAGCAGAGCCGCGGCAATCACGACTGGTTTCATCGGTCGTTCCCCTTGCTTAGGTTGGTGGACGGGTGAAGCGAGAAATTCACGGCCAGACCGCGCAAGCGCGCGGAAAACGCAGCAGGCATTCGGGCCCTTCGGGCGTGACGAGAACCATCTCGCCGAGCGCCGCGCCGCCCAGGCCGGGCAGGAAGATGTTCGGATGGAGTTCGAACAGCATGCCGCCGGCGAGCTCGATCCCATGATCCGTCGCCGGGGGAGCTGCGCGGTCGAAATGCTGGCGGAAGGCCTCGGTCAGGAGCGGTTCCTCATAGGAGAAGCCGAGACCGTGGCCGCCGCGGAAGCGGACCATGTCCGGATGGGCCGCCAGCAGAGTGCCGTCGCGCAGGCGCGCTTCCATGGCGGCCTCGACACCGGCCAGCGGCAGGCCGGGGCGCAGCGCCGCCATCCCGGCGACGAGCATCGCCTCGACCTGCGCCGCGAGATCGGCGTGCTCCGGCTTCTGCGGGCCGATGCTGCCCATCCTGATGCCGTGCCCCCAATGTCCGTCGAGGGTCAGCGCGACCCCGAGCAGAACCTGGTCGCCGGGCTCGGGAATGCGCTCGGTCTCCTCGCGCCAGTAGCGACAATAATCCGCTTCCGGCGCGATAGTGAGCCAAGTGCGGCAGTATTCGGCGCCATTGCGGCGCGCCTGTGTCTCGAGGTCGAGCTGGATCTGCCAGGCCGGGCGGCGGCTGGAGAGCTCCTTGCCGAGCGCAGTGAAGAGCTCGTCGCAGAGTGCGGCGGCGGCCCGGTGCCGGCGCAGTTGCGCCTCGTCCTTGACCAGCCGCAGGCGCGAAAGCTCCAGATCGAGCGAAGGATCACGCCCGGGACGCACGCCGACCATCGCGTCATGGATACGCAGCGGCATTTCGGCGAAGCCGATCGTGCCCACAGCCTCGCCCGACGGCAGCAGCGTCGCCAGCACGGCCCCCCAGCCATCGGGGCGGACATCGTGGATGACGAGATCCCGCCGAAGCTGACGGGCGAGCGGCAGCATGAACGGGCTGCCGACGAGGAGATGCGTCCGGTCCGGGGTTATAACGAGAAGTGATGGGCTCTCGCGGCTATCCCAGCCGCTGAGGAAGCGCAGCGCGCCATGCGAGGCGGTTCCTGCCCCGAGAGCGCTGCCATGGCCGAAAACCACGACCGCCCCGAGGGCGCGCTGCCGCGCCAGGGCAAATAACGCGTCGCGTCGCACGGCAAACAGCTCAGCGCCTGTCGTTGGGGAAGGAACGATCATTGGATGAATGTCAAACCGGCATCGCAGGCAGGGCCCGCGCATAATGCGTCGCCGGCCGGAATCTGGCCTTTCGATGGATCATGACGACTTCCCCTCTGCTGCGGCTTTACAGCCGTCTTGCCGCATCATTGCAGGGCATCGGGGCGGTTTCTGTCCAATTGTATGTTTGGAAGGGGGGTATAAGGCAGATTTATGCCTGGCTGCGCGCGACGCGGTCGCGTGCTGCGACCTGCTGCGCCATCCGGGCGATGATGCGGGCCGGGTAGCTGTCGGGACCGTCGATCCAGCTCGCCATGAAAATCAGGTCGGGCAGCGGATCGGCCTCGACGTCGAGCAGGCGCAGCTCGCCGCTTTCCAACTCCTTGCCGAGGAAGACCGGTGTGATCACGGCGGAGCCGATACCGTCGAGCACCATGCGCACCACCATCGAGAGCGAGGCGCTGCCATACATGCGCGGCGTCGAGATGCCGACGCGCATCAGCATGTCGCGCACCTGCCGATAAGGCGCGCTGTTCGAGGCATAGGTGATGATCGGCAGGGTCGCGACCTCGGCGAGCGGCACCGGACCGGGACCGAGATCGACCGAGGATTTCACCACCCAGGCGAGCGGATAGGTGCAGAGCGGCAAATTCTCCACCCGCGCCTCGAGCACGGGCCCGAGCAGGAAGGCGAGGTCGATCTGCCGCGCCATCAGATGGGATTGCAGGATATGCGAGCTGTCGACCTCGATCTCGAGCACGATCGCGGGATAGGCGACATGCACCTCCTCGATCAGCTTCGGCAGCCAGGTCTGGACGATCGTCTCGGCGACGCCGATGCGCAGCATGCCGCTCATCGTGGTCTGGTCACGTGCGGCCTGCATCATGTCGCGCCGGACCTGCATCATCCGCTCGGCATGGGTGAGCAGTTCATGCCCCTTGGCCGTCAACGTCACCCCGCGCGCATCGCGCTCGAACAGGCGCACGCCGAGCGCCGCCTCCAGCGACGCTATGCGCTGCGAGACGGCGGGCTGGGTGGTGCCGAGCTTTTCCGAGGCGGCGCGCAAGCTGCCAAGCGCCGCCGCCCAGAAGAAGGTCTCGATATTGCGCAGGTCGATCATGCCGCGATGATGGACGCGGCGCCGCCGCAATCCAACCGAAAACCCGGGCTTTTCCGCGCCGAAGAGCCCGCGGTTGCAGCCTTGGTTTCGGAGCCGGTACGGTCCGGGCCGGCAAGGTTACGACCTCAGCCGCCGATCTGCCGCAGGGGCCGGCCGGCGAGCACCGCCGCCTCGATCTCCTCGAGCCGGACACCACGCGTCTCCGGCGTGAAGGCGAGGCAGAAGCCGAGCGAGAGCAGGCAGACCACCAGGAACAGCCCGATCGCCCCCGAGAGGCCGATCGCGGCTACGAGCGACAGGAAAGTGAAGGCGATCAGCGCGTTGAACAGCCAGCTCGTCGCCGAGGCCATGGCGATGCCGGCTTCGCGGATCGCCGTCGGGAACAGCTCCGACATCAGCACATAGGGCAGCGGGCCGAGGCTGAGGGCGAAGGCCGCTATGAAGACGGCGAGCCCGGCCAGGCCGATCCAGGGCCAGCCGAGCTGGGAGGCAACGATGACCGCGGCGAGTCCGATCGACATCGCGGCCGAGCCGAAGATCAACAGCGGCCGGCGGCCCAATCTGTCGACCATGGCGATAGCGGCGATCGTCGCCAGCACGTTGACCAGGCCAAGGCCGAAGGTCGCGGCCAGGGCCGCGGTTCCGGCCGAGAAGCCGAGCTCCTGGAAAATGCGAGGCGCATAATAGAGGATGCCGTCGATGCCGCTCAGATTCTGCAGCACGAAGAGGGTGCTGCAGAGCACGAGCACCGCAGCGGTGCTGCCGCGCCGGAACGGGGCACCGCCGCCGGCCGCGGCGGTGGCGACCGGCATCTCCTGCCACTCATCGGAGAGGCCGAGCGCACGCGCCGCCCGCTGCACCGCAGCCGGATCGCCGCGCACCGCCAGCCAGCGCGGACTTTCCGGCAGAGCCAGGATCGCCAGCAGAACGAGGCCCAGGGGGAGGATGCCGGCGCCGAGCAGGAGCTGCCAGGGCACGGACGCGGCAAAGGCGAGCGTGGCCCCGTAGGCGCCGAGGATGCCGAGCGTGATGGCGAGCTGGAACATCGAGACCACGGCGCCGCGCCGCTGCGCCGGCGTCGTCTCGGCCGCGTACATCGGCACCACCATCGAGATCAGGCCGATGCAAAGCCCGGCAAGGCTGCGCCCGAGCAGCAATCCGGCGAGTCCGAGCCCAGCCAGGATCAGCGTATAGCCGAGCCCGCCGAGCGCGGCCGCCAGCATGATCGTCCGCTTCCGGCCCCAGCCTGCCGAGATCGGGCCGGCACCGGCGGCACCCAGAAAGCAGCCCAGCACCAGGACACCAACGACGAATTGCTCTCCGGTTTCGGAAAGTTCAAATTTATTCTTTATAATATCCAAAACACCAGCAACAGATGCTATTCCGAATCCGAACGTGAATCCGCCCGATACAATTAGAATCAAAATCAATACAATTGGCTCAATAGACCTATCGATCCAAAATTTTCTAATCATTTCTGATTTTTTCCAAACATAAATGACAGCCTTGCCAGTCAAATTCATGTTACAAACTGTATCGGCCAGATCAACATTTGCGGAAGGCAATGCTCAGGCCACCCGAAGCCGATGAGTTTCTGACAGGAGAACCGCATGACCGATCTGGCCGAAACGGGATCGCGGATTGGTCAGGAGCGGGCCAATCGGCTCGCCATCGACGGCGGCGCCCCGGTCCGACGCGAGCCGCTCCCCTGGGAGCTGCCGGGCGTGCACTGGATCGGCGAAGAAGAGCGCGAGCTGGTCGACCGCGTCGTACGGGCGCGCAGCCCGTTCCGCTTCTACGGCCCCGACCCGCAGCACATGGTCGAGACGCTGGAACGGGAATGGTGCGAGGCCTTCGGGCATCGCAACGCCCTCGGCGTGTCGTCGGGCACGGCTGCCCTGACGATCGCCCTGTCGGCGCTCGGAGTCGGCCCCGGCGACGAGGTCTTCGTCCCCGGCTATCTCTGGGTGAGCTGCCTCTCGGCGGTGGTGCGGACCGGCGCCATTCCCCGCCTGGTCGACATCGACGAGACCTTCTGCATCGATCCCGAAGATCTCAAGCGCAAGATCGGGCCCCATAGCCGCGCCGTGCTGTGCGTCCATATGAGCGGCGCGCCGGGCCGGATCGCCGAGATCGCCGAAATCTGCCGCGCCCATGGGCTCGGCCTGGTCGAGGATTGCGCCCAGGCGGCGGGGGCCTCGGTCGGCGGGCGAGCGGTGGGACGCTTCGGCGATATCGGCATCTTCAGCTTCCAGCTGAACAAGAACATGACCTCGGGCGATGGCGGAATGCTCGTCGCCGAGGATGACGCGCTGTTCCGGCGCATCGTGGCGCTGCACGATCTCGGCTATCCCCGCAACGAGAAGGGCCGGCTCGACTCCTCCGATGAGAACTGCCAGCTCTGGGGCATGGGCGCGCGCATGTCGGAGCTCGCCGGCGCCATGGCGCTGGCACAGATGCGCAAGCTGCCGCGGATCACCGGCGCGATGCGGGCCTCGAAATGGCGCATCCGCGCGCAGCTGGCCGATCTGCCCGGACTCGACTTCCGCCATATCCCGGATCCGGCCGGCGATACCGGGCCGTTCCTGCTGATGCTGCTGCCCGATGCCGCCCTGGCGCGGCGCTTCGTCGAGGCGCTGCGCGCCGAGGGCATCGCCGGTCCGCCGGGCAGCCTCGCCTGCATCACCATGCAGGAATGGGGCATGCACTGGTATTTCAATGTTCCGAGCCTGGTGCAGCGCCGCTCCAACAGCCGCGACGGCTTCCCCTGGACGCATCCCGCCAACGCCTTCGCGAAGGATTATGACTACAGCATGGGGGCCTTGCCGCGCTGCGACGAGTTCCAGGCGCGCGGCGCCCTGCTCGCCATCGGCTCGACCCTGACCGAGGCCGATGAAAGCGACATCGTCACCGCCTTCCGCAAGGTGGCGAACGGCCTGCTGCGCTGAGGCGCGCCAACTCACGTCACGCAAGGCGCAGATGATGATCTACTTCATAGCCGCTATCGCCGGCATCGCAGGGTTCCTGTTCGGCTTCGACGAGGGTGTCATCGCCGGCGCGCTGCATCTGCTGCGCGGGGAATTCACCATCAACCCGTTCGACGAGGGGTTGATGACGGCCGCCGTCCCGCTCGGCGCCCTGGGTGGGGCGCTGCTGGCGGGACGGACCACCGAAACCTATGGTCGCCGCGCCCTGCTGCTGGTCGCCGGCGTGCTTTTCGCGGCAGGAGCGCTGCTCTCGGCCGCAGCCGGTGCGGTCTGGATCCTGACGGCCTCGCGCCTGCTGCTGGGTCTTGCTGTCGGCATCGCCGCGATGGTGGCGCCGCTCTACATTTCCGAAAGCGCGCCTGCCGAGAAGCGCGGCATGCTGGTCTCGATCTATCAGCTGGCGATCACGCTCGGCATTCTCGGCGCCTATCTCGTCGGCTTCGCGTTTTCCGAGTCCTGGCGGCTGATGTTCGTGATGGGCGTGTTGCCGGCGCTCGCCTTGCTCGTCGGGATGTATCGCATGGGCGATACGCCGCGCTGGCTCGCCTTGCAGGGCCGCACCGAGGAGGCGCGCCTGGCGATCGCGCGGATTCGCGAGCTCGCGCCGCATGATCCGGCGGTCGATGCGGAACTCGCGAGCATACGCCAGGCAGCGCAGCAACGGACCCGGCCCGGCACCTGGGGCGATCTGCTCAGCCCGACGGTACGGCCGGCGCTGGTGGTCGGCATGGGGCTGTTCTTCCTGCAGCAGCTCAGCGGCATCAACGCCGTGATCTACTACGCGCCGACGGTGTTCAAGGAGGCCGGCTTCAACTCGACCTCGACCCAGATCCTGGCGACCGTCGGCATCGGCGTGGTCAATGTCGGGATGACCTTCGTCGGCATGTATCTGATCGACCGGATCGGCCGGCGGCGCCTGCTCTTCATCGGCTTCGCCGGAACCGCCCTCAGCCTTGGCATGATCGCGCTCGCTGCGGCCACCGCCTCGGAATCGCTGGATATCCTCGCGACCATCGGGCTGGTGCTCTATATCGCCGCCTTCGCCGCCAGCATCGGCCCCCTGCCCTGGGTGATGATGTCAGAAATCTTCCCGCTCAAGGTGCGCAGCCTCGGCATGAGCGTGACCTCGCTCGCCAATTGGGGCTTCAACTTCCTGGTCGTGTTCTCCTTCCCGATATTGGTCAGCAGCATCGGGCTCGGCGGCGTTTTCGCGGTCTATGCGCTGGTCTGCGCCGCCGGGCTGGTCTTCACCTATCTGCTCGTGCCTGAAACCAGCGGTGTCTCGCTCGAGGAGATCGAGCGGCATCTGGAATCGGGGCAGCCGTTCCGGACGCTCGACGCCGCGCCGGTCCGGGTCGCGACGGCATGAGCCAGATGCAGCCCATTCTCGAAGCCGAGCCGTCGGGAGCTCCGTCCGCCGGCAGCACGGCCGTTCCACAGGACTGCGAGCGACTTGTCGCGGCGCTGATCGAACTCAGCCCCTATCGCACGGTACTGCGGCCGCTCCTGAACGATATCTCGCGGATCGGCCGGGCCAACCGGCAGATCAGCGCAGCACTGACCATCGTCGAACTGCGCGCCGACTTCGCCCATACGGGCCGACTGCGCCGCGCCGATCTCGGCCCCGAGCGGACCGCGCTGCTCGGTTTCCTCGAATATATCCGCTTCGCCTCGCCGGATTTCTTGCGCTCAGTCGGGGAATGGCCCGTGGGAGGCATGCGTGACCGAGGCTGAATTCTGCGATGTCGTGGTCGTCGGCACCGGGGCCGGCGGCGGCATTCTCGCCCACAAACTCGCCAGATCAGGCTTGCGCACCATCTCGCTCGAACATGGCGCGATGCTGCCGGAGGACCATTTCCGGACGACGATACCGCCCGGCGTGACCCGGGATTTCGGCATTGACCCGAGCACGACCTGGCCCAGCGATCCGCATGACAGCCTGTTCGTCCATCCGCTTTTCGCCGATGGCAAGGTCGGCTCGACGGCGCGTCCCAAGGACGGTTTCCGCCATTTCCAAGTGCTCGCCGTCAACGGATTGCAAAACCTCTGGAATGGCGTCAGCGTCCGCTTCTCGGCGGAGGATTTCAGATTCTGGCCGTTCTCCTATGCCGATCTGGCACCGCATTACGGCGCGGTCGAGCGCCTGATCGCCGTCTGCGGCACGAAAGAGGGGCTTCCGAACCTGCCGGACGGCGATTATCTGCCGCCGAAGCCGCTGCGCCCGGCCGACCGGTTGATCGTCGACGCCGTGAATTCGCTGAAGGACGGGCACTCCCACGCGATCCCGAACCGCAAGGCGATCAACACCAAGGCGGGAACACCGACATCCTGCATCTCGACGGGAATGTGCACCTCGGGCTGCCCGGTCGGTGCGGTCTACAAATTCTCGACACGGCTGCTGCCGCAGATCGCCGACCTGCCGAACTATGAGTTGCGGACGCAGGCGAAGGTGGTCCGCCTGCTTCGCGACGGCGACAGCCGGCGGATCGAGGGGGTCGAGTATATCGATCTCGCGACCGGAGACCGGAGACGCTTGCGCGCCGGCATCGTCGTGCTGGCCGCCGGAGCGCTCGAGACGCCGCGCATCCTGTTCAACTCAGCCGACGAGGCGGATCCCACCGGCCTCGGCAACCGGCATGAGCGGGTCGGGGCGGGCCTGCAGGACAATCCCAAGGTCGTGCTCTCGACCTCGCTGCTGAAGCTCTGGGGCAAGCGGCGCGATTACGATCTCGGCTATGGCGACCTGCTGATCCTCTTGTCGCAGGGCAGGCTGTCCGATGGCGCGCCCTTCCCCTTCATCGGCCACGCGATCCACAGCGCGCCCGACGTGCCGCATTACCTGACCGGCATGCGTCACTTCCCGCCCTTCCTGAAGGAGCGGTTCGCCCGGATGATGTTCCACAGCTATGTCACGCTCGGCCTGTTCTGCCAGGGCGAGGCGACGCCGGGGAACCGGGTGCGCCCCGGCCGGAGCTTCGATGCCTATGACGTCCGGCAGGTCGAGGTCGATTTCACGATTCCCGCCACGAGCCACCAGATGATGGACGCGATGACGGTCTGGGGCCGGCGCGTGCTCCGCCGGGCTTCCGCCACGATCATCTATGCCAGCCGCGACAACAGCGGCACCGGCATCCACTATGCCGGCACCACCGCCATCTCGCAGGACCCACGCCAGGGCGTCGTCGATGCCGACCTGAAATGCCACGAGTTCGACAATCTCTATGTCTGCGATGGCGGCGTCATTCCCGAGCTGCCCGACAAGCATCTGACCCTGACCATCATGGCACTGGCCGACCGGCTCGGCGGTCATCTCGTCGAGACCGTGCGGCAGCAGGCGGTCGCGGCCTGACGGCGCGGCGACGTGGCAATTCAGAACGGGGGCGTGCGATGAGCGGGTTAATGAGAACGCTGCTCGCCCTGACCGTTGGCTTCGCGCTCGGCTCGCCGCTGGGGCACGCACCGCGCGCCGAGACACCGGCAGCCCCTGCCGCAGTAAAGCCGACGGCGCTGGTCGGCGAGGTCCTGTTCCCGCCGAGGCCCGTGCTCGGCTCGGATGGTCTCCAGCACCTAGTCTACGAGCTGCAGCTCTCGAATGTAACGGCCGAGCGGGTGCAGCTGAAGCGGATCGGCATTTTCGGCGATGACGACAAGGAGCCGCTCGCGGTCCTTGACGGCACGGAGATCGCGCGGCGTTTCTCTCCGGCGGGCCGGCGGGGCAACGAGTCGGCGGAGCTCGGCGGCTACCAATACGGCATCGGCTTCCTGCATGTCGCGCTGCCGGTCGGACGCACGGTTCCACAGCGCCTGCGGCACGAGGTCGAGGCATGGTTCGACCAGTTCAAGGCCGATGCCACGATGCAGTTCGGCCCGGTCGCCCTGGCCAGTTCGGCACCGCCAGTCCTCGGACCGCCGCTGCGCGGCGACGGCTATATCGCCGGGGATGGCTGCTGCGACTCGACACGGCATGTTCGCGCCCTGCTGCCGCTCAATGGCGGCTTTCGCCTGGCGCAGCGCTTCGCCATCGACTGGGAGAAGCTCGGCGCCGACGGACGCCTGGTCAAGGGCGACCGGAAGCAGGTTGGCAATTATCACATCTATGGTGAGCCCATTCTGGCGGTGGCCGACGGCACCATCGTCGATACGCGGAACGATCTTCCCGACCAGGTTCCCGGAGCGCTGCCCGACGGGCTGCCGATCAGCGAGGCCGACGGGAATTTTGCCGTGCTCGACATCGGCGGCGCCTTCGTGCTCTACGCCCATATGAAGCCGGGCAGCGTCCGGGTCAGAACCGGCGACAGGGTCCGGCGTGGCGATGTGATCGGCGAGGTCGGCAACACCGGCAACAGCTCGGAGCCGCATCTGCACCTGCATGTCATGGACGGACCGTCTCCGCTGCTCGCCGACGGCCTACCCTATGTCTTCGACGCCTTCACGGTGAAGGCGATCGATCGCGCCGGCACCGCTGATTTCGACCGGGCCGCCGAGACGGGTTCGCCGGTCAGCCTGACACCGCTCGTCCCGCCGCTCGCGATCCGGAACGCGCTGCCGCTCGACCTCAGCGTCGTCGAATGGGGACAGTGAGGCAGCGCCGGCGCGTTTGTCGGCCGGCGGCCTTGCCAGCGACCTATCGCATCGGCAACCGGCATCGCCTGAAAGGCCAGGACGGCCGGGCAACCCGGTGCATCGCGCGCGCCCTCAATGCCAGGACGGCAGCGTCTGCAGAGCCTCGTCCGGAGCGAGCCTGTCGAGCATCAGCTCAAGGGGCCCGAGGTCCTTGTGGCTCGCCTCGCAGAGGCTGGCGGAAGAGGAACTGCCGAGAAAGTCGACGATGCCGCTCCCGAGCACCGCCCTTTCGGCGTCGTCACGATAGCCAAGTATCGCCAGTTCGTTTTCGACCTGCCCTCCCTCGGCGGCGATGTAGCCGGTACGCGCGACCAGATCCGCGGCCCGGCTCGCCGGCGCCCGCAGCAGAAGAATGCGGGAGGCGGTGGCGCGGGCATCGGGATCGTGCACGGCCGCGCCGCTGAGAACACCGCCGATGAGATTGGCCGGCGGGGTCGGCACGTTCAGGGCCAGAAAGAACAGCCGATGTGTGTAGGAGCAGGTCAGTGCGCTCTGTGCGGCGCGGCCATCGCTGAGCAATTGCCCGCTCATCAGAACCTGGCGGTTGAACAGGTTCTCGCTGTAATTGATCTGCAGTTGCCGCATTGAATCGGCGTGAACCGTCACCTGACCGACGATCAGCCGGCCGGCCTGAACACGTGACCAGGCCGGCGAGATCGCGAGATAGGCGCCCTCCAGCCAATGCCCGCCGGGCTGCTGCCCGCTTCGCCGGGCCGAGGGCGCCGCGCCGGCGGCCTGTACCGGCGCGGCTGGCAACCCGGCCTCGGCCCGCAGTTCCGTGAGCACGGTTTCCGGAACCGCGAAATGGGCGCTGAGCGCGTCCTGAAACTCGTCGAAAGAGGATGAGGCGAGAAATGGCGCGGCCAGCATGCCGCCGAGCACACGCGCCCAATCCTCATAGACGCTGGAGGCGCGCGGCATCGCCTTGCCACTGAGCCATTTATAGGCGTTCTGCGGCACGAACAATGTCGCCCGGTTGCTCGCGGCGAAGCGGGCGCAGAGCTCCTTGCTGGTCGAGCAGCCCAGTACCACGGAGGTCAACCGCAGCTTCAGCGCGAGGTGCAGCGAAGCCTCGGCGAGCGGCGGCTGGCGATCATTGTCGGCCGGCAGCGGCACGCCATCCAGTCTCGATTGTTTCACCGCGCCCCCCCGCCCCCTGACATTGCTCTCCTGAAAGACCGCTGTGGCGGCCCCGGCCAGCACTGCGATGCCTGAGTGGATCTCGCCAAGAAATCCTTCGCGGCGATGCCGGTGGCGCTACGATGCGGCACGACGTGCTCCTTTTCCACCAGGAATTCGCAGGTAGCATCCTTCTTTTGAACCAGGCGCCTTGCGATCCGCCCTCGAGATCACCGAAACCGGCCACTAGCCGGAGGCGTTCACCGCCCGCGGCCCGGACAGAAGGCCCGTCCAGGCGCTTCGTGGCCGTCGACAAACGGCAGAGCGTCGACGCGAGCCCGATAAAGCGGCCTGGACAGGGCGGACCGCAATAATTCGGCACATAAGTATTGACCGAGAGACATTTGTCCGGGAATTCTGATTCTGACGCCGGCAAAGAACCCGGCCAGAAGCCGCGGCGGCAGAATGGTCGCGCCGCATTGTCTCGGGAGGTTCAAGATGAAATTCGCCAATCCAGCCAGAGCCGCCATTCTCGGCTCCGTCGCCGCCATCGCCTTGACCTCGTTCGGCGCCCAGGCCCAGGACGCCTGTCCCAACCGTGGACAGCTCGACGACCAGTATTGCGACGCCAACAATGATCTCGTCGCCGACACCCCGACCGACCCTGCCAAGCAGAAGGACCCTTCGACCCTGGTCTTCGCCTATACGCCGGTCGAGGATCCCGCGATCTATGCCAACCTGCTCAAGCCGTTCGTGACGCATCTCAACACCTGCATCGGCCGCAAGGTGGTGTATTTCTCGGTCCAGTCGAACACCTCGCAGATCGAGGCCATGCGCTCAGGCCGGCTGCATGTCGCCGGCTTCTCGACCGGTCCGACCGCCTTCGCCGTCAACATGGCGGGCGCGGTGCCCTTCGCCGCCGGCGGCTCGGAAGCCGGGCCGCGCGGCTACAAGCTGGTCGCGCTGGTCAAGGCGAGCAGCCCCTACAAGTCGATGGCGGATCTCAAGGGCAAGAAGGTCGCGCATACCTCGCCCTCCTCGAATTCGGGCAATCTCGCGCCACGCGTACTGTTCCCGCCGCTCGGCCTGACCCCGGACAATGACTACAAGCCGCTGATGTCGGGCGGGCACGACAAGTCGATCCTCGGCGTCAACCATGGCGACTACGATATGGCGGCAGTCGCCGACGACGTCTTCGAGCGGATGGTGGCGCGCGGCACGATCAAGCGCGATGATTTCCGCGTGCTCTACACCAGCGAGGTCTTCCCGACGAATGGTTATGTCCACGCCCACGACCTGAAGCCGGAACTGGCGGCGAAGATCCGCGAATGCTTCTTCAGCTACAAGTTCACCGACGAGGAGAAGAAGGAGTTCAACGGCGAGGATCGCTACGTCCCGATCACCTACAAGGAGAAATGGGGCGTGGTGCGCGAGGTCGCCGAGAAGTCCGGCACGCCGTTCAACAAGCGCAGCTACGAGGCCGAGGCCAAGCGCGAGGCCGAGGCTCTGGAACGCAAGAAGGCCCAGCAGCCCAAGAACTGATCGCTGGCTCAGCGCTGAAATAAAGGAAGAGGGCCCCGGCACATACCGGGGCCCTCTGCGCGTTCAGGCCGACATGGCTGAAAGTGCGCCGCCCTTACTTTGAGGGCAGATCTGCGAGATAGGCCCGCATCTCGCGCTCGGGTCCATGATAGGAGCTCGTGGTCTTGCCCTGAAGCTCCGGCTTGTCCTTCCAGCCGGGCTCGATGCCGGTCATATCGGGAAGCAGATGTGCGATGCCCTTGTGGCAGTCGATGCAGGTCTTTTCGCCCGTGGTCAGGAAGCGGCCATGAATCTCGGCCGCGCGGCGTGTCTGCTTGGTGAAGTCCATCGCCACCGAGGAATGGCAGTTGCGGCATTCCAGGGAGTCGTTGGCCTTGAGGCGCGACCATTCGTGCTTGGCGAGCTCGAGGCGCATGCCCAGGAACTTCTCGCGCGTCGAGATGGTACCGAAGATCTTACCCCAGACCTCCTTCGAGGCCTGCATCTTGCGGGCGATCTTATCGGTCCAGTTATGCGGGACATGGCAGTCCGGGCAGCTGGCGCGCACGCCCGAGCGGTTGGAGAAGTGCACCGTCTGGGTCAGCTCCTGATAGACGTTGTCGCGCATCTCGTGACAGGAGATGCAGAACTTCTCGGTATTGGTGACCTCGAGCGCGGTGTTGAAGCCGCCCCAGAACAGCACCCCGCAGATGAAGCCGCCTACCGTCAGGAAGCCGAGGCTGAGATAGGCGCTGGGCCGGCTGATGATGCGCCAGAACCAGAGCACCCGGTTCCAGCACCAGAGAAACAGAGCCTTGAGCTTTGCCATCATGCCGCCCCGTTATCGCTTGCGGCCAATGTCTTTGGCGTCCTGGAAGGTATTCTGGACCAAAGGCGGCACATCGGTCTGCTGGACATGGCAGGCGGTACAGAAATAGCGCCGCGGCGTCACGTCGGAGAGCACCTGTCCATCGCGGTCCTGGAAATGCGTGACGCTGATCATCGGGGCGCCGGAGCCCTCGGTGAACTCGCGCTTATGGCAATCCATGCAGCGATTGGTGTTGAGCGTCAGCTGATAGCCGTCGATCGCGTGCGGAATCACCGGCGGCTGCTCCGGATAGTTCCGCATCCGCCTGACGTCGTCGACGACCGGGCGCCCCAGCGCCGGAACCTTGTCCAGCTCCATGGGCTGGGCCGTTCCGGTCAGCCGCGGGACGATCTTCACCGGCGCCCCCTCCTGCGAGAAGGCTGCCCCGAAGACCAGGACGATGCAGGCCGCCAGCGCGGCCCCGAGGACGGTCCGCGCGCGCATCAGGCGGTGACCGGAACGATCTTGACCGCGCATTTCTTGAAATCCGTCTGCTTGGAGATGGGATCGGTGGCGTCCAGCGTCGTCTTGTTGATCAGCTGGCTGGCGTCGAACCAGGGCACGAAGACGACGCCGGGCGGCATGCGGTTGCGCCCGCGCGTCTCGACGCGGGTGCGCATCTCGCCGCGCCGCGAGATCAGCCTGATCTCGGCGCCCTGGTTGAGCCCGCGCTTGCGGGCGTCCTCGGGATGCATGAAGCAGCGGGCCCCGGGGAAAGCCTTGTAGAGCTCGGGCACGCGCATGGTCATCGAGCCGGAATGCCAGTGCTCGAGCACACGGCCGGTGACCAGCCAGAGATCGTATTCGCCATCCGGCGATTCCGCCGGCGGCTCGTAGGGCACCGTGATGATACGGGCCTTGCCGTCCTTGTTGCCGTAGAATTCGAAGCCCTTGCCCGGCTTCACATAGGGGTCGAGCCCCTCGCGATAGCGCCAGAGCGTCTCCTTGCCGTCGACCACCGGCCAACGCAGGCCGCGAACCTCGTGATAGAGTTCGTAAGGCCCGAGATCGTGGCCATGGCCACGGCCGAAGGTGGCGTATTCCTCGAACAGGCCCTTGTGGACGTAGAAGCCGAAATCCTTGGATTCCTGGTTCTCGTAGTCGGGGCTGGTCTCGGACAGCGCGAACTTGTCGACATTGCCGTTACGGAACAGCACGTCGAACAGGGTCTTGCCGCGATAGTTCGGATTGGCGTCGAGGATCTCCGGCGGCCAGACCTCGTCGGTGGTGAAGCGCTTGGAGAACTCCATCAGCTGCCAGAGATCGGATCGAGCCTGGCCCGGAGCGTTGACGAGCTGGTGCCAGACATGGGTGCGCCGCTCGGCATTGCCGTAGGCGCCTTCCTTCTCGACCCACATCGCTGCCGGCAGGATCAGGTCGGCCGCCAGCGCGGTCACGGTCGGATAGGCGTCGGAGACGACGATGAAGTTCTCGGGATTGCGATAACCTGGATAGGTCTCGCCGGAGCTGTTAGGCGCCGCCTGGAGGTTGTTGTTGACCTGGATCCAGTAGAAATTCAGCTTGCCGTCCTTGAGCATCCGGTCCTGCTCGACGGCGTGGTAGCCCGGCTTCTCCGGAATGATGCCGGGCGGAACCCGCCAGATCTCCTCGGTGTGCTTGCGATGCTCGGGATTGGTCACCGTCATGTCCGCCGGCAGGCGGTGGGCGAAGGTGCCGACCTCGCGCGCCGTGCCACAGGCCGAGGGCTGGCCGGTCAGCGAGAACGGACTGTTGCCGGGCTCGGAGATCTTGCCGGTCAACAAGTGCAGGTTATAGACGAGCTGATTGGCCCAGACGCCGCGCACATGCTGGTTGAAGCCCATGGTCCAGAGCGAGACGACCTTGCGCTTGGGGTCGGCATAGAGCTCGGCGAGCTGCTGCAGGAAGCCGGGCTCGACGCCGGTGAGCGCCGAGACCTTCTCCAGCGTGTAGTCCTTGACGAAGTCGGCATAGGCTTGGAAGTCGCTCGGCGTCGTCGCGGCCGGATCGGCCGCCTTCCTGGCCTTGACCTCGCGCGGATCGTCCGGCCGCAGGCCATAGCCAATCTCGGTCGCGCCCTTCACGAAGGTGGTGTGCTTCTCGACGAACTCCTTGTTCACCCGGCCGGTCGAGATGATGTGGTTGGCGATGTAGTTCAGGATCGCCAGGTCGGTGCCCGGCTTGAACACGATCGGGATGTCGGCGAGGTCGGAGCTCCGATGGGTGAAGGTCGAGAGCACCGCGACCTTGACATGCGGCTGGCCGAGCCGGCGATCCGTCACCCTGGTCCAGAGGATCGGATGCATCTCCGCCATGTTCGAGCCCCAGAGCACGAAGGCGTCGGCATGCTCGAAATCATCGTAGCAGCCCATCGGCTCGTCCATGCCGAAAGTGCGCATGAAGGCGTAGGCGGCCGAGGCCATGCAGTGGCGCGCATTGGGGTCGAGATTGTTGGAGCGGAAGCCGGCCCGCATCAGCTTGGTCGCGGCATAGCCCTCGAAGATCGTCCACTGGCCCGAGCCGAACATGCCGAGCGCGGTCGGTCCCTTGGCCTTCAGCGTCGCCTTGGCCTTGGCGGCCATGGTGTCGAAGGCCTCCTCCCAGGAAACCGGGGTGAACTCGCCATCCTTGGCGTAGACGCCGTTCTTCTTGCGCAGCAGCGGCTGGGTCAGCCGGTCGCTGCCATACATGATCTTCGAGAGGAAATAGCCCTTGATGCAGTTGAGGCCGCGATTGACGTCGGCCTTCATGTCGCCATGGGTGGCAATGACCTTGCCTTCCTTGACGCCGACCATGACGCCGCAGCCGGTACCGCAGAAGCGGCAGGGCGCCTTGGACCATTTGATCTGGAGGCTGTCGACGCCGCCGGTGACCGGCTGCGCCTCGGCCGGAACGCTCATATTGGCAGCGAGAGCGGCGACGCCGGCCGCCTGCGCCTTCAGCATCTCGCGACGGGACAGGGTCATGAGTTCACTCCGATGTCGTCGAGTTCTTCGATCTGTTCGAAGACCATGTTTGCTGACAGTACGCCGTCGAAAAGCGCGATCTCGGTAAGGCGCCCACCAATCTCGCCGGTACTCGCGCCTTCCATCACGATCACGATCTTGCCACCCTCGACCCGATGTACCTCGGTGTCGGGCATGGCTTCGATCCGGGCTACGACCTCGGCGCAGCGTTCCGGGAAGGCCGAGACGACAGCGCTCGATATGTGGACGAGGCGGGGCTGAGCACGATCAGACATGGACGACCTCCGCTATCGGCACGGCGACGGCGATCGCGTCCGCGGGGCAGGTCGAGATGCAGGCGCCGCAACTGGTGCAGCGATCGGCCGCGAGCTCCGGCAAGGCCGGGCCGCCGAGCCGGGGACGAAAACGGATCGCGCCTTCCGGGCAGGCATCCCCGCAGCTCTGACAGACGACGCCGCGCGCGGCGAAGCAGGCCTCGCCGATCGCCACGACATGCGGGAAGGCCGGCAAGGCACGGTCGAACACCGGCTCGGGGCAGGCTTCGGCGCATTTACCACAGAAGGTGCATTCATTGCGGCTGAAATCGATCTGCGGCCAGCGCCCCGGCCCCATCCGGACGATCGCCTGCGGACACGCATCGACGCAGGCGCCGCAGCCGGTGCAGGCGGCGACGAGCTTCTCGAAGCGGGTCCAAGGTGGTTGGACAGCGTCGCGCGCTGGGGCAAGGCGGCCCGTCAGGAAGCCGCGTCTGCCGAGATCCGGAGTTCCCGTAGCCATGACCCGCACCTCACGCCGGAGGCCCGGGCGGTCCAAGGACCAGTTGCGACATCCAGATCAGAAAGCCATAGCCGCCGACGATACCGACGGCGATGAGCGGCCAGATCACGACGGCAAGGATGATGAACGCCAGGATTTCATCACGCCGGGTGCGGGCCTCACCGGTTCCGGTACTGACATTCTCGGACATCGCCATAGCTCCCCGATCGCAGGCCATACGCCTCGCTAACTGGGTCTCAAACTATATCTTTTCTAATGAGACTATGTGATCGGCAGACGACACTGTCTAGCCTCCCCGGCACAAATTTCCCGCGGAAAAACCCGGCTCGAAGCGGCAAGCAGAAGGCGAACCAACCCAATCGACAAATTATACATCAATAATACTGATTTTTGGCATTTTCATGCTTCGGGCGCGACATGGTTCGGCGTCGCGCCCTTGATCGTCCGGCGAAAAGCCGAAACGGCAATCGAGGAGGCGGATCTCCTGCCGTCAGGGGCAGAGATAGCCGCTGCGGCCCTGCGGCACGCAGCGCGCGCCGTTAGGCAAATTCAAGGCACCCGAGGCGTCACGCCGGACATAGGCGCCGTTGGGCAGGGTGAACCCGCCGGCAGGGTCGACCTCGACGCGCGTGCCGTCAGGCAGGACATAGCCGCCGGCACCATCGGCGACGATGCGCTTGGCTTGCGGAGAAACCTGCGGAGCGACCTGCCGCGACTGCGAAACGCAGCCCGCAACCAGCGTGACCAGGGCCGCTGCGGCGGCAAATCGGATAGCGCGTGTCATCATCACCTCTCGAACGGTTGTCGTCTCCAACCGGCCTGCGGTCTGCATGTTCCGCGGGCCTCGTGCGGCGCGGCCAGGGCGCCCCCAGGCAAATCCGCCCGGCGCGCAGCGACATCTCGCTGCGCCCTGCCGAATCGGCGAAACACCACTGCCGAGGCGCCAATCTGGCGCCTGCTCCGGCAATCCGCAAACCAGCCCGCGCAATTGCGCCGCAATCCGCGGCCGAAACCTGTTGCCGCCAGGCGGCGAAAGCCGGCAGGCGCTTGACAGGAGCATCGACGATGAGGCCTTTGCGCTATCGTTAGCATTGAACATGCGGCGTCAGGCGGCGCCCTTGACTGCAAGCAAGCGAGGCTCGACTTGGCGCAGGCTCCAGCAGAAATCAGCCGCTTCCTGAGCGATGCGGGACTGGTCGAAGACGTCGCAAAGGCGCGGATGACACCGCTCACCGGTGGTGTCGCCTCCGACATCTGGAAGGTCGAGAGCGACGGGCGGGTCTTCGTCGTCAAGAAGGCGCTGGCACAGTTGCGCGTCGCCCAGACCTGGCTGGCGCCGGTCTCGCGCAATGCCAGCGAGGTCGACTGGCTGCGCGAAGCCGGCCGGATCGCTCCGGGCGCCGTTCCCGAGATCCTCGCCAGCGACGCTAAGGCCGGCATCTTCGCTATGAATTATCTCGACCCCGCCGACCATCCGGTCTGGAAGCAGGAATTGCATGCCGGCCGCGCCGACCCGGCCTTCGCGGCCAGGCTCGGAACGGTGATCGCGGCGATCCATGCGGGCACGCAGGGCTCGGCAGAAATCGCCGGGCGCTTCGCCAATGACGCAACCTTCCACTCGATCCGGATCGAGCCCTATCTGGAGGCGACGGCGCGGGTCCATACCGACCTAGCCGAGCCGCTGCTCGCCCTGGCCGCCGAGACGCTCGCCGCCAAGGTGGCGCTGGTCCATGGCGACGTCAGTCCGAAAAACATCCTGGTCGGCCCGCATGGCCCCGTGATCCTCGATGCCGAATGCGCCTGGTATGGTGAGCCGGCTTTTGATCTCGCCTTCTGCCTCAATCACCTCCTGCTGAAATGCCTATGGACGCCAGGCACAAGCGCCGGCTTCCTCGCCTGCTTCGACGCTCTGGCCGAGAGCTATCTCGCGGGGGTCGACTGGGAACCGCGTGAGGTGATCGAGGCGCGCGTCGCGCGACTGCTCCCCGCCCTGTTCCTGGCCCGTGTCGATGGCAAATCACCAGCCGAGTACATCAGCGCCGACGCCGACAAGGACCGTATCCGGCGCGTCGCCCGCCCGCTGATCGCGACGCCGGCGGCGCGCCTTTCGACCATTCGCCAGCTCTGGAGCGAGGAGATTTCCCGATGACCGATACGAGGATCGCTGCCGTCCGTGGCCGCCGGGTCTGGGATTCCAGGGGACGACCGACCGTCGAGGCCGATGTTGTGCTGAAGAGTGGCGTTCGGGGACGGGCCATCGCCCCGGCCGGCGCCTCGACCGGCAGCGGCGAGGCGCTCGACCGGCGCGATGGCGGCGCGGCCTTTGGCGGGCTCGACGTCACCGGCGCGGTCGCCGCGGTCAATGACGAGATCGCCGCTGCCCTGACCGGCCGGGATGCCGGCGATCAGGACGGCATCGACGCCGCCCTGATCGCGCTCGACGGCTCGGTGAATCTCGGCCGGCTCGGCGGCAACGCCGTGGTCGCGACCTCGATGGCAGTGCTCCACGCCGCGGCAAATGCGAGTGGCCAGCCGCTCTGGCGCCATTTGTCTGCCGGCCGGCCGGTACGCATCCCGCTGCCCGAGATCCAGATCTTCGGCGGCGGCGCCCATGCGGCGCGGCGCGTCGATGTGCAGGACTTCATGGTGATGTGCCCGGCGGCGAACTCCTTCGCGCAGGCGCTGGACTGGACGGCCGAGGTCTACCGCGCCGCCGGCGCGCTGATGAAACAGGCCGGCAAGCTGCAGGGCGTCGCCGACGAGGGCGGCTTCTGGCCGGCCTTCGCCTCGAATGAGGAGGCGCTGGACACGCTGATGCGCGCCATCGAGAACGCCGGCTTCAAGGCGGGCGCAGAGGTCGCGATCTCGCTCGACATCGCCGCCTCGGAATTCGGCCGCAACGGCGCCTACAAGCTGGCGCTGGAGCAGCGCGAGCTCGATTCCGCCGGGATGATCGCGCTGCTCGGAAGCTGGCTCGAGAGCTATCCGATCGTCTCGATCGAGGATCCGCTGGCCGAGGACGATGCCGAGGGCTTCAAGGCCTTCACCGCCCTTTACGGCGAGCGCTGCCAGATCATCGGCGACGATTTCCTCGTCACCAATGCCGCTCGCGTCGAAGCCGCGGCGGCGAGCAAGGCGCTGAACGCCGTGCTGATCAAGCCGAACCAGTCCGGCACCGTGACCGGCACCCGCGCGGCGCTCGACGCCGGCAAGGCGGCCGGCTTCGGCACCATCGTCTCGGCCCGTTCCGGCGAAACCGAGGATGTCACCATCGCGCATCTTGCCGTCGGCTGGGATGCCGGCCAGTTCAAGGTCGGCTCCTTCACCCGCTCCGAGCGCATGGCGAAATGGAACGAGATGCTGCGCATCGAGGAGGAACTCGGCAGCGAGGCGCGCTTTGCCGGCTGGGACGCCCTGCCCTTCGCTCACGGCCGGAACTGAGTCGATGAAGGCGCTGTTCCACTTCTCGCCCGGCGCGGCCCTGCACGCGCGGCTCGCTGCGATCGCCTCGCCGCGGATCGCGGTCGTCGACCAGCGCGACGAGGCCGGCTTCGCCCGCGAGATCGCCGATTGCGAGGTGCTGCTGCATGTCCTGACGCCGGTGACGGCGGCGATGATCGCGATGGCGCCGAAACTGCGGCTGATCCAGAAGATCGGCGTCGGCGTCAACACGATCGACCGCGCCGCCGCGGAAAAGGCCGGCATCGCCGTCGCCAACATGCCGGGAACCAATACGGCCGCGGTCGCCGAGCACACGCTGACGCTGATGCTCGCGACATTGCGCCGGGTCGCGGCCTTCGACGCGGCGACCCGCGCCGGACGCGGCTGGCAGATCGGTGTCGAGGACGCAATCGGCCTCGGCGAGATCGGTGGCAGCCGGATCGGCTTCGTCGGCTATGGCGGCGTGCCGCAGCGCCTGACGCCGGCCTTGCAGGCGCTCGGCGCCGAAGTCTGCTTCTGGAACCGCAGCCCCAGACCAGACGCCATCGCCACCCCTCTGCCATTCGACGAATTGCTGGCGACCAGCGACATCCTCTCGCTGCATCTGCCGCTGACCGCCGAGACGAGACAGATGTTCGATCGGGCACGCATCGCCCAGCTGAAGAAGGGCGCGATCCTGATCAACACCGCCCGCGGCGAGCTGGTCGATCAGGCCGCCCTCGCCGAGGCGCTGCTGAGCGGCCACCTCGCCGGCGCCGGGCTCGACGTGTTCGCACGCGAGCCGATGACCGAGCCCGGCACCCTCGCCGCCTGCCCGACCCTGGTCGCGACGCCGCATGTTGCCTGGCTGACGCCGCAGACCTTCGAGCGCAGCCTCGCCGTGGCGCTGGAGAACTGCCGGCGCCTCGAAGCCGGCGAGCCCCTGCTGCACCAGATCGCACCCGAAGCCGCGGCCTGAGGCCATGGCGGCGCGCGGGACCGGCATGGTGACGGCCCGGCAGGTGGCGGAGAGTCTCGGCGTCGCCGTCTCGACGGTTGGCCGGGCGCTCGCCGATGATCCACGCATCAGCCAGCGCATGAAGCTCTTGGTGCGCGAAGCGGCGCAGCGCCTGGGCTATGTCGAGAACCTGCCAGCGCAGATGATGCGCGGCGGATCGAGCCGGCTGATCGGGCTGATGCTGCCGGACATCCGCAACAGCTTCTATGCCACCATCGCCGACGCCCTGTCGGCCTGCTGCGATGCGGCCGGCTACCAGCTCGTCGTCTCGATCGCCGACAGCGCCGAGGCGGAAGGCCGCCATGTCCGGCAGCTGGCAAGCGCGCGGGCGGCCGGCATCGTCATCGTTCCCACCCCTGCCCCGCTGCCCGAGACCTGCGCGATGCTGGCGCGCATCCCGCATGTGCAATTGCTGCGGCGCGTGCCCCGGCTCTCGCCGGCCTGGTTCGGCATCGACGACAAGGGATGCCTGCGCGCCGGCACGGCCCATCTCATCGCGCACGGTCATCGCCGTATCGCCTATATCGGCGGGACCGGCGACTATTCGACCGGCGCCGCCCGGCTCGCCGGCTTTCGCCGCGCCTTCGAGGAAGTCGGGCTCGATCCGGCTTTGGGAAGCGAGCATCTCGGGCCGCCCGCCGATCCGGGGTTCGGCGCCGCCGCCACCGCCGCCGTGCTCGCGGCGGCCGAGCCGCCGAGCGCGATCATCACCGGCGCTGTGCAGCTGACGGGAGCGGTGCTGCAAGCCATTGCCCGCCGCGAGGGTCGCAGGCCCGCGATCGTCGGCTTCGGCGACGAACCCGCCTTCTCCTGGTGGCAGGGCGAACTGACCGCCATCGCCATGCCGATCCAGGAACTGGCGCAGGCCTGCGGCGGCTTTCTGATCGAACGCCTGCGGACGGGCGCCGCAATCGAAGCGCATGCCAGCATCGCCAGCGCGCGGCTAGTCGAATACCGGCGTGGCTAGTCGGTCTCGTCGCCATACCAGTACAGGATGCCGCCTTCCGAACCCAGATGGGCATAGCGCAGCTTGACCTGCTGCGCCGACGCGCCACCGAGGCCTACGAAATGGGCACTTGCGAGCGCTCCCGCGCGCCCACTAAGACTTTGCGCCGACGCAGCATGACAACTCCTCCCGTTCTCGCCTGGCTTTTGCCGTTATGATTGTCGCGATATCCGGTCGTCGTTCCGGCAGAGATCTCCGCCGCTGGCGGCCGGGACCGGCGCGCGAGCGGGCGCATGGCCCAATGTGGCGCGAAGCGACGGCGTGCGATGGCGGATCTGCTGCGGCATGGCGGCCCGGACGCTTCTCTCCCCTACGTCGCTTTGCGCGGTCCTTGTTGAGCCCGGTGATTTTGCATACAAACCTGACCAAGCGTCACGCAGGAGCGGCGATCGACATCCGTTCCGCCGGAGGAGCGCGCAGATGAGCGTCACGGTCACCGAAGGCGCGGAAGGGGCGGGCGAGGCCCCGCGCCGCAAGGGCCGGCTTCATGTCGCAACCGTAGAGGCCTTGCGCCGGATGATCGTCAGCGGCGCGCTGCCGCCCGGGCAGAAGCTGCGCGAGCAGGAGCTCTGCGACCGGCTCGGCGTATCCCGCACGCCCCTGCGCGAGGCGTTGCGGACACTGGCGGCGCAGGGCCTGGTCGCGCTCTCGCAGAATCGCGGGGCCGAGGTCGCGGCCTTGAGCCTCGACGACATCACCGCGCTGTTCGACGTCGTCTCGACGCTGGAGGCGCTCGCCGCGCGCCTCGCCTGCAGGGCGCTCACCGATGAGGAAATCGCCGGGATCGGCCTGCTGCACGCGCAGATGGGACGGCATCATGCGCGCAGCGAGCTGCCCGAATATTTCGCGCTGAACCAGCAGATCCACCGGGCGATCATCGAGGCGGCACGCAATCCCGTCCTGCTCGACATCTGGGAGCGGATGGCGCCGCGGGTCGAGCGCGCGAAATATCTGCCCAACCTCCAGGGCGGGCGTTGGCACGCCGCCATGCGCGAGCACGACGCGATGTTCGCGGCGCTGGGCGCCCGCGATGGCGAGCGCCTCGCCGCCCTGATGCGCCAGCATTTCGCCAATGGGCTGGCCGTCGTGCAGTCGGCGGAAGCAGATCGCGGCTCCGTCGACTGAGACGCGCTTCAGGCAGCCGGCGGTGCCACCTCCGGCAGGACCTTGACCACGGCGATGCCGTCGAGCTCGCTATGCCCCTGGCCGATCAGCATGCGGAAGAGCGTCGTCGCCTGCGCCACCATCGGCATGGCGAGATGCTGCTCGCGGCCGGCCTCGGTCAGCATTTCCAGATCCTTGAGCACCTGGCGGGCATAGCCGCGCGGCGCGAAATCCTGGGCGATCATGCGCGGCATCATCACCTGCAGCACCGCCGAATTGCCGAGACCGGGCGCCAGGGCGGCCGGGATCCGGCTGGCGTCGACGCCATAGGCCTCGGCGAGGCGCAAGCCCTCGGCGACGATGCAGTAATTGGTCAGGCACAGCGCCTGATTGACCAGTTTGGTCGCCTGGCCGGCACCGACATCGCCCATATGGGTGAAGAGCCCGAAGCACTCGGCCAGCGGGCGCGCCGCCTCGATGGCCTCTTTGGTTCCACCGGCCATGATGGCGAGCGTGCCCGCCTCCGCTGCCGGCGGCCCGCCGGAGACCGGCGCATCGATGAAGGCGATGCCCTTCGCCGCCAGCGCGGCGGCGAGCTTCTTGGTGACGGCGATCTCGGTGGTCGAGAAATCGATGACGATCGTGCCCGCCGAAGCGGCGCCGAGCACGCCATCGGCGCCCGAAACCACCGCATCGACGGCCTTGGTCGTGGTGACGGCGATGCCGATCAGCCGGGTCCGACGCGCGACCTCGGCCGGCGAGGCGACGATCTCCACGCCCAGTGCCTGCGCCTCGCTGCGCCTTGCCGGGTCGAGATCAAAGCCCACGACCTTCCGGCCGCTCGCGAGGAGACGCTTGCAGAAGCCCGCCCCCATCAATCCCAGCCCGATGCAACCGACCGCTTCGCTCATCCCGATGTCTCCGATCCCTTGCGGCAAGCGCCGCCTCTTGTTCTTGCGCTGCACGACCGGCGCGGCCTAGCCGCCGCTGGGAGCAACACTGCATTCTTGCATACAAAGATGTCAGACGCGAAGCGCCACGACCCAATGAAATCGTCTGGCCCTGCCGCTGACGCATGACTGCGCGATTGCGTCCGGGCTGTCGTTACGCTGAAAATCCGAGCGGGCTTCGCTACGGAGCCGGCAGGAGGAACGGGATGCTCGACTGGAGCGGCGCGCGCAGCGAGGCGACGACCATCGCCGAAGCCTGGACGCGCGAAGGCGGGCCGGGCGGCGCCATCGTGCTGTTCGACCGCGACGGCATCCGCGAGGTCGCGAGCGGCGGCTTCGCCGCAATCGAGCACCGTTTGCCCTTCACGCCGGATACGCCGAACCGGCTCGCCTCGATCAGCAAGCATATCTGCGCCGCATTGCTGCTGCGCGCCGGCGTGCCGTTGGAGGAGCCACTCGGCAGGCTGCTGACTGGGACGCCGCCGGCGCTCGCCGCCGTGCCGCTGGCACGGGCGCTCGACATGACCGGCGCCCTGCCCGACACGATGGAAGCCTTCTGGCAACAGGGCGTTCCATTCACCGCCAGCCTCGGCTCTGACGAGATCCTGGCGCGGGCTCGGGCCTTTCCGGCGCTCAACGCCGAGCCCGGCACCGAGATGGCCTATTCCAACACCGGCTGGCGCCTCGCCCAGGCGGTGCTCGAGCAGCACAGCGGCGAAAGCTATGCCCGGCTGGTCGAGGACTTGATGGCGCCGCTCGGCCTGCCCATCCGCTTCGTTCGCGACGAGTGCGAGGTCGTCGACGGGCTGGCGACCGGCTATTGGCGCGAAGGCGATGCCTGGCGGCGCGGGCGCTACGGCTTCAACTTCTCGGCCTCGGGCGGCATGGCGGGCAGCGCCGCCGCGCTGGCGCGCTGGGCTTCGGCGCTGCTCGCCGGCCGCGAACCCTTCGCCGGCCTGCTCGATCAGCTGGCGGCGCCGCGCGCCTTCGCCGATGGCAGCGCCAGCCTCTACCGGCTCGGCCTCGTCGCGAGCTCGATCGGCAAGGTCGCCCTCCTCGGTCATGGCGGCTCGCTGCCGGGCTATCGCAACCATGTCCTGATGGCCCCCGAACAAGGGGTCGGCGTCGTCCTGCTCGGCAATCGCGAGGAGGAGGCGCTGTGGCCGACGCTGCGCGTGCTGGCCGCCCTGCTCGGGCAGTCCCTGCCGGAACCGGCTGAGCAGATGCCGAACGGGCTGTTCGCGGCGGAGGAGGGGCCGTTCTGGGCTGAGTTCGGCGCGGGTGCGATCAGCTTCATGGGTGGTTATGAGAAGCTCGTTTCCGACGGCTCCGGCGGAATGCGCAGCCTGCCGGCCTATCTCGACATCAGGCTGAAGCGCAGCGACGGCGATACGGTCGAAGGTCTGATCGGCGGCGTGCCGCGCCGGCTCAGCCGCGTGCCCGACGCCATCCCGCTCGATCCGCGTCTCCCTGGGCGTTGGCGCGACAAGAATCTCGGTACCGAGATCCTGATCCGCGGCGATGGCAGCGCCCGCCTGCCCTGGGCGAATTCCGGCATCGAGACAGTGCTGACGCCGTTGCCCGGCGGGCGGGCGCTCGCCGACCTCGCGCACGGCCCCTGGCGGCACCGGTCTTGCTTCTGGCTGCAGCCGGACGGAAGCTTGCGCCTCGCCGGCCACCGTTCGCGCATCTTGCATTTCGACCGCCTCATTGACGGAGCCACGCCATGATCGCTTCCCGCTTCGCCGCCATGATCGGCACGGCCGCGCTGCTACTGGCTGCGCCGGCCCTGGCCCAGCCGGCGCCGAAGAACGTGCTGCGCGTCGCGCCGCATGCCGATCTCAAGACGCTCGACCCCGTCGCCGCCTCGATCGTGATCACCCGCATGCATGGGCTGATGATCTACGAGACCCTGTTCGCCTGGGACGCCAGCCTCCAGCCGAAACCGCAGATGGTCGAGAGCTTCTCGACCGCGCCGGACGGCTTGTCCTGGACCTTCACGCTGCGGCCCGGCCTGAAATTCCATGACGGCCAGCCGGTGACGACGCGCGACGTCATCGCCTCGCTGAGCCGCTGGATGAAGCGCGACACGATCGGCGGCAAGCTCGGCGAATACACCGAAGGCATGGAGGCGAAGGACGACAAGACCTTCGTGCTCAAGCTGAAGAAGCCGATGGCGCTGGTGCCCTTCGCGCTCGGCTCGGCGGTCGGCCAGATCCCGGTGATCATGCGCGAGGCCGATGCCGCGACCGACCCGATGAAGCCGGTGACCGAGACGATCGGCTCCGGCCCGTTCAAGTTCAACCGCGCCGAATGGCGCAGCGGCGCCAAGGTCGTCTACGATAAGAACCCCGATTATGTGCCGCGTTCCGAGCCGGCCGACGGGCTCGCCGGCGGGCGGGTCGTCAAGGTCGACCGGGTCGAATGGGTGATCATGCCGGACGCGGCGACGGCTGCGGCTGCCCTGCAGACCGGCGAGATCGACATCTGGGAGCAGCCGAGCCAGGATCTGATCCCGGTCGTCTCCGGCGCGAAGGACGTCAAGGTCGAGCGCTATTCCAACCTCGCCAACCAGGTGATGCTGCGCCCGAACAGCCTGCACCCGCCCTTCGACAATCCGAAGGCGCGCCTCGCCCTCGCCTACGCCACCGACCAGGCCGAGTTCCTGGCCGGCGGCTTCGGCGACGAGGAATGGTGGAAGCGCTGCAACGCCTATTTCATCTGCGGTGGCCCCAACGGCACGCAGGCCGGCACGGAAGGCTACGCCAAGCCCGACCTCGACAAGGCGAAGCAGCTTCTGGCCGAGGCCGGCTACAAGGGCGAGAAGCTGGTGCTGACCACCAGCAACGACATCGCCGCCATCGGCCGGATGGCCGAGGTCGCGGCGTCCCAGCTGAAGAAAGCGGGGGTCAATGTCGAGGTGCAGTTCTCGGACTGGGGCACCGTCACCACCCGCCAGCAGAACAAGAGCCCGCCGGATCAGGGCGGCTGGAACCTGTTCGTGACCTACGCCTCGGGCGCGACCATGCAGTCGCCGATGACCAATATCGGCACCAACATGGGTTGCGAGAAGGCCTGGGCCGGCTGGCCTTGCGATGCGGAGGCCGAGACGCTGCGCGGCGCCGTGGTCGACGCGCCCGACGATACCGCTCGCAAGGCAGCGGTCGAGGCGCTGCACAAAAGGCTCGCCGAGATGCAGCCCTATCGGGTGCTCGGCCAGTTCGACCAACCTTATGCCAGGCGCGGCAATGTCTCCGGCGTGCTGGCAGCACCGGTGATGCTGTTCTGGAACGTGCAGAAGAACTGAGGCACGGAACGCGCGTTAACTGGCGCCGAGCGCCGCGTTAACCAGTTCATGACCCATGCCGGACGAGACTGTGGCGAGCGATTCGCTACAGTTCGTGAGAGCGTTATGGGTCAGGTCCTGCAGTTTCGTCCGTTGAAGCCGGTCGTCGCCGAAAGCGATGGCGATGCGCTCGACCTGTTGTCGGCGATCGATTTCGCCCTGCGCGACCTCAGGGACATCGCGCCGCACATCCTGCACGAAGGGGCGCGCGAGCAGGCGAGGCAGTGCCAGCAGATGCTGCAGGATGCTTTCGACGCCGCTTTGATGGTCGGCTGAAGACGCTCGGGCCGATGGCCTCCGGGGCACAGATGCTCCGTTCAGGCCGCCCTGCCCCGACCGGCTCAGCTCCGAAAGCCCCGAGCGTCCTATCGCATCGGTCTGACCCGGAGTGCCGCTTCCCCTTTTCGGCGGAGCTCTAGTCGCGGCGGATGTCGAGGACCTCGCCATCGTCGCCGATGACGATGCGCATGTCGTCGCCATAGCCGTCCGTACCGGTGACGATCCAGACATCGCGCCCGCGGCGCACGCGCTCGACCTCGACCATGCCTCGGCGCCGGGCGATCCGTACCGCCTGGCGCTCGCTGATCCCCTCCTCCTCCTCGATTTCGAGGCGCGGCGGCCGGGGCGGTCGCGGCGCGATGCCGCCCGGCGGCATCGGAGCGGCCCCGCCGGGCCCGGGCAGGGCGGAGGCGGCCCGCCGGGCACGATCGGCGCGGGAGCCCCCAGCGGCTGCGCGAAGGCGCCGGGCACGACAGCGAGGCCGAAGCAAGCGGCGAGGGCAAGACGGCGTGTGAGCATGGATGGCCTCCGGCGGGCGTCCTGACCAACTAATGCGCCGATTGGGTCAGGATTGCGAAGGAATCGCGGCAGAACAACCTGCTGCTGGCGCCGACCCGCCGCTTATGCGAACCATCGCGCCGAACAGATTCGCAGGAGATTGCCGGATGCAACCGCCCTGGGCGATCGGGTTGATGACCGGCACGGTTCTCGACGGCAATATCGACATCGCCGCGATCCGCAGCGATGGCGAGACGATCACGGAATTCGGCCCGTGGCGGCTCGCGCCCTATGCCGCCAGCGTGCGCGAATTGCTGGCCCAGGCCGTAGAGGCGGCACTTGCCTGGCGTTTCGAAGGGCCCGAACCTGCGATCTTCGCCGAGGCGACGCGCGCCCTGACCCTGGCGCAGGCCGATGCCGTCGCCGAATTCCTGGCGGCCGAGGGGATTGCGGCCTCGGAGGTTTGCACGATCGGCTTCCACGGCCAGACCGTGCTGCACCGCGCCCCGACATCGCAGCGCAAGGGCGATACGCGCCAGCTCGGCGACGGCGCGCTGATGGCGCAGCGTCTCGGCATCGACGTGGTCTACGACCTGCGCAGCGCCGATGTCCGGGCCGGCGGCCAGGGCGCGCCCCTGGCGGCGAGCTATCACGCGGCCCTGTTGCGCGGCCTCGGTGCGGGCAGCGAGACGGCCGTGCTCAATCTCGGCGGCGTCGGCAATCTCAGCGCCATCGACGGCGATGGACGGATCGTCGCCTTCGACACCGGGCCCGGCAATGCGCCGCTGAACGACTGGATCGCCAGGCACGGCAAGGGCGAGATGGACCGCGACGGCGCCTTCGCGCTGGCCGGCGAGGTCGACGAGCCGAGGCTCGCGCGGCTGCTCGCGCACCCCTATCTGTTCGCGCCCTATCCGAAATCGCTCGACCGCCATGATTTCACCGCGGCGATGGCCGAGGGCCTCTCCTTCGCGGATGGCGCGGCGACGCTGACCGCCTTCACCGCCGGAGCCGTCGGGCGCGGGCTCGACCTGCTGCCGATCCGGCCGGAGCGGCTGATCGTCTGTGGCGGCGGACGGCGCAATCCGGCGATCATGGCCGCCCTGAATGCCCGCAGCGGCGCGCAGGCGATCCCCGCAGAGGCGGTGGGCTGGCGCGGCGATGCGATCGAGGCCGAGCTTTTTGCCTTTCTGGCGATGCGGGCCAAGGCCGGCCTGCCGATCAGCTTCCCGCTCACCACGGGCGTGCCGGAGCCGATGAGCGGCGGGCGGATCGCAAGCGGGCGTTGACAGCGGCGACGCGCCGGGGCTGAACGGCAGCATGAGCAAATTCGCCTTCGAGCCCCTCGCCATCCCGGCGGTCGTGCTGGTCCGTCCGAAGAAATTCGGCGATGCGCGCGGCTATTTCATGGAAACCTACAGCACTGCGGCCTTCGCGACGGCGGGGATAGACACCGTCTTCGTGCAGGACAACCAGTCGCTCTCGGCGGCACGCGGCGTGGTACGCGGCCTGCATTTCCAGGCGCCGCCGGTGCCGCAGGCCAAGCTGGTGCGGGTGCTGAAGGGGGCGATCTTCGACGTCGCGGTCGATCTGCGCCGGGGTTCGCCGAGCTTTGGCAAATGGTGCGCGGCGACGCTGACCGCCGAAGGCGGCGAGCAGCTCTTCGTGCCGCATGGCTTCGCCCATGGCTTCTGCACGCTCGAGCCCGCGACCGAGGTCGCCTACAAGGTCGACGGCCCCTATGCGCCGGAATGCGAGGACGGCCTCGCCTGGAACGATCCGGCGCTCGCCATCGACTGGCCGATCGCGCCCGACGAAGCGCAGCTCTCGGGCAAGGATGCCGTGCTGCCGGGCCTTGCCGGCTTCGACAGCCCGTTCAGCTACGAGGCCGCCCGGTGAAGCGCTATCTGGTCACCGGCGGGGCCGGCTTCATCGGCTCGGCGGTCGTGCGCCATCTGATCGGGCAGACCCAGCATCAGGTGCTGGTCGTCGACAAGCTGACCTATGCCGGCAATCGCGACAATCTGAAGCCCGTCGCGGACGATCCGCGGCTCTCCTTCCTGCAGGCCGATATCGGCGACCAGGCGGCGATGCGGCGCGCCTTCGCCGAATTCGCGCCCGACATCGTCATGCATCTTGCCGCCGAGAGCCATGTCGACCGTTCGATCGACGGACCGGCCGCCTTCATCGAGACTAATATCGTCGGCTCCTTCGTGCTGCTTCAGGAGGCGCTGCGGCATTATCGCTCGCTGCCGGCGGCGGCGCAGGCCGGCTTCCGCTTCCACCAGATCTCGACCGACGAGGTCTTCGGCTCGCTCGGCGCGGAGGGGTTGTTCACGGAAAGCTCGCCCTATCAGCCGAACTCGCCCTATTCGGCCTCGAAGGCGGCTTCCGACCATCTGGCGCGCGCCTGGCACCATACCTATGGGCTGCCGGTCGTGCTCTCCAACTGCTCGAACAATTATGGGCCCTATCACTTCCCCGAGAAGCTGATCCCGCTGATGATCCTCAACGCGCTCGAGGGCAAGGCGCTGCCGGTCTATGGCAGCGGTGCCAATGTCCGCGACTGGCTGCATGTCGAGGACCATGCGAGAGCGCTCGCGCTGATCGCGGAGAAGGGCAAGATCGGCGAAGGCTACAATGTCGGCGGCTCGGCCGAACGCAGCAATCTCCAGGTGGTCGAGGCGATCTGCGGGCTGATGGACGAGCTTGCGCCCGATGCCGGCATAGGACCGCGCAGGGGGCTGATCGCCTTCGTCGCCGACCGGCCGGGGCATGATCACCGCTATGCGATAGACGCCACCAAGATCGATCGCGAGCTCGGCTGGCGCCCGCAGGAGAGCTTCGAGAGCGGGCTCAGGAAAACCGTCTCATGGTATCTTGCGAACCGCGACTGGTGGGACCGAATCCGCAGTGGCGTCTACCGTGGGGAGCGGCTGGGGGCGGGCTGAAAGGCGGACGCAAGTCCGGGAGCCTGCGGCTTCCTGCCGCTCTCACCGGCTTGTCATTGGCAATCACGTGGGAAAGGGGGCATCAAAACCGCCATGTCTACGCTCGATATGCCTGCCCGGACCGGGTTCTCACTCCTCAAGCGCACCGCGCTCGCCCTCGCCCTGCTAGCCCCGGCCACCGCATGGGCGGCGGAGTCGACGGCCGTGACCTCGCCGCGCGTCGTCGCCACCTTGCTGTCGAGCCGCGATGCGGTCGCGCCCGGCGAGCGGTTCCACCTCGCGCTGACGCAGAAGATTACCTCTGGCTGGCACACCTATTGGCGCAATCCCGGCGATTCCGGCGAGCCGACCAAGATCGACTGGCAATTGCCGGAAGGCGCGACGGCCGGGCCGATCCAGTGGCCTGCACCTAAGGCGATCGCCTTCGAGCCGCTGGTCAATTTCGGCTTCGACGGGACAGTCCTGCTGCCGGTCGAGATCAGCGTGCCGGCCGAGGCGAAACCGGGCGAGCGCTTCGCCATCACCGCCAAGGCGACCTGGCTGGTCTGCGAGAAGATCTGCATTCCCGAAGAGGGTGTGCTGAGCCTCGATCTGCCGATCGCGGCCGAGCCGGTCATCGACAGCGCCGCGCAGGCGCGCATCGAGCGAACGCTGGCGGGGTTGCCGCAGGAGGCGCCGTTCCGCGCGAAACTGACCGCGAACGGGCCGGACAAGATGACGCTCGCCATCCCCGAACTGCCGGCCGGGATCAGCGAGCTCCGCTATTTCCCGCTCTCCGACACGCTGATCGAGCACGCCGCTGCTCAGCAGGCCGAAGGCGGCTCGCTGACACTGTCGCGCTCCAGCGCCTTCCGGATCGCCGAGCCGAGCGTCGAGGGCGTCATCACCTACAGCCAGGGCGGAACAAAGCGCGCCCTGGCGCTCAGCGCCGATGTCGCGCCCGATCTGCTGGCACAGGCCAGCGCCCCGCCTGCCCCACCGCCTGTGGTCACGTTGCCGACCCTGCCGGCGCCGCCGGCCGAGGATCTGACGATCTGGGTCGCGCTCGCCTTCGCCTTTGCCGGCGGGCTGATCCTCAACCTGATGCCCTGCGTGCTGCCGGTGCTGTTCATCAAGGCGCTCGGCTTCGCCCAGGCCGCCCAGGCGAGCCGCTCCGAGGTGCGCGTGCACGGGCTGCTGTTCCTCGCCGGCGTGGTCGGGACCTTCATGGTGCTGGCCGGGCTGGCGATCGCGCTCGGCGCCGGCTGGGGCTTCCAGCTGCAATCGCCGCCGCTGGTCATCCTGCTCGCGGTGCTGATGAGCCTGATCGGCTTCAACCTTCTCGGCGCCTTCGAGATCGGCGGCAAGGTCCAGGGGATGGGCGACGGGCTCGCCAGCCGCGGCGGCCCGGTCGGCGCCTTCATGACCGGAGCCCTCGCGGTCGTGGTGGCGACACCCTGCACCGCGCCCTTCATGGGCGCGGCGATGGGTTATGCCCTGACGCAGCCGCCCACCGCGGCGCTCTCGATCTTCCTTGCACTCGCACTCGGTTTTGCCCTGCCGGTGGTGGCGCTCTCTTTCGCGCCCGGCCTGCAGCGGCTGCTGCCCAAGCCCGGGCCGTGGATGGTCGTGCTGAAGCAGGGCTTCGCCTTCCCGATGTTCGCGACCTCGATCTGGCTGGTCTGGGTCGCGACCATGCAGACCGGGGCCAACGGCGCGCTCGCCGCGCTGATCGCCATCCTGGTCGCAGGGTTCGCGGTCTGGCTGCTCGGCGTGACGCGCCGCCGCGGGGCCGCCCTGCGCGTCGTTGCGGCCGGCCTCGCAGCCCTATTCGTCACCGCCACTGCGGCCTTCGTGATCGAAAGCGCCGTGCCGCCGAAGCAGGCGCCGGCCAGCGCCGGCGCAAGTGATGCCTGGTCGCCGGAGCGCGTCGCCGAACTGCAGGCGCAAGGCAAGCCGGTCTTCGTCAACTTCACTGCGGCCTGGTGCATCACCTGCCTCGCCAATGAGCGCGTCGCGCTCTCGCGACAGGACGTCAAGGACGCCTTCGCCGCGCTCGGCGTCGTCTATCTCAAGGCCGACTGGACCAATCGCAATGCGGCGATCGCCGCCGCGCTCGCCGAGCACGGCCGCGCCGGCGTGCCGCTCTATCTGGTCTATCCCGGCAGCAAGGGGGGGCAGGCCGAGGTCCTGCCGCAATTGCTCACCACCGACATCCTGATCCGCGCCGCCGAGCGCGCCGCCGGCCGGGAGGTTCAGACAGCCAGGAACCCGTGAGGGCCATCCGGGACGACTGCCCTTCAATCGGGAAGATGATGGAGACAGACATGAAAGCCTTGACCAGACAGACTTTCATCGCCGGCCTCGCCGTCACCGCAGTCTCGCTGGCCTCGGGCGCGACGCTCGCCCAGGGCGCAGCGAAGCCGGGCGCAACAGCCCCCGCCTTCTCTATCGTCGATGTCGACGGCAAGGCCCGAAAGCTCTCCGACTATGCCGGCAAGACGGTGATCCTCGAATGGACCAACCATGACTGCCCCTATGTCCGGAAGCACTACAACAGCGCGACCATGCAGACCCTGCAGAAGGATATGGCCAAGGAAGGCATCGTCTGGCTGTCGGTGATCTCCTCGCCCGCCGGCGAGCAGGGCCATGTCGACGCCGCCAAGGCCAAGGAGCTGACCAAGAGCCGCGACGCGGCCCCCGCCACCATCCTGCTCGACCCCAAGAGCGTCATGGCCCGCGCCTATGGCGCCCAGACCACGCCGCACATGTACATCATCGATCCGAAGGGCACTCTCGCCTATGCCGGGGCGATCGACGACAAGCCCTCGGCCAGCGCCTCCAGCCTCGCCGGCGCCAGGAGCTATGTCCGCCAGGCGGTAGCCGAGATGAAGGCCGGAAAGCGCGTCTCGGAGCCCGCCACCAAAGCCTATGGCTGCGCCGTCAAATATGCGCCGGTGAGCTGAGGCACCGGCGCTGTTATTGCTCCGTCAAGGCGCAGAAGACCCTACACCAACACCGCATAGGCGAGCAGCGCCGCGATCAGCCAGAGCGCCCAATTGCCCCAGCGATTGCGCGCAGCCTCGGCCCGGCCGATCGCCTGGACGCTGGCCTCGTCGAGCGAGAAGCCGCTGCGCGAGGCGTCCTCGAGCTGGCCGAGCACCCGCTCCGCCCGGCCGACCGTCTCCGGCAGATTGGCGAGGCTCGAGGCCAGCGTATGCATGCCGCGCCCGACATCCTCGATCCTGCCAAGCGGGCCGAGATTACGGGTGATCCATTCGCGCACCACCGGCTCGGCCGTGGTCCACATGTCGAGATGGGGATCGAGCGTTCGGGCGACGCCCTCGACCACCACCATGGTCTTCTGCAGCATGACGAGTTCGGTGCGCGTCGCCATGTCGAACAGGCCGGTGATCTCGAAGAGCAGGGTCAGCACCTTCGCCATCGAGATCTCGTCGGCGCGCTTGTCGTGGATCGGCTCGCCGACGGCGCGGATCGCCTGGGCAAAATCGGCTACCGCGTGATGGCCAGGGACATAGCCGGCCTCGAAATGCACCTCGGCGACGCGCCGGTAGTCGCGGGTGATGAAGCCGAGCAGGATCTCGGCGAGGAAGCGCCGCTCCTTGTGGCCGAGCCGGCCCATGATGCCGCCATCGACGGCGACGAGCCGGCCCTGCGCATCGACGAACAGGTTCCCCGGATGCATGTCGGCATGGAAGAAGCCGTCGCGGATCGCGTGCCTGAGGAACGACTGGATGACGTTGCGGCCGAGCGCCGGAAGGTCGTGGCCGGCGGCGCGCAGAGCCTCGACATCGGAGAGCCGGATGCCGTCGATCCATTCGTCGACCAGCATTTCGCGCGCCGTGAGCTGCCAGTCCGGCGCCGGCACGCGGAAATCCGTGTCCTCCCTGGTGTTCTCGGCATATTCGGAGAGCGCCGCCGCCTCGAGCCGCAGATCCATTTCCATGGTGACGGAGCGGGCCAGGGTCTCGACGATGGCAACGAAGCGCAGGCGCCGCGCCTCGGGCGAGCGCCGCTCGGCCAGTTCCGCGCCGAAGCGCATGGCGGCGAGGTCGCGATGGAAGCGGTCGCGGATGCCGGGCCTGAGGATCTTGACCGCGACCTCGGAGCCGTCGCGCAGCCTTGCGCGATGGACCTGGGCGATCGAAGCTGCCGCGACCGGCTCGCCGAATTCGGCGAAGATCGCCTCGACCGGCTTGTTATGGGCCGCCTCGATCGCGGCGCGTGCCTGCGCCATCGGGAAAGGCGCCATCCGGTCCTGCAGGGCCGAGAGGTCCTCGGCGATCTTCATGCCGACGACGTCGGGGCGCGTCGCCAGGAACTGGCCGAACTTCACATAGGACGGGCCAAGCCGGGTCAGCGCCGCGGCGAGCCGCGTCGCCGAGGAGCCGGCGCCCTTGCGCTCGATCAGCCGGCCGAGACCGATCAGCCCGCGCGCTGCCGGCGGCAGCACGGACGGATCGACCAGAGCGAGCGCGCCCTCGCGGGCCAGCACGAAACCGACCCGCGCCGAGCGGGCAAGATGGGCGATGGCCGAGATCATGCGGCGGCGTACGTATCAGCCTTCCCCGTCATGCTCGGCCTTGTGCCGAGCATCCACGCCTTGCGGCGTGAAGGAAGGGAAGACGTGGATGGTCGGGACAAACCCGACCATGACGGCGACAAGCCCATCATCATGGCAGAGAACAACGTCACAGCTTCCAGCCGGAATGCAGCGCCACTACTCCGCCGGTCATCGGCGTGAACGAAGCGCGGCGGAAGCCGGCAGCCGCGATCATGTCGGCGAAGACCTGCGGCCGTGGGAATTTGCGGATCGACTCGACGAGATACTGGTAGGGCTCGGCCTCGCCCGTCACCATCCTGCCCATGGGCGGGATGACGTTGAAGGAATAGGCCTCGTAGACCTTGTCGAGCAGCGGCACGTCGACATGCGAGAATTCGAGGCAGAGGAAGCGCCCGCCGCGCTTCAGCACGCGATAGGCCTCGCTCAGCGCCTTGTCGATGCGCGGCACGTTGCGGATGCCGAAGGCGATCGTATAGGCGTCGAAGGCATTGTCCGGCAGAGCGAGTTCCTCGGCATTGCCCTGGACGAAATGGATGCGGTCGTCGCCGGGGAAGCGCTTCTGGGCGCGCTCGCGGCCGACGGCGAGCATCTCGGCATTGATGTCGAGCACCGTGACCTCGGTCCGCGGCCCGCCGGCCTCCAGCACCTTGAAGGCGACATCGCCAGTGCCACCGGCCACGTCGAGATGAGCGAAGGCCCGGTCGCGCGGCGGCTTCAGCGCGGTCAGCAGCGCCTCCTTCCAGAGCCGGTGGAGGCCGGCCGACATCAGGTCGTTCATCAGGTCGTAACGGCCCGCGACCTTGTGGAAGACGTCGTCGACCTTGGCCTGCTTCTCGGCAAGCGGCACGGTCTCGAAGCCGAAATGGGTTGAATCGGAAGCTGCTGTCACGGCCGGGCTGCTCTTGTGGTTCGCTGCGGCGATGAATAGCGAATGCGGCGGGGCTTGTCGCGGCCCGTCTCGACGCATGCTGAAAGGCGCAACGCCATGCCTGAACTTCCCGAGGTCGAAACCGTCAGACGCGGGCTCGAGCCGGCCATGCTCGGCGAGCGCTTCGCCCGGGTCGAGCAGAAGCGACCGGATCTGCGCTTTCCCCTGCCCGAGCGCTTCGCCGAGCGCCTGACCGGGCGGCGGGTCGAGGCGCTGTCGCGGCGCGCGAAATACCTGATCGCCGATCTCGACGACGGGCAGGCGCTGATCATGCATCTCGGCATGAGCGGGCGTTTCATCGTCGAGGCGCCAGGCACGCCCGCGACCGAGCCCGGCGCCTATTACAACGAGATCGGCCGGCATCTGAAGCACGACCATGTCGTCTTCCATCTCGGCTCCGGCGCCCGGGTGACCTATAATGACGTGCGCCGCTTCGGCTTCATGGATCTTCTGCCGCGTAGCGAGCTCGCAACGTCGAAGCATTTTTCCGGCATGGGCATCGAGCCGCTCGGCAACGAGCTCTCCGGCGAGCTGATCGCCAGGCTCTTTTCCGGCAAGGCGGCGCCGCTGAAGGCCGCCCTGCTCGACCAGCGCCTCATCGCCGGGCTCGGCAACATCTATGTCTGCGAGGCGCTGTTCCGCGCCGGTCTGCATCCGGAAGCGGAGGCCGGCTCGCTGGCGACCCCGACCGGCAAGCCGCGCGAGAAGGCGCATGCGCTGGCGCAGATCATCCGCGAGGTCCTGGAGGAGGCTGTCGCCGCCGGCGGCTCGACCCTGCGCGACTTCGCGCATGCCGACGGCTCGCTCGGCTATTTCCAGCACCGCTTCAAGGTCTATGACCGCGAGGGCGAGCCCTGCGTCACACCCGGCTGCGGAAAATTGGTGCAGCGACTGGTGCAATCCGGCCGCTCGACCTTCTATTGCGAGAGCTGCCAGAAGCGGGGCTGAGGGCAGTCAACGGCTCGCGGCCGCGGCTCAGGCCGCCTCGACGAAATGCGCGAGGTTCTCCAGCGTCGAGCGCAGGCCGGCATCGTGATCCTCCTTGCCGATGCCCACCGGGACGTTCTCGCAATGAATCGTCACTTCGGTGCCGCCCCTGACCTCGTCGAGCCGCCAGGCCATGGTCATCGTACCGGCGAAGGCGGGATCGTCCGACGGAAAGGAAACCTCCCAGACGATGCGCTCGCATGGGACAAGGTCGACGAACCGGCCCTCGGCGACATCGCTGTCCGCCGTCGCCTTGCCGGGCGCTCCGGCCGGATCGTCATAGCTCAGGACGATGCGATAACTCCCGCCGATGACGGGCTCGAAGTGTTCGATCCGCGCGTGCATGCCTTGCGGCGCCAGCCATCTGCCCAGCGAGGACGCGTCGATGAAGGCGTGGTAGATCGCGCCGGGCGAGGCCCGGATCAGCCGCGAAGCCGTATCGGTTCTGGTGCAGGCAGGCATGGGCGCGTTCCCGATGGGCAATGAGGCTAGCATGGCGACAATGCGAGAATGCGGCAGGAGATCGGCTTTCGCTCGAGCCGGCGCACGCCCCGCCCCATCCCGGCTTGCGACGGCACGCATGGACTTGCGCCCCTCCGGCCCGCTAATGCTGGCCGCGACCGCAGCATCCGGGAGACCGCCATGGCTTATGAGACCATTCTCGTCGAGGTTAAGGGCAAGGTGGGCGTCATCACGCTGAACCGGCCGCAGGCGCTGAACGCGCTGAACAGCCAGCTGATCGGCGAGGTCAACGCCGCCCTCGACGGCTTCGAGCGCGATCCCGGCATCGGCTGCACCGTCATCACCGGCTCGGAGAAGGCCTTCGCCGCCGGGGCAGACATCAAGGAGATGCAGGAGCGGACCTATCCCGGCACCTATCTCGACGACAAATTCGCCGATTGGGACCGGATCGGCCAGCGCCGCAAGCCGATCATCGCCGCGGTGGCGGGCTTCGCCCTCGGCGGCGGCTGCGAACTCGCCATGATGGCCGACTTCATCATCGCCGCCGACAATGCCCGCTTCGGCCAGCCCGAGATCAACCTCGCCGTCATCCCCGGCGCCGGCGGCACCCAGCGCCTGACCCATGCGATCGGCAAGGCCAAGGCGATGGATCTGTGCCTCACCGGCCGGATGATGGATGTGAACGAGGCCGAGCGCGCCGGGCTCGTCGCCCGCATCGTGCCGCTCGCCGATCTGATGACGGAAGCCCTGAAGGCGGCCGAGCAGATCGCGACGAAGTCGCTGCCCTCGGTGCTGACCGCCAAGGAAGCGGTCAACCGCGCCTTCGAAGTGACGCTGAACGAGGGGTTGCGCTTCGAGCGTCGCGTCTTCTCGGCGCTGTTTGCGACCCAGGACCAGAAGGAAGGCATGGCCGCCTTCGCCGAGAAGCGGAAGCCCGAATTCAAGAACCTCTGACGGCCGCAACCACATGCCCGGGCTTGGCCCGGGCATCTCCGGCGCGTCTTTCCCGGCTCTCCGCTGCGCTCAGGCCGGGAAAGACGCGCCGGACGATCCGCGCCGCGCATGACCGAGGCCAGTTTCTTTCACTTGAAAGGCCGGCCGCGCTGCTGACACCATGGCTGATCTCTCAAGCGCACGCAGGATTCGCCATGACCGCCGCAGCCAGCCCCCTCACCGACGGCATCACGCTGCCGACCTATGCCGATGTCGAGGCGGCGGCGGAACGCATCCGCGGCGCCGCGCATCGCACCCCGGCCCTGACCTCGCGCACGGCCAATGAGCGCACCGGCGCCAATCTCGTCTTCAAGGCCGAGAACCTGCAGCGCATGGGCGCCTTCAAGTTCCGCGGCGGCTACAACGCCATCGCCGCACTCACGCCCGAACAGCGCAAGGCCGGCGTCCTGACCTTTTCCTCCGGCAACCATGCCCAGGCCATCGCCTATGCCGGCAAGCTGCTCGGCACGCCGACGACGATCATCATGCCGCAGGACGCGCCCGCGGCGAAGGTCGCAGCGACCAGGGGCTATGGCGCCGAGGTCGTCTCCTATGACCGCTATACCCAGGACCGTCTGGCGCTGGCCGACGGCATCGCCAGGGAACGGGGCCTGACCCTGATCCCACCCTATGACGATCCCGCCGTGATCGCCGGCCAGGGCACAGCGACCAAGGAGCTGATCGAGGACGCCGGTCAGTTCGACATCATCCTGGCCTGCCTCGGCGGCGGCGGACTGCTCGCCGGCACGCTCCTGGCCGCCAAGGCGCTCAATCCCGGCTGCCGCGTCTATGGCGTCGAACCCGAAGCGGGTAATGACGGCCAGCTCTCGCTGCGCAAGGGCGAGATCGTCAGGATCGACGTGCCCAAGACCATTGCCGACGGCGCCCAGACCGCCTTCCTCGGCAACTACACCTTCCCGATCATCCGCGACCTCGTCGAGGACATCGTCACCGTGCCCGATACGGCCCTGATCGCGGCGATGCGCTTCTTCGCCGAGCGCATGAAGCTCGTGGTCGAGCCGACCGGCTGCCTCGCGGCGGCGGCCGCCTTCACCGGCGCCGTGCCGGTCGAAGGCAAGCGCGTCGGCATCATCCTCAGCGGCGGCAATGTCGATCTCGCCAGCTTCGCGCGCTTCATCGGCGAGGGCGCGTGAGCGCGATCGAGACGATTCTCTCGCCGGAGGTGCCGGCGCCGGCCGGGCATTATTCGCAAGCCGTCGCCTACAAGGACCTGGTCTTCGTCTCCGGCCAGCTCGCCCCGCGTCCGGATGGCAGCCACACCGCGGGCGAGCCCTTCGCGGTGCAGGCGCGCCAGGCGCTGGCCAATCTGCTGGCGGTGCTCGCGGCGGCCGGCTCCGGCCCGGCCGATGTGCTCAAGGTCACCGCCTATCTGGTCGGCGGCGGACGCTGGCCGGAATTCAACGCGATCTATGCCGAGGTCTTCGGGGAACACCGACCGGCGCGGGCGGTGGTGCCGGTTCCGGAGCTGCATTATGGCTATCTGATCGAGGTCGAGGCGATCGCGATCCGGCGCGGCGAAAGCTGACCGGCGTCAGCCGGCATTTCCGCGTTGACGTGGCAGCCGGCAGCGCTTATAGGCTCACGGATCGCGACGGCCTGCGCCTGCAGGGCCGTCGCTCACGTTTTTCATGCAAGGGTTCGCGCTCAGCGTCACTTGGCAAGAAGCCTGGTGCCGGCCGCGACGAGGACGAGGACGAACGATGGCCAATACGACTTCGGCCAAGAAAGCCGCTCGCAAGATCGCGCGCCGCACCGAGGTGAACAAGTCTCGCCGCAGCCGTATGCGCACCTTCCTGCGCAAGGTCGAGGAGGCGATCGCCTCCGGTGACAAGGGCGCCGCCGCCGAGGCTTTCAAGGCCGCCCAGCCGGAGATCATGCGGGCCGCCCAGAAGGGCGTGGTCCACAAGAACACCGCTTCGCGCAAGGTTTCGCGTCTGGCCCATCGCATCGGCGCGCTGGCCTCCTGACCGCCCGTTCCGCAGTGCGGTTCTCGACCTGTTTCGACCCGGCCTCACGGCCGGGTTTTTCTTTGTTCGGCAGGACCGTCGCAAGGCTGCGACAGGCGAATGAAAACACCCCCGGGGCGGCGATTCCGCAATCTTTCCATCGCTTTCCGGGCTTGACTCCACCGGCGTTTTCCGGGCGCGGAAACAGCCTGTAACGCATTTTTGACCGCACAAAATTAGGCCATATTTTTCATCACCTTAGCAGGCAAAGCAATCGCCGCTCGGGATTCCCGAGGCTTCCCATGGCGGCTTTCGGGGGGGCGCGAAAAAAAGATTCGCGGCGCTCGCGAAGCCCCAGCTGTAAAGAAAAGCTTAACTTCCCCAACCTATTGCAGGGGGTCTGCCGGTGGGGCAGCGACCGGGGCTTCCCGGTGGAATCCCGATAGCCGGCAGAGGGGGATATTGCCCCCGTCCGAGGGCTCCCTATAAGGTCCTCTCATCGCCGGGCGGACAGAGATGTCGGACCGGGATTTCCAAAGATCGAAACTCGTTTTGGCTTACAACCAGAGAGGTTGGAGGGATGCGGCTCTTTATCTTGTGACGTTATACTTGTTGAGATGAAGAGCGGTTTCGTCCTGCGACGAGCCCGCCACTCCTGAGCCGACGACGAACATTGGCACGATCCGAACCTTCGGCTTGTCCGGGGGACGTGGATTCTTTGCTTTCACCAAAATCAGCGCGGCCGACCGGCCTTGCCGGCCGGGTGACGCCGCGCGCAACCGACTGAACAGGGCGATAGAGACATGCTGGAGCAGATCGAGACTGGCGATTTTGTGGATGTTGCGTCGGGTCCGTCTGTTGCGAAACTGGGTTTGACCAAGGGCGGCTCCGCCGCCGCCGAGAAGGAAAGCTGGGATCGCGTCCGCCGCCGCCTGCGCGCGGAGCTCGGCGAGGACGTGTTCTCGAGCTGGTTCGCCCGCGTCGAGATCTGCGCCGTGGTCGAGGGCGTCGCCCATCTCACCGTTCCCACGCGCTTCCTGAAGAGCTGGCTCGAGGCGCATTATGCCGAACGCCTGCGGGCACATTGCATCGCCGAACTCAACGCGCCCCATGGCGTCTCGCTGAGCGTCCGCCAGGTGGCGCGCGAGGGCGCCGAGCCCCGTCCGGAAAGCCCGGCCCAGCGGAGCCGCGCCAGCGCCGTGCGCGCGCCGAGCCCGGTCAATACCGAAGCTGCGCCCGCAGCCACGGCACTGCCGCCCTGCGAGCGTGACCTGGTGGACGCCTGCGGCACGCTGCTCGACCGCCGGATGAGCTTCCAGAACTTCGTCGTCGGCAAGTCGAACGCGCTCGCCTTTGCCGCGGCCGAACGGATCGCGGCCGCTCCTGCCGGCGCAACGCCCTACAATCCGCTCTACATTCATGCCGGGGTCGGCCTCGGCAAGACGCATCTGATCCAGGCGATTGCCCAGGAGGCGCGCCAGCAGGGTAAGCGCGTCGCCTATTTCACCGCCGACCGCTTCATGTACGGCTTCGTCGCCGCGCTGAAGTCGCAGACCGCGCTCGCCTTCAAGGAGAAGCTGCGCGGCATCGACCTCTTGATCGTCGACGACGTCCAGTTCATCCAGGGCCGGTCGATCCAGCAGGAATTCGGCCACACGATCAATGCGCTGATCGATGCCGGCAAGCAGATCGTCGTCGCCGCCGACCGGCTGCCGGCCGATCTGGAGAGCATGGAAGAGCGGATCCGCTCGCGCCTTGCCGGCGGCCTCGCCGTCGAGATCGGCGAGCTCGACGAAGGCCTGCGCGTCAAGATCCTGGGCAGCCGGCTCGAGGCGCTCAAGGCGGCGCATCCGAGCTTCCAGGTCAATCCCGATGTGGTGGCCTATGTCGCCCATGCGGTCGCCACCAATGGCCGCGACCTCGACGGCGCCGCCAACCGGATCCTGGCGCATGCGACGCTGACCGGAGCGACGGTGACCATGGAGACGGCGGAAGCCGCGATCCGCGACCTGGTCCGCACCCGCGAGCCGCGCCGGGTCAAGATCGAGGAGATCCAGAAGCTGGTGGCGACCCGCTACAATGTCAGCCGGGCCGACATCCTCTCGGAACGCCGCACCGCCGCCGTGGTCAAGCCGCGCCAGATCGCGATGTATCTGGCGAAGGCGCTGACGCCGCGCTCGCTGCCCGAGATCGGCCGGCGCTTCGGCGGGCGCGACCACACCACGGTGCTGCATGCGGTGCGCAAGATCGAGAAGGCGATCGGCGAGGACCGGCTGCTGCATGACGAGGTCGACCTGCTGAAGCGCATGCTGCAGGAGTGAGGCCGCACGCCGGCCGCTATCCGGCCCATGCAGCGCCGGAAGCGGCACTGCATGGCGCTAAGCTGTGGTTGCCGGCGCGCGTGCCCTTGCGCCGGCGCTGGCGCTCCGGCAATGTCGCGGGCCATTCCGTCGCCCGCCGTCCGGCGGGCGCCAGCACATGCCAGAAGACGCCATGAAGGTTACGGTCGAACGCTCCACGCTCCTGAAGTCGCTCGGGCATGTCCATCGGGTGGTGGAGCGCCGCAACACCATTCCGATCCTCTCCAACCTGCTGCTGCGCGGCAGCGAGGACGGGCTGAAGCTGAAGGCGACCGATCTCGACATCGAGGTGGTCGAGACGGTTCCCGCCGATATCGTCGAGCCGGGCGCGACCACCGTGCCGGCCCACACCCTCTACGACATCGTCCGCAAGCTGCCGGACGGCGCCCAGGTCTCCCTGGAGGCGACCGGCGACAGCGGCCAGATGGTGCTGCGCTCGGGTCGCTCGCGCTTCACCCTGCAGACCCTGCCCGAGAGCGATTTCCCGGACATCACCGCCGGCGAGATGGCGCATCGCTTCGTGCTGCCGGCCGGCGAGCTCAAGCGCCTGATCGACAAGACCCAGTTCGCGATCTCGACCGAGGAGACGCGCTACTATCTCAACGGCATCTATCTGCACGCCATTGATGTCGAAGGCCGCCCGGTGCTGCGCGCAGTCGCGACCGACGGGCACCGCCTCGCCCGCGTCGACACCGCCGCCCCGCAGGGCGCGCTCGGCATGCCGGGCGTGATCGTACCGCGCAAGGCCGTGGCCGAGATCCAGAAGCTGCTCGAGGACGGCGAGAGCGAGGTCCAGGTCGAGCTCTCCGGCACCAAAATCCGGGTCGCCACCGCCGCGGTGGTGCTGACCTCGAAGCTGATCGACGGCACTTTCCCCGATTATCAGCGCGTCATCCCGAGCGGCAACGACAAGCTGCTCACCGTCGACAAGGGCGATTTCGCCGCTTCGGTGGACCGGGTCTCGACCATCTCCTCGGAGCGCGGGCGCGCCGTGAAGCTCTCCATGGCCGAGGGCCGGATGACGCTCTCGGTGACCAATCCCGATTCCGGCTCGGCGACCGAGGAGATCGAGGTCGACTATGATGCGAGCCCGCTCGATATCGGCTTCAACGCCCGCTATCTGATGGACATCGCAGCCCAGCTCGACGGCGACACCGCCCTGCTCAAGCTCGCCGATCCCGGCTCGCCGACGGTGATCCAGGACCGCGAGGGCGCCTCAGCACTCTATGTGCTGATGCCGATGCGGGTCTGACGCGACCAGCCTTGACCGCGGTCGCCGGCCTCACCCTGCAGAATTTCCGTTCCTACCCGGCCCTCGATCTTGCGATCGAGGGCCGGCTCGTTGCGCTGTGCGGCGAGAACGGCGCCGGCAAGACCAATCTGCTCGAAGCGCTCTCCTTGTTCGCGCCCGGACGCGGCCTGCGGCGGGCCGATCTCGCCGATATGGTGCGGGTGCCGGGCGATGGCGGCTTTGCGGTCTCGATCGCGCTCGCCGATGACGGCGCAAGGCTCGGCATCGGTCTGGCGCCGCCCGATGGCGAGGGCCGGCGCGCCCGGCTTGCGCGAATCGACGGCGCCGCGGTCGGCTCGGCCACGGCCTTCAGCGAATATCTGCGCCTGGTCTGGCTGACGCCGGATCTCGACGGCCTGTTCCGCGGCTCGGCCGGGGAGCGCCGGCGCTTCCTCGACCGGCTGGTGCTCGCCGTCGACCCTGCCCATGGCACGCGCTCCAACGCGCTCGAAAAGGCGCTGCGCGCGCGCAACCGCATCCTCGAGGAGAGCCCCTCCGAACGGCGCTGGCTCGACTCGGTCGAGCGCGAGATCGCCGAGCTCGGCGTCGCGGTCGCCGCCGCCCGGGCCGAGACCGTGGCGCGGCTCTCCGCGATCATCGCGCAGAACCGCGACGAGAGCTCACCCTTCCCGCATGCACAGATCCGGCTGGAAGGCGAGATCGACACCCTAGTCGCGAGCCTGCCGGCACTCGACGCCGAGGACCGCTATCGCGAGCTGCTGGCGCAGATGCGGCCGCGCGACAAGGCCGCGGGGCGCACGCTCGCCGGGCCGCAGGCCTCCGACCTCCTCGTCCGCCATGCGCTGAAGGACATCCCGGCCGGCCAGGGCTCGACCGGCGAGCAGAAAGCGCTGCTGATCGGCCTCGTCCTGGCGCATGCCCGGCTGGTCGCGAGCATGAGCGATCTGCCGCCTCTGGTGCTGCTCGACGAGATCGCCGCCCATCTCGATCCGCGCCGGCGCGCCGCGCTCTATGCCGGACTTAGCGAGCTCGGCTGCCAGGTCTGGATGACCGGCGCCGACCCTGCTCTGTTCGGCGACCTGCCACCGCAGTCCCAGCGTCTCCTGGTCACGCCGGGCAACGTCGCCGCCCTGGCCTGAGGGACACCTATCCGAACGGTGAAGCCGGCAGACCTCACCCCCGCTGATCGCAGACATCACGCATGCCGATGGGACAGAAGCGCGGCGCGCTGCTAAATACGCCAGCCAGCAGAGCTGCGCGACGCAGGGAACCGAACGCATGGACATCGCCGGATTCATGGTCTTCGCCGGGGTCTATTTCCTGGCGGTCGCCTCGCCGGGCCCCGGCATCGCGGCGCTGGTGGCGCGCTCGCTCTCGACCGGCTTTCGCCGCGCCGTGCCCTTCGTGCTCGGCATCGCCGCCGGCGACCTCGTCTGGCTGACCTTCTCGGCGCTCGGCCTGTCGCTGCTGATGCAGAGCTTCCACGGCGTCTTCGTCGCCATCAAATATGCCGGCTGCGCCTATCTGGTCTATCTCGCCTGGAAGCTCTGGACCACGCCGGTCGAGAGCAACAAGGCGCCCGAGGCGATTCCGGGCGAGGGCTGGCGCCTGTTCTTCGGCGGCATCGCGCTGACGCTCGGCAATCCCAAGGTGATGGTGTTCTTCGTCTCGATCCTGCCGCTGGTCGTTGATCTCAGCGCGATCACGCCGCTGCTCTTCGTCGAGATCGCGGTGCTGACCATGGTGATCATCAACACCACGCTGCTCGGCTACGCCTATGCGGCCGACCGGGCCCGGCGGCTGGTTTCCAGCCCACAGACGATGCGTCGGATCAACCGGTTCACCGGCGGCGTCATGGCCGGCGCAGCGACCGTGATCGCGACGCGCGGCTGAGCGGGGCGCTGCGGCCCGCGTCAGCGCCCGCCGGCCGCCGTAATCAGCTTCGCGACCTCGCTCTGGCCGCGCTTGCGAGCATGGGCGAGCGGGCTGACGCCGTCCTTGTCGGCGAGATTGGGATTGGCGCCGGCATCGAGCACGAGCTTGGCCACCTGCTGGTGCCGCGGCCCGCCATCGCCGAGGATCACGATCTCCAGCAGGCAGGTCCAGCCGAGATTGTTGACGTGGTTCACGTCGATGCCGCTGGTCAGGAGCAGCTTCACCGTCTCGACATGGGCGCGTTCGCAGGCCGGGATCAGCGCGTCGCCGCCATAGCGGTTGCGCAGCGAGAGATCGGGCTTCAGCGGCAGCATGGCCGCGACGATCTCGCTCCGCCCGCTGGCCCCTGCGAGCAGCCAGGGCGTATCCTGGTTGGCGGCCTGGGCATTGAGGCTGGCGCCGGCCGCGAGCAGGGCCTTGGCGACCGCGACATGATTGCCGGCGACGGCCCGCAGCAACGGGGTCTGTCCCTGCCCGTCACGCTGTTCGAGATCGGTGCCGGCCGCGATCAGCCGGCTGACCTCGGCAAGATTCCCGGAAGACGCAGCGGAGAGCAGGTCCGCGGTTGCCGCGCTGGCGCTCGTCATCAGCATCGCTCCCGCCAGAATACCCGCCCAAAGCCGCCCGGTCCGCCTCATCGTCCACCTTCGAGCAACCGCCCGACCACCCGCGCGGTATAGTCGACCATCGGCACGATCCGGGCATAGTTGAGGCGCGTCGGCCCGATGATGCCGACCACGCCGACGATGCGCTGCTCGCCATCGCGGAAGGGGGCGGCGACGATCGAGGAGCCCGACATCGAGAACAGCTTGTTCTCGGAGCCGATGAAGATGCGCACCCCATCGCCGGCCTCGGCCCGGGTCAGGAGGTCGATCAGCTCGGTCTGGGTTTCGAGATCGGCGAAGAGCAGGCGGATGCGCTCGAGATCCTCCTGCGCCTTGAGATCCTCGAGCAGATTGGCCTGGCCGCGCACGATCAGATGCCGGTCGCCAGAGGGACCGGAGGAGGTCGCGATGCCGCTTTCGACGAGACGCGCCGTCAGCCCGTCGAGCTCTCGCTCCATCTGGGCGCGGCTGTCGTCGATCTCGCGGCGGATCTCGGCCAGCGTCTTGCCGGCGATGCGGGCATTGAGGAAATTGCCGGCCTCGACCAGCGCCGAGGCCGGCAGGCCGGGCGGCAGCGCGAGCAAACGATTCTCGACCGTGCCGTCATCGGCGACCAGCACGACGAGAGCGCGATTGGCGTCGAGCCGGACGAATTCGATATGCCTCAGCCTTGCATTGGCCTTGGTGGTGACGACGACCCCGGCCCCGCGCGACAGACCCGACAGCAGCGCCGACGCCTCGGTCAGCGCACCGTCGAGGGTGCGCCCGCTGGCCGCCGCCCGCATCTGCGCCTCGATCCGGGTCCGCTCCTCCGAAGTGAGATTGCCGACCTCCATCATCGCATCGACGAAGAAGCGCAGGCCTCGCTCGGTCGGCAGACGCCCGGCCGAGGTGTGGGGGGCGTAGATCAGCCCGGCCGTTTCGAGATCGGTCATGACATTGCGCACGGTCGCCGGCGACAGCGTCATCGGAAGGAGGCGCGCGATGTTGCGCGAGCCGACCGGCTCGCCGGTGGCGAGGTAGCCATCGACGATATGGCGGAAGATCTCGCGCGAGCGCTGGTCGATCTCGACCAGACCGCCAGGCGATTCCGGGCGGGTATAGGCGCTCATCTGGCGGCAAGGAGCCTGTTGCACATGGCCCATTGTCCCTTTCCCGGCGCGGCGGATCAAGCGGCATATGACAGCCCTCGCCTTGCCGCCCTCCCTTGAAACGCCTACAAGCCGCCGATCCCTAAAAGCAGGACGATGATCATGAGACCCTCCAAGCGTGCCGCCGACGAGATGCGCAAGGTCACGCTCGAACGTGGCGTTGTCCGCTATGCCGAGGGCTCCTGCATGGTGAGCTTCGGCGAGACCAGAGTGCTCTGCGCCGCGACCGTCGAGGAAAAGGGGCCGCCCTGGCTGCGCGGCACCGGCAAGGGCTGGGTCACCGCCGAATATTCGATGCTGCCGCGCGCCACGCATGAGCGCACCCGCCGCGAGGTCACCTCGGGCAAGCCGTCGGGCCGGACCCAGGAAATCCAGCGTCTGGTCGGGCGCAGCTTGCGCGCCGTGGTCGACCTGACCGCGATCGGCGAGCGCCAGATCGTCGTCGACTGCGACGTGCTGCAGGCGGATGGCGGCACCCGCACCGCCTCGATCACCGGCGCCTGGGTCGCGCTGCACGACGCGCTGAAATGGATGGAAGGGCGGGGCATGCTCAAGGGCACCAACCCGCTGAAGGACCATGTCGCGGCGGTGTCCTGCGGCATCGTCGCCGGCAATCCCGTCATCGATCTCGATTATGTCGAGGATTCCGGCGCCCAGACCGACGCGAATTTCGTGATCACCGGCGCGGGCGGCCTCGTCGAGGTCCAGGGCACGGCCGAGGGCGCGCCCTTCTCCGAGGACGAGCTGATGGCGCTGCTCCGCCTCGCCAAGGGCGGCGTCGGCCAACTCGTCACGCTGCAAAAGGCGGCGGTAGCCTGACGCCAAGTTGATTTATCCCGGGAACCACGACGTCATCCCGGACGCAGCGAAGCGAAGCTCCGGGATCCATCCTAGGTTTCCGAGCTTTACGATGGATCCCGGGTCAAGCCCGGGATGACGACGTGTTTCCGAGCCAGGAAAGGCAGGGACCTTGACCACCAACCGCCCCCTCTCCGGCAAGGTCGTGATCGCGACCCATAACCAGGGCAAATTGCGCGAGATGCGCGAATTGCTGGCGCCCTATGGCGTCGCGCTGGTCTCGGCCGGCGAGCTCAGCCTGCCGGAGCCGGAAGAAGACGGCCATATGTTCGCGGAGAACGCCGCGATCAAGGCGGTGGCGGCGGCGAACGCCTCCGGCCTGCCGGCGCTGGCCGATGATTCCGGCATCTGCATCGACGCGCTCGACGGCGCGCCCGGCCTGTTCTCGGCCAACTGGGCCGGGCCCGGCAAGGATTTCGCTCCGGCGCTGGCGCGCGTCCAGGCCGAACTCGCCAAGCGCGGCGCGACGACGCCGGAGCAGCGCAAGGCGCATTTCGTCTCGGCGCTGGTGATCGCCTGGCCGGACGGGCATCAGGAGCTGTTCGAGGGCCGGGTCTTCGGCACGGTGGTCGACGCCCCGCGCGGCGCCTCCGGCTTCGGCTACGACCCGATCTTCCAGCCCGCCGGCCATGCCAAGACCTTCGGCGAGATGACGGCGGAAGAGAAGCACGGCATTCCCGCCGATGGCTCGCCCGGCCTGTCGCATCGCGCCCGCGCCTTCCATGTTCTGGCCGCCGCCTGCCTGAGGAAGCCCGCTTGACGGGCAAGGCCGCCTTGGCGGGGCGGCAAGCCGTGCCGGCGCATCCGACCGCGCATGCCGGCTTCGCCGTCTATGTGCATTGGCCGTTCTGCCTGGCCAAATGCCCCTATTGCGACTTCAACAGCCATGTCCGGCACCAGCCGCCGGACCAGGCCCGCTATATCGCGGCCTTCCGGCGCGAGATCGCCCATCGCGCGGCGCTCGCGCCCGGGCGCACCGTCTCCTCGATCTTCTTCGGCGGCGGCACGCCCTCGCTGATGGAGGGCGCCACCGTCGGCGCCATCCTCGATGCGATCGGCGAGCACTGGGCCGTCGATCCCCATTGCGAGGTCTCGCTCGAAGCCAATCCGACCAGCGTCGAGGCCGGCCGCTTCCGCGATTTCCGCGCGGCGGGAGTCAACCGCGTCTCGCTCGGTGTGCAGGCGCTGAACGATGCCGACCTCAAATCGCTCGGCCGGATGCACTCGGCGCAGGAAGCGCTGGATGCGGTCGCGATCGCGCGGAAATATTTCGAGCGCTATTCCTTCGACCTGATCTATGCGCGCTCGCCGGGCCAGACGCCGGCGCTCTGGCGCGCCGAGCTCGAGCTCGCGATCAGCCATGCGGCCGAGCATCTCTCGCTCTACCAGCTGACGATCGAGGCCGGCACGGCTTTCGACCAGCTCTACCGGGCCGGCAAGCTCGCCCTTCCCGATCCCGATGCGGGCGCCGAGCTCTACGAGATCACGCAGGAGATCACGGCAAGGCACGGCCTGCCGGTCTACGAGATCTCGAACCATGCCCGCCCCGGCGCCGAATGCCGGCACAATCTGGTCTATTGGCGCTATGGCGAATATGCCGGCATCGGCCCAGGCGCCCATGGCCGGCTGGTGACGGCTGACGGCCGGATGGCGCAATCGACCGAGAAGCATCCGGAGACCTGGCTGCAACGGGTCGAGGCGGATGGCGACGCGTTGATCGAGAACGAGCAGCTCACCGCCGAGGCGCAGGGCGACGAATACCTGTTGATGGGCCTGCGATTGGTCGACGGCATCGACCTTGCCGTGTTCGAGGCGCTGTCGGGCCGGAAGCTCAACTCGAACCGGATCGGCAGCCTGATCGCCGAAGGCTTCCTTGCCCGCAAGCCCGGAGGGCGCCTCGCCGCGACGCCGGAGGGGGCTCTGCTGCTCGACGCGCTGGTCGCCGATCTCGCCGCCTGAGCGGCCAGATGCGCGGAATCTTGAGCATTCAACCGATTTAGCTGGAAGGGAAGCCCCGATCGGCCGGGAGCGGCCATGACGCAGGGGCAATCTCGCGTCACGCCGCCGCCGCAATCGGCGCTCCCGATGCATCCCGCAAGGACGGAACAGTCCAATCCAGGGAGGCCATGATGCATCAGCAGTCTATGGACGAGGGATCGCGCCCGACGCTTTCGCGCCGCAGGCTCCTGCAGGTCGCCGGGGCCGGCGCGCTGGCGGCGAGCGCGGGGCAAGCCCTCGCGCAGGCCCCTGCCGGGCCGGCGGCGCCGCCGAGCACGGTGACCACCCCGCCGCGCGACTTCAGCCGCAACGGCGCTCCCACGACCTATTTCTGGGACCCCGACATCATCGCCGTCGACCCCGCCTTCAACGGCCTCGCCCAGCCCAATGCCCCGATCCAGCGGCTCTGGACCGGCGCGCTCTGGAGCGAAGGCCCGGCCTGGAACGCGCAGGGGCGTTATCTGGTCTGGAGCGACATCCCCAACAACCGGCAATTGCGCTGGCTCGATGATGATGGCCGGGTCAGCGTCTTCCGCACGCCCTCCGGCAACAGCAACGGCAACAGCTTCGACTATCAGGGCCGGCAGCTCTCCTGCGAGCACCTCAACCGCCGCGTCGTGCGCTACGAGCTCGACGGTTCGGTGACGATCCTCGCCGACAAGTTCGACGGCAAGCGGCTGAACTCGCCCAACGACATCGTCGCCCACCCCGATGGCAGCTACTGGTTCACCGATCCGCCCTATGGCGGCCAGCTCTATGAGGGCGCGCCCGATGCCGCCGGCGGGCCGAGCAATGCCAATGGCAAGATCAATCCGCGCCTCGGCCAGCCGCCCGAGATCGGCTTCTTCAAGCGCGAACTACCGACGAACTGCTACCGGATCGACCCCGGCGGCCGCATCGACCTCGTGGTCAACGAAAGCCAGGTGCCGGATCCGAACGGGCTCTGCTTCTCGCCCGACCACAAGAAGCTCTACATCGCCTCGACCGGCAAGGGACCGGGCGATACCGGGCCGGGCGGCAAGGGCGACATCCATGTCTTCGATGTCGGGCCCGACAACAAGCTCTCCAACCAGAAGCTGTTCTCGGACTGCATGGTCGACGGCGTGAAATGCGGGCCCGACGGGCTGCGCTGCGATGTCGAGGGCAATCTCTGGACCTCGTCCAATGCTGGGCGGGCCGTCGGCTATAGCGGCGTGCTCTGCTTCAACCCCAGCGGCAAGCTGATCGGCCGCATCCGCCTGCCGGAGATCTGCGGCAATATCTGCTTCGGCGGGCCGAAGCGGAACCGGCTGTTCATGGCGGCGAGCCAGTCGCTCTACGCGCTCTATCTCGGCACGCAGGGCGCGGCGCCAGCCTGAGCCCGACCAACCTCGGCTGACGTGGACCCATGACGTCATTCCGGCCGCAGCGAAGCGGAGCGCCGGAATGACGAAATTGGTCAGGGCCTCACAGGAAGCTGGCGATCTCCTCCAGCGGCTTCTTGCCGATGGCGGGGACGAGGCAGCCCTCGGCGGGATAGCCGACGACGAGGAGGATCACCGCCTTTTCATTGTCGGGGCGGCCGCAGAGCTCGTTGAGGAAGTTCATCGGCGCCGGGGTATGGGTCAGCGTCGCGAGCCCGGCCTGATGCAGCGAGGCGATCAGGAAGCCGGCAGCGATGCCGACCGATTCCGGCACGTAATAATGCTTCACCTTGCGGCCTTGCGCGTCATAGCCCCAGCGCTGGGCGAAAATCGCGATCAGCCAGGGCGCGGTCTCGAGGAAGGGCTTGTGCTCGTCGGTGCCGAGATGGCTCAGCGCATCGAGCCATTCCTCTCCGGCCCGGCCGGCATAGAAGGCGCGCTCCTCCTCCTCGGCACCCTCGCGGATCTTCTTCTTGATCTCAGGGTCGGAGATGCAGACGAAGCTCCAGGGCTGCTGGTTGGCACCGGAAGGCGCCGTGCCGGCGGTCGCGATCGCCGCCTCGATCACCGCGCGCGGCACCGGACGGTCGGAATAGTCGCGCACCGTGCGGCGCTTGCGCATCGTCGCCAGGAAGGCGTCGGCGCGCACCTGCATCTCGTCCTCGGGACAGCCCTCGAAAGCGAGTGGCATGGTGGCGTAGGCGTTCATCGGTTTCCTCCTGACAGCTTCTTGCGCGCGAGCCTGCTTGCACAATAGACCATCCCGGCCCATCGCCCTATGGTCCCGCGCATGACGAACCCAGCCCCCTCGCTGAAGCCCGGCGACCACCTCTTCCTGGTCGACGGCTCGAACTTCATCTTCCGCGCCTATTTCCAGTCGATCAATCAGGACCGGAAATACAATGCCCGCTCGGACGGGCTGCCCTCCGGCGCGGTCAGGCTGTTCGCGACGAAGCTTTTCCAGTTCGTGCGCGAGGGCGTGCTCGGCGTCAGGCCGACCCATCTCGCCATCGTCTTCGACAAGAGCGAGAACTCGTTCCGCAAGCAGATCTACCCGGCCTATAAGGGCAACCGCTCCGACCCGCCGCCGGATCTGATCCCGCAATTCCCGCTGATGCGCGAGGCGGTGCGGGCCTTCGGGCTGATCCCGGTCGAGCAGGATGTCTACGAGGCCGACGACCTGATCGCGACCTATGCGAAGCAGGCGCGCGAGGCCGGCGCCGATGTGCTGATCGTCTCGGCCGACAAGGACCTGATGCAGCTCGTGCGGCCGGGGGTCGCCATGTACGATCCGGCCTCCGGCGACGCCAAGAAGGGCGCGGGCTTCCGCGCCGAGCGGCGGATCGGCGAGCCCGAGGTGGTCGAATATTTCGGCGTCACGCCGGACAAGGTCACCGATGTCCAGGCGCTCGCCGGCGACGCCACCGACAATGTCCCGGGTGCGCCCGGGATCGGCATCAAGACCGCCGCACAGCTGATCGGCGAATATGGCGATCTCGAAACCCTGCTGGCCCGGGCCGGCGAGATCAAGCAGCCCAAGCGACGCGAGACCCTGACCAATCCCGAGATCGTCGAGAAGGTCCGCGTCTCCCACAAGCTGGTCACGCTCGTCGACGATGTCGCGGTCGAGACGCCGCTTTGCGACCTGACGCTCGCCCAGCCCGAACCCGCCAAGCTCATCGCCTTCCTCAAGGCGATGGAGTTCACCACCATCACCAAGCGCGTCGCCGAGGCCTATGAGGCCGATGTCGGCGCCGTCGAGGCCGACCCCGAGCTCGCGCCCGGCGGCTCGCGCGCCGCTGAGCTGCTGGCGCGCTATGCCGGGGCCGATGCGAGCGCGCCTCCGCCAGCCGGCACCTCCGCCGCAGCATCCGCTCCGGCAGCAGCCGCGGCGGCGAGCGCGCAGCCTGGCGGCGATGGCTGGATGAAGCCCGCCGATCTCGCCGCTGCACGCAAGGACGAGGCGATCCAGCTCAAGGTCGACCATGCGGCCTATGAATGCGTGCGCACCCTTGCCGATCTGACGCGCTGGATCGGCCTCGCCTATGAGGCCGGGCTGGTCGCGCTCGACACCGAGACCAATTCACTCGATGCCATGCAGGCCGATCTCGTCGGCTTCTCGCTGGCCGTCGCGCCGGGCAAGGCCTGCTATGTGCCGCTGCAGCATCGCGGCGGCGCCGATCTGTTCGGCGGCGGCATGGTCGAAGGTCAGATCCCGCTCGCCGAGGCGATCGAGGCGCTGAGGCCGCTGCTCGCCGATCCCGGCGTGCTGAAGATCGGCCAGAACCTGAAATACGATCTGCTCGTGCTCGCCCGCCACGGCCTCGCCGTCGCGCCGATCGAGGACACGATGCTGATCTCCTATGCGCTCGATGCCGGCCGCAACAATCACGGCATGGACCGGCTTTCCGAGCTGCATCTCGGCCACAAGACCATCCCCTATGCGGAGGTCGCCGGCACCGGCAAGGCGCAAATCACCTTCGACAAGGTCGATATCGAGAAGGCGACGGCCTATGCCGCCGAGGACGCCGACATCACGCTGCGGCTCTGGCGCACGCTGAAGCCGCGCCTCGCCGCCGAGGGCAGGACGTCCGTCTACGAGGTTCTGGAACGGCCGCTTGTCCACGTCCTGGCCCAGATGGAGCAACGCGGCATTGCCATCGACCGGCAGATCCTGTCGCGGCTATCGGGCGAGTTTGCGCAATCTTTGGCGCGGCTCGAGGACGAGATCCACACGCTCGCCGGCGAGAAATTCACCATCGGCAGCCCCAAGCAGCTCGGCGACATTCTGTTCGGCAAGATGGGGCTGCCCGGCGCCCAGAAGACCGCGACCGGGCAATGGGCGACCGGCGCCGGCGTGCTCGAAGACCTCGCCGAGCAGGGCCATGAACTGCCGGCCCGCATCCTCGACTGGCGCCAGCTCGCCAAGCTGAAATCGACCTATACCGACTCTCTGCCGACCTATGTGAATCCGCAAACCCACCGGGTCCATACGTCCTACGCCTTGGCTGCGACCACCACCGGCCGGCTCTCCTCCTCCGAGCCGAACCTGCAGAACATCCCGATCCGCACCGAGGCCGGCCGCAAGATCAGGACCGCCTTCGTCGCCGAGAAGGGCAACAAGCTGATCTCGGCCGACTACAGCCAGATCGAGCTGCGCATCCTCGCCCATATCGCCGACATCCCGCAGCTCAGGCAGGCCTTCGCCGACGGCGTCGACATCCATGCGATGACGGCGTCGGAGATGTTCGGCGTGCCGGTCGAGGGCATGCCGAGCGAGGTCCGGCGCCGCGCCAAGGCAATCAATTTCGGCATCATCTACGGCATCTCGGCCTTCGGCCTCGCCAACCAGCTCGGCATCTCCCGCGAGGAGGCCAGCGCCTATATCCGCAAGTATTTCGAGCGCTTCCCCGGCATCCGCGACTATATGGACCAGGCCAAGACCACGGTCCGGGCGAGTGGACAGGTGACCACGATCTTCGGACGCGTCTGTCATTTCCCGGCGGTCGCCTCGAAGAATCCGTCGGAGCGCGCCTTCGTCGAGCGCCAAGCGATCAATGCGCCGATCCAGGGCTCGGCCGCCGACATCATCCGCCGGGCGATGGTGCGCATGGACGGGGCACTGGCCGAAGCCAAGCTCGATGCCCGCATGCTGCTTCAGGTCCATGACGAACTGGTCTTCGAGGTGCCGGAGGCCCAGGTCGAGGCGGCGCTGCCGGTGATCCGCAAGGTGATGGTCGAGGCGCCGCATCCGGCGGTGCAGCTCAAGGTGCCGCTGGTTGTCGATGCCAGGGCGGCGACGAACTGGGACGAGGCGCACTAGGCTTCCAACCCTATCGGGTTTCGAGCCTAGTGCGTAAAGTCACAGGCGCGGCGCCACGGGACTACCGGAAGGCGTCGGCGCTCTCGGTTTCCGCCAGCGCCCCCAGGCTCCTGGCGAACTGGTGGCCGCTGTAATTGGCTGCGGCGATCGTGCCGGGTGCCAGGCAATCGCCGATCCTTTCGACGCGGGTCAGCCCGCTGTCCGGCCATTCCTCACGCCGGGCCTGCAACGCCGTCCACAGATCGCTTTCGGGGAGGCGCGAGGTGACCGGCACCAGCACCTCGCAGGGGATGATCTCGGCGGTGCCCGAATAGACGCAGCGTATCGTCACGGTCTCGGCGGCGCGATCGGCGAGGGCGGAAAGCAGCCTGATCTTCACGCCCAGCTCCAGTAGGCGCCGATGAATCCGGGCCTGTTCGAGCGTGTTCACAGTCCAGGCCGCGACCAGCGGCGTTGGCGCGACATAGGTCGTGTCGATCCCTGCCGCAGCCAGCTGCTCGGCCAGGGCGCTGCCCATATAGTAGCGATCATCGTCATAGATCACCACGGGCCCCGGTCCGGCGGCGGCGCTTCCCTGATCCAGGAGCAAATCGACCCCGACGATCTTGCCGTTCTTCAGGAACGGCAGCGGCACCCGGTGGAAGCGACCGGCACCGTCCTCGCGCCATCTGGCGCCCACCGCGATCGCGACATGCGCGATGCCATAAGCGAGGATGTCGTCCGCCGTCAGCGGGCTCGAAAGATACATCTCGACATTGGCTGCAGTCCGAAGCTGGCCAAGGCGCCAATCCCGCACCCGGGCCCAGCTGGAAAGCCCGGGAAGCCGGCTCTCGCGCGATACGCGACCGCCCCACTCGGTTCCGGCATCGGCGATGATCACCGAAGCACCACGCTGCGCCAAGGCGCGTGCGGCCTCGAGCCCGGCCGGCCCGCCGCCGACGACCAGAGCCGTCGCCGGACAAGCCAGTGCCGGAACCTTCTCTGGATGCCAGCCCTTGCGCCATTCCTCGCCGATCGTCGGGTTCTGGGTGCAGCGCATCGGCGCAACGATGTTGTCGCCTGCGACGCAGATATTGCAGCCGATGCATTCCCTGATGTCGTCGATCCGGCCCTCCTGGATCTTGCGGGGCAGGAACGGGTCGGCGATGGAAGGCCGGGCGGCGCCGATCAGGTCGAGATGGCCCTGCCGGATCACACGGACCATCGTATCGGGCGAGGTGTAGCGGCCGACCCCGACGACCGGCTTGGTCGTGACCTGCTTGACGAAGCGGGTGTAGTCCTCCTGATAGCCCTCCTGCGAGAAGCGGGCGGACTGGCTGTCATTGGACCAGTCGGACAGGTTCACGTCCCAGAGGTCCGGCTCCTCGGCGAGCGCCGCGACGATGTCCCGCCCTTCGCCGTCGCGCTCGATGCCGGCCGAGCCCATCAGCTCGTCGACGGCAAAACGGATCGCCAGTGCGCAGCGATCGCCGATCGCATCACGGGTATCGGCCAGCACCTCGCGAAACAGCCGCAGACGGTTCTCCAGCGATCCGCCGTATTCGTCGGTGCGATGGTTGTGACGCGACAGGAGGAAATGCATCAGCAGCGTCATGTCGTGGCCGGCATAGACGTAGACGATGTCGAAACCCGCCTCGCGGGCCCGGATCGCGGCATCGCGGTGCCAGCGCCTGAACTCGCGGATATCCGCCTTGTCCATGCCGCGCGCCTGGACGGGATCATCGATGTCGACGACGGCATCGGAGGGGGCGTAGGGGGCGATGCGCGAGAGCCGATTGGCAGTATGCAGGCCGTTATGTGCGAGCTGTACCGCCGCCAGGCTGCCGCGCTCATGGATGAGGTCCGTCATCTCCCTGAAGACGCCGACATCGGCGCCGTCCCAGATCCGGCCCTGATTGGACGGCGTCAGGTCGGAGGAAGGGTGGATCTCGGTCTCCTGCGTCGAGACCACGCCCCAGCCGCCCTCGGCCTTCATGGCGCGCATGTGCGCATCCGAGCGGGCGTAGCGGTGCCCCATGCCGGAGCAGTGCGGGACCTGATAGAAGCGATTGCAGGTCGTGACAGGGCCGATCGTGACCGGCTCGAAAAGAATGTCGTAACGGGGGTCGCGCATGTAGTTTCGCCGATGTGATGGGGATGGCAGAGGCGATAGCCGGGTGGTCGGTCGGCTGTCACTATGCGATCGTATAGTCACTATGCAAATGCATAGTCTGACATTGCTACAGTTCGGACCAGGCGACGTGACGACTTCCTTCAGGCGAGCCCCCGATTTCGACAGGCGCACCGACCTGATCGAAGCCACGATGGACTGCATCGCCGAGCTCGGCATCCAGGGAACGAGCGTGCGCGCGGTCGCGACCAAAGCCGGCGTCAGCAACGGCCTCATCCGGCATCACTTCGCCTCGAAGGAGAACCTGATCGCGGAAGCCTATAGCCGGACCATCGCGATCATCACCGGCCCGCCGCTCGCGATCGCAGCCGGCGACGGCTCGCCCAGCGAGAAGCTGCAGCGCTTCATCATCGCCAGCATCAGCGGTCCGGTCGCGGAGCCCCGCATCCTCTCGCTCTGGGCGACCTTCATCAGCCAGGTGCACATCAACGACCGCTTCCGGGAGATCCATCGGACGCAATATGTCGCCTATCGCGCCGCATGCCGCAGCCTCATTCAAGGCGTAGTCGAGGAGAACCGGGTTCGCATTTCCGCGGATGAGCTTCACCATCTGAGCATCGCCCTGAACGCCATCATGGACGGGCTTTGGCTGGAAGGCTGCCTGAGCGCCGAGGAGATCGACGAGGCTCTCCAGATCGAGATCGGTCTCGGCGCGGTCGAACGCCTGCTGGGCGTCAAGCTCGGCCGGGACGTCCCGGCATAGCCTTACAAGGGCACGGACCCGACGGGGATGCCCGCCATGGAGCAACGCCGGGCTCGTGGCGCGCGATGCATTCGTGCGCTACCGTAAGGCCGATCGCGAGGGCACGCCGGCGCCCCCGCCGAGGACGCCAAGGTTCACGCCACAGGAACCGAGGCCGCGCTGGCGCGTTGAACGTCGGAGTTGTGCCACAGGCACGGCAGTACCCCGCAGCGAAGGAGCTATTTGATGGCCGCCACCACCACTTCCGCCAAGCGCCAGGCCGCCGCCTCGGTGCGGCGCGCCAAGGAGGACGTCGCCGAGGCGGCCGACGAGGTCGCCGGTCGAGCCAAGGCGAGCGGCCGCCGTCTGCGCGACGAGGCCGACGAGATCGAGCAAAGCCTGGCGCGCGGCGCCGAGGATCTGGCGGCGACCGTCAGCAGCAAGCTCAAATCCGTCGGCGTCGACACCGACAAGATGGCCGATGTCGCGCGGGAGCAGGCGGGCGACCTGCAGGATCTCATCATCCGTGAGATCCAGGAGCGGCCATTGCGCGCGCTCGGCCTCGCCGCCGCGGTCGGCCTCTTCGTCGGCTTCCTGTCGGCACGCTGAGGCCATGCTGGGGGGAATTCCGGCTCTGCTCGCCCGTGAGCTCGCCACGACCGTGCGCCGGAACGCGGCGGTCTTCGGCCTTTATCTCGTCGCCGCAGTGCTCGTCATCTGCGCCGCCGGCTATGGGCTGAATGCACTGCACACGGTTCTCAGCGAGCTCTATGGCAGCGTCGCGGCGAGCCTCTGGATCGCCGGCGGCCTGCTGCTTGCCGCCGTGGTCGCAGTCGCCATCGCAGCCTATGTCAAGAGCCGCCGCCCGCCGAGCCGACGGCTGGAGGCGGCGCTGGCCGCAGCGCCCGTCGCGGCAACGCTGGTCGGCAAGGGCAAGATCGGCTGGAAGGCCGGGCTCGTCGGCGGCGTCATCCTGCTCGGCCTCGTGCTCGGCCGGCAACTGGCCAAGGGCCGTGATGGCGGTGACGAGGCCGAAAAATAGCCCTAGCGATGCAGGTTCCTGCGTCCACGCCGCGTGCCGCCCCTCCGATCGGCAGCGGCAGGCGCATGGACGCGACCTGTCTTTTTACATAGGGCTATGACAGGCTTGCAGCTATTCAAGGCTAGATGAACGCCCAGGTGCCTCCTCGTCCACGCTGGCTGACGCCGGATTGGCCTGCTTTCGTGGCAAGGCTGCGGACGTCCTCGTCGACAGCGATCGCGATCGGCGTCGTGGCGATCGCCGTCGTGATCGCCGCCTGGATCAACTTCCAGGCCAACGAGGCCTCCCGGCTGGTGTCGAAGGCGATCGATGTGCGTGAGCGCAGCGAGGGCTTCCTCAGCAACCTGCTCGATGCCGAGACCGGGCAGCGCGGCTTCCTGCTGACCGGCGACGAGGCCTATCTCGCGCCCTACAATGAATCGCGCTTCAAGATTCTGCCCGAACTCGACGTGCTCGAGGGGCTGGTCACCGATAATCCATCCCAGGTCGAGCGCATCCGACAGGTACGCGAGCTCGCCCGGCACAAGCTGGTCGAGATGAACGCGACCATCGCGCTGATGCGCGCCGGCAAGCGCGAAGAGGCCGTGGCGGCACTGCGTCAGGGGGACGGCAACCGCTTGATGCAGGAACTGCGCGACATGGCGGGCGCGATCCAGGCCGAGGAGAACCGCCTGCTCCGCGAGCGCAGCAGGCGCGAGACGCGCCGACGGATCTTCGCCAGCATCGGCATCCTCATCGCCCTCGCCGGACTGAGCTTCGTCGCCTGGCTGCAGTTCCGCAGCCGCGGACGGCGCAACATCTTCCTCTCCAGCTCGAATCTCGAACTCGAGCAGCGCGTCGCCGAGCGCACCCAGCAGCTCGAGAACGAACGCCTGCGGATCGAGGCCCTGCTGCGCGACGTCAATCACCGGGTCGGCAACAATCTCGCCATGGTCTCGGCGCTACTGAGCGTGCAGAGCCGGCAGGCGCGCGAGCCGGTGGTGAAGCAGGCTCTTGCCCAGGCGCAGTCGCGCATCCAGGCGATCGCCGCGGGCCAGCGCCGCCTGCGCCTCGACATCGAAGCCGACGAGATCGACGCCCGCCCCTATATGGAGGATCTGCTGGCGGAAATCGGCAAGCAGGCCGAGGGCCGACCGATCACCATCGAACTGGCGATGGAGCCGATCCGACTGCCCGGGCGCGACGCCGTCTCCTTCGTCGTCATCATCAACGAGCTCGTCACCAACGCGATCAAGCACGCCTTCCCGAACGGACTGGCCGGCAAGATCGTCATCCGCCTCGCCGATGCCTCCGAGAAACCCGGGGATCTCGTTCTGGCGGTCGAGGATGACGGCATCGGCATGCCGGAGGAGGAAGCCACCGCCGGCCTCGGCAAGTCTGTGCTCAAGAGCCTGCTGCGCAGCATGCGCGCGACCATGGAAACCGGGCCGCTGAATGCCGGGGCGGCGCGCCCCGGGACGCGCATCGCGCTGACATTCCCGAAGCGGAACGAACTCGCCGAAGAGACGCCGAAGCCATAGAGCGCGGCGCGCGGCAGCCGCGCCGCCGCCTCAGACCACCTTCACGGCATTGCAGACGAAGCGGACGATCTCTCCGGTCGAGAAGGGCTTGCGCACGAAGCGGACATCGCGCAGCTCGGCCGGGACCTCGCTCGGCGCCGAACCCGAGACGAAGGCGAGCGGCGTGCCCTTGGCGCGCAGGCTGGCCGCAATGCCGAAGGTCTTGCCGCCGACCACATCGATATCGAGCAGCGCGCAGGAGACCGGCTTGTCCGTGGCGGCCCGCGCCTGCGAGAGCGATTCGACGACGATGAGCTCGGCGCGATCGCCCAGCTGCTCGCTGACGGCGCTTTCCAGATCCATCGCAATGAAAGGATCGTCCTCGACGATGAGGATCCGGATATCAGACATGATCTCCAGGGTACCTTCCAACTTCACGCCGCTGCTCCACGCAGTTTCTGCCTATGAGCTGAAAGAACGCCCCCTCGAACCCTCTTGTTCCGATCTGGGCGGCTTTCCGTACAGAAACGCGCAGAATTAGACTCAAATTGCCCGCGCAAAGTTAGCAAAAGGTAAGCACCGCGCAGTGTTCAGCGGCGGCGCGGAGTCTTGGTCAGGGTGAGCTCGAACTCGGTCACGCCGAGCGCGACATTGGCGCCGCGCTGCATCGACAGCGCCCGCGGCTCCAGCCGCACATCATTGTCGATGCTGCCGACCAGGGAGGGGCCGCTATTGGCCGGCCGGGCATAGCGGCCGTTGAGGGCACCGAGCGGAGCCCTGGCATAGGGGCCGTAGACGCGCCAGGCGATCAGGCTGCGACCGACTGATTTGGGGTCGAGCGCGAAGCCGCGGATGACGCCGGCATAAGTCTGCAACGGCCCGCGACGCGGGCGGAAACGGCAGTCGAGCGGACGCTGCGTCGCCACCGCCTGCGCAAGGCCGGTGCCGATCGTACAGGTCAGCCGGCCCGCCGGGGCACGGCTCTGCGCCGCTGCCGGGGTCGCGGCGAACGACAGTCCCGCGGCGGCGGCCAGCGCCGCGATGGCGCCGATCAATTGTCCCATTCGCGCTCTCCCATGCTTCGAAACGTCGCCTGAACGCCCCAATCGCTCCACAGTTCCCGAATAAACCGGAACCTCAATCCGGTGCTCGCGTTATGGGAACTGAGCAGTGGAAGCGCAAATGCCAAACCCTGACAATACGGATCGGGCTCCGATCTTTCCCGTGCCGCGCCTCCAGCGCGATCTTCCGCCATTCTGGGAGCTCGAACAACTTCTGAGCGCCGGTTATGCGCTGGAAAGCGCGCTCGCCGAGCTCGGGCGCCGCCGGGAGGCACTGAGCGCCGGGCAGTCGCGACCGGCTCTGGGCGGGCAGAGCGATGTCCAGGGGGATGTCGCCGGGCATCACGATCGCGTCATTGGCGGGGCCTACTGACAGAAGCGCGAGGATTTCGCACGGCGCTGCTGGATGTCGACATGCAGGTGATTGGCATGAGCCGCGTCGGCCCCCGGCCCCAGCACGGTCATGAAGGCGCCACAGGCGGATTGCCTGGCCGCATCGACGAAGCGGCTCTGAACCAGCCCATCCGGCTTCTCAACTGACACCACCGGCCCGCCCTGCCGCTCCTCGCCGAGCTGGAAGGCGAAGATATCGAGCGCACGGCCGGTGGCGTGCTCGCTCATCGGCGTCTGAGTCTGCCGGTTGCGGCGACGGCATTCATGTCCGCCACCGACGCGCAACTGCGTCAGCTCCTTGCCGAATGCTCCACGCGCCAGCGGCACCAGCGCCGTGTCGAACCAGACCGAGAGCGCGCGCGCCATCTCGCAGCTCAGCGTCGGTGGCGGGGTGAGGACAAGCGCCCCCGGCCCCTCCGGCCGCCGGACCGCGACCGCCTCGACGATCACCGGCTCGATGACCTGGCAGCCTTCGGCGGCCAGCGCCGCTGCGGGCGGCGCAGCGCGAATCCGGCTCCCGGCGATGCGTGTCAGCTCGGCGAGGCACGCTCCGGCTTCAGGATCCGAAGACGGTGGAACACCGGTGGGAGCAGCGCGCGGCTGCAGCGGAACGGATGGGGCAGCCGCAGGCGCGGGAGGCGCGTTCAGCTCTGCCGGGCGCGGCGGCGGCAGGCGAGCCGGCACCGAACGCCCGGACGGTCCCTCACGCGGGGCGGCAGTCGTGACGCCAGGGAAAAGCAAGGTCGCTGCGGCGGCCAGCGCCAGAGCGGCACGGGCCTGCCGCACGGGCAGACCCTTCACGCGCCGAGCACCGCGTAGAACAGCGATGCCAGCGAAACCAGGGTGATCAGCGCTGCGAGCAGGGCCATGGCCATGCCGGTTCTCCTTCGCGTCGTCCGGACCTGGATAACGCGAAGCGGAGCCGGCTGGTTCCCGGCCCCGTCGACGGGCCGCTTCAAGCCGCCTTGCGGCCGGCGCGGCGATCGAAGAACAGTGCCTGGCTGATCGCCGCCTTCACCGCCTCGGGCTGGAACGGCTTGGTGATCAGGAAGGCGGGCTCGGGCCGATCGCCGGTGAGCAGGCGTTCGGGATAGGCGGTAATGAAGATCACCGGCACATCGATAGAGCCGAGGATCTCGTTGACCGCGTCAAGGCCCGAGCTGCCATCGGCGAGCTGGATATCGGCGAGCACCAGGCCGGGGCGCTTCTTGGCGACGAGGGCGATCGCTTCGCGATGCGTGCGGGCGACGCCGGTGACGCGATGACCGAGCTCCTCGACCATCGTCTCGATGTCGAGGGCGATGATCGGCTCGTCCTCGATGATCAGGACATCGGTGGCGACCTGCTCGGCGATTTCCTGACCGGCCGACTGGACGAGGCCGGCCGCTTCGGCGCTCGATATCATCATGATCTCGCCGACCTCCTCGATCGAGAAGCCCTCGACGGTGCGCAGCAGGAAGGCCTGGCGCGGCCGCGGCGTCAGCGCATCGAGATTGCGCTCGACGGCAGAGCGCTCGACATCCGCAGATGGTGCCATCTCGTTGAGCCCGACCGAGGACCAGAGCTGCAGGAAGACGCGGTACAGCCCGGGCTTGGGCGGGACGTCGCGCGGGAACGAGGCGGGATCGGCGACGAGCGCCTCCAGCGTCGCCACCACATAGGCGTCACCGCTCGCCTGCGATCCGCTCAGAGCGCGTGCGAACCGGCGCAGATAGGGCAGGTGCGGTGCGATTTCCTTGGCGATGGACATAGTTCGACCCCCGTGAAAATTTGCCGGAAGAGAGCACCCAAGCTACTGTTCTGACAAGCAAATTATTTTTCTCAAGAATTGGAACCTTTTCAATTCCGGTTCGTTATTGGGCCGAATAAGTGTCTTATCGGGGGCTGCCGTGCGTGAACCGAAATTTCACGCGCGGAGCGTGTGGGCGCAGCCGGCAGCGCGCCATAGGAGTAGAAAAACGATGCATACCATGAACTCCGATCTGCCGGAGAGAGACGAGGCCGACGCCGAATTCGAGACCGTGCTCGATCCGAAGGTGCAGGAATCGATCGGCCGCTCGCTCAAGGCCCATTACGACGACCTGATCAACGCGCCGATCCCCGACAAGTTTCTCGTGCTGCTGGCCCAGCTCGAAGCCACGGAACGCCGCCTGCCGACCGAGGGCGAGTCCGATGAGCGCCGATGATTTCAAGGACGGCCTGATCGCCGAAATTCCGAATCTGCGCGCTTTCGCGGCGTCGCTCTCCGGCTCGATGCAGCTCGCCGACGACCTGGTCCAGGACACCCTGCTCAAGGCCTGGGGCAATGCCGAGAAGTTCCAGCCGGGCACCAGCCTCAGGGCCTGGCTCTTCACCATCCTGCGCAACACCTATTACTCGCTCTACCGCAAGCGCGGCCGCGAGGTGCAGGACAGTGACGGCACCTATGCCGACCGGCTGGCGACCCATGGCAACCAGGAAAGCCATCTCGACCTCGCCGACTTCCGCAAGGCTCTGGCCAAGCTGCCGGAGGAGCAGCGCGAGGTTCTGATCATGGTCGGAGCCACCGGCCTGTCCTATGAGGAGACCGCGGAGATCTGCGGCGTCGCGATCGGTACGATCAAGAGCCGGGTCAATCGCGCCCGATCGAGGCTGGCGGAGCTCCTCTCGATCGGCGGCGTCGACGATCTCGGCCCGGATCACAGGATCACCGCTGCGGTGCAGCGGGCCGGCCCGGAAATCGTCAACGGGTGAAATGGCTCTCTCCCTGTTCAGGACTGTCCGGGGCCGCCTTCTGGCGCTGATGGTCGCGATCGCCCTGCCCATCGCCGCTTTGACGGCGGCGGCGGCCGTCTCGACCTACCGAACCGTGCTGGACGCGATCCAGATTTCGCAGGCGCGCGCAGCGGACGACTACGCCGTGCGGGCGCGCATCTGGTTTCGGGGCGCCCTGCGCGCGCTGCTCTCGACGAGCGCGACCGTCGCCGCGCTTCCGCCCGAACCGGCTTTCGACTGCCGGACGCTGGACGGCGTGCTGCGCAGCTCAGCCGGCTATCTGGCCCTGCATTTCACGATCCCTGGACGGGGTCCCTGCTCGGTGTCGATCACGCCACAGATCAGCGCGGACGACCTCGCCCGGGTTTCGGCCGATATGCTGCGCAAGCCACGGGTGCCGATCTGGGGCGGTGTCGAGCTGTCCGAAGCGCGCTATGGCCGGGTCGAGCTGCACGGCCAGGCCTATCTCGCCATTCACACCCGCCGCCCCCCCGGAAGCGGCCCGGAAGAGGCCGCGCTGCTGCTGACCAGCACGGAATTGCTCAACAGCGCCTTCGAGCTCGGCACCGCCGATGCGGGACTGATCGTCGGCATGATCAGCCGCGGCAGCGGCGTGGTGATCCAGCGTGGCGGCAGCGATGGCGACGACAGCTGGCTGCCGGAGGACGAGATCGTCCCCGACCAGATTCAACGCTGGCGCGGGACAAGTCGGGCCGGCGAGGCGCGCTCCTATGCCGCCAGGATGGTGGCGGCGCCGGACCTCTATGTCATCGCCAGCTTCGACCAGAGGGCGGAAAAAGCTGCGGCGACGCAGTTCTACGCGCTCCTGCTGGCCCCGCTGCTGACGCTCGGCCTGCTCTGCATCGTGTATCTCAAGGCCGTCGACCAGCATTGCGTGCGCTGGCTGCGCGGCATCGAGACGGCGGCACGGGCGCGGCGCGCGGATGCCAGTGCCCGCGCCGCGATATCGAACGAGATGCCCGGCGACATTCGCAGCGTCGCCGAGGCCTTCAACACCATGGTCGACGAGCAGGAGGTCCGGCAGCGCAAGCTGCAGGCGGCGCTCGACGACAACCGCTTCCTGGTCCGCGAACTGCATCACCGCGTCAAGAACAGCCTGCAGGTGGTGCAGAGCTATATCGGCCTGACCAAGCGCGACCATCAGGGCGAGGCCAGGATCGCGCTCTCCGACGCCGAATGCCGGGTCCATGTGCTCTCCGCCGCCTACCGCTTCACGCTCGCCGATGGCGAGATGCAACCGGTGCGCATCGACCTGTTCCTGGACGATGTCGTCGCCATGATCACGAGCCTTGTGCGCTCCCGCTCGCAATCGGTTGTCGGCAAGGTCGAGACCGAGGCCGCGCTGCCGATCGACCGCATTATTCCGCTCGGCTTCCTGATCGTCGACGTCGTCTCGCGGACCCTGCGTGCGGTGCCGGGGATCGGCATCGCCATCATGGTGACAGATCACGACGCGGAGACGATCGAGGTCGCGATCACGGCCGACCGGGAGACACCGCCAATCGCGCCGCCCCGGCTCTTCGCGGGACTGCTGACCCAGGTCGAGGCGACCGAAATCGGTGCCGCGCGGGGCGCCAGCCTCGGCGTCTGGCGCATCCGCCACCGCCATTGACGGCGCGCAGCGCCCCGCCCTTCCGCCGCCGGCACAGGCCCGGCGACTGGCGCGGTCGCGGTGGCCGCGCAGTGTCCATGACGCGCAGATCGGAGAAAGCAGGCGGGCGCAGCAGCAGCCGCGGTGGCCCGAAGGAAACCGAGTGCGCATAAACGATAGGGCCTGGCGGATGCGCGGATACATGCCCCCGGAGGCAGCACTCTCCGGGCCGCCTGGATAGCGGACCCGGAGCGAACCGCATGACGCCATGGAAAAAGCCGCCTTGCGGCGGCTTCATGCTTCGGCTCCCTGCAGATACGCAGCAGCGAGGCTGCGGCTCCCGCGGCCAGTTCAGCGCAGGACGGTGCCGCCCTGCAGACGGGCTTCCTGCCGCGAGGTCGGAACCACGCGATGGGCGAGGTCGCGGCGCGTCTCGGCCGGGTTCACGGCGGCGAGCTGGATGTCCGAGGGGATGCCGCGCTGGATCTTGGCTTCGGCGACCGCCTGCGAGCTCTCACCGACACCGTTCTGAAGCGCGGCGCCGGTGGTCAGCGCGGTCACGACCAGCGCCATGGCGCCGAAGAAGGTGGCAGCGCGCTTGAGAGGGGCAAGGCTGGCGGTCGTCATCTTAGCTCTCCCGATTCGCATGGGCCGCTCGCGGCGGCTTCGGTCTGTCAACCGACTCGGAAGGGTTTTGTTCCAGGGAGAAGCGGAATCGCGCGCGCTTCAAATTTTTCAAGTGGTGCGGTCATTGGCGGCGATGCGCCCGCGGAAAAGGCGCCAGAGCGATTTGCCGAGACGCTTCGAGGTCAGTTGCGCACCGGCTTGGCGCTTCTCCAGGGTGATCTTTCGGTCGTGGAAGTCCTCGAGGCCCGGCCTGTGGCCGACGCTGATGACGGTGGCCTCGGCGAGCTCCTCGTCGAGGAGGCCGAGCAACGAATTCTGGCTGTCCTCGTCGAGAGCGGAGGTCGCCTCGTCCATGATGATGATGTCGGGCTTCTGGATCAGCAGACGCGCGAAGGCGACGCGCTGACGCTCGCCGCCGGAAAGCGTCTGGTCCCAGCGTTCCTCCTCGTCGAGCCGCTTGGCGAGATAGGACAGGCCGCAGCGCTTCAAGGCGACGACGACGACCTCGTCCGAGACCCTGCTCTCGGCCTCGGGATAGAGCAGCACATCGCGCAAGGTGCCCATCGGCAGATAGGGCTTCTGCGGCACGAAGGCGAGCCGTTTGCCACGCGGCAGGCCGATCGAGCCGGAGCCCCAAGGCCAGAGCCCGGCGAGTGCCCGGATCAGCGTGCTCTTCCCCGAGCCGCTCTCGCCGGTGATCAGCACCTTCTCGCCGGGCTCGACCACCCCCGACGTGTCGGCGATGACGATGCGGCCATTGCTATGGGCGATCGAGAGGTTGTCGATATGGATGGCGCCGTCGACGCTCTCGCCGAGCGCAATCTGCGTTTCGCCCTCCATGATCGTGCCGACATCCAGCGCCTCGAGCGCTTCAGCCAGTTCGTCGACGCGGGTAACGGAGGCGAACCATTCGGCGAGGCGGACGAAATTGTCGACGAACCAGATCAGCGCTGCCTGCACCGCGCTGAAGGCGGCCACGACCTGCATCACAGCGCCCAGCGTGATTTCGCCCGAGAGGTATTTCGGCGCGATGAGGAGCAGCGGCACGATCGGGAAGAGCGCGCCATTGGTGTTGAGCACGATCGCGATGACGCCCTGCTGGCGAATGACGTTGAGCCAGGCGGCGACGACGCGGCCATAATTCTCGCCGACGGAGTCGCGCTCGTCGGCGTCGCCCTTGATCAGGGCGATGCTTTCGGCATTCTCGCGCAGACGCGTCATCTCGGCCCGGAACTGCGCCTCCGCCTCGTTCTTGGCGGCGATGCGCGGGACCAGCGGCCGGCCGGCGAAATAGGCCGCGAGCGAGGCGATCACCGCATAGAGCACCGCCGCGAGCGCCATGTAGCTGGGGATGACGATCTCCGTGCCACCCAGGCTGAAGCGCGCCGAACCGGCGACCTGCCAGAGGATCGCCGCGAAGGTCGCCGCCGTCACCGCCGCGCTGATCAGCCCGATGGCGAACTCGACCAGGGGCTCGATGGCGAGCCTGACATCATCGGCGATGCGGTATTCGGGAGCCGACTGCTCGCGCGTGATGAACTGCAGCCGGTAATAGCGCTGATCAGCGATCCACCAGCCGGCGATGTGACGGGTGAGCCATTCGCGCCAGCGCACCTGCAGGAGCATGCGGCCGACCACCAGGCAGGACAGGCTCAGGGCCGAGCCGACGATGAGCAGCGGCAGCCAGGAGACCGCATACCAGACGCCGGCGAGATCGCGCTTTTCGAGCGCGTCGAAGAACAGCCGGTTCCAGCCATTGACGCCGACCGCCGCGCCGAGCTGGGCCGCGACGAAGAACAGGACCAGCAGGGTCAGGGTCCAGGCGCGCAGGCGGCTCTCGCCCGTCCAGAACCGCAACGCGACGCGGAAGAACTGCCGCATGCGCGAACGCCGCGTCACGGTGGAAGTGTCGTTCATGCGGCCGGGCTCCAGATCGCCGCCGTCTGGCCCTATGACATTGCTAAGCGAGGGCTTTCGCGGCAGAGAGGAAAACGCGAAGCCGGAGCGAGAGTTCCGGCCGCGAGCCGACGATATTGCGATGCACAGGCATATCGGCCGCCGCGGCCGGAGCCGTATCGCGGCGCAGGCTGGAAGGCAGGGAAGCGAACCGCATGGTCATGGTCGCGACGACCAATCGAAACCGGACGGGGGTGCCATGCCTCGCCTGCCCCTTGCGTCTCAGGCCGGCCTTCAAGGACAAGCCGGACGAGGAAGTGCGCTTCATCCAGACGATGAAGCTCGACCATCGCCAGCTCCCGGCCGGTACCGACATCATCCATCCCGGCCAGGAGGATGCCGAGCTCTACACGCTCTTCTCGGGCTGGGCCTTCCGCTACAAGTCGCTGCCGGACGGGCGCCGGCAGATCCTCAACTTCCTCCTGCCGGGCGATCTGGTCGGCCTGCAGGCCTCGCTGCTCAGCGCCGCCCAGCACGGCATCGAGGCGCTGACCGAAGTCGAGCTCTGCGTCTTTCCGCGCCGCCGCACCTATGAGCTGTTCGCCCGCATGCCGGCGCTCGCCTATGAGCTCGCCTGGCTCGGCTCGCGCGAGGAATCGCTGATCGACGAGAACCTGACCTCGGTCGGCCAGCGCAACGCCCAGGAGCGGATCGCGGCGCTGCTGATCTCGCTCTATCGGCGGGCGGATGCGCTGGGCCTCGTCAGCGAGGACAGCTTCGCCTTCCCGCCGACCCAGCAGCACCTCGCCGACGCGCTCGGCCTGTCGCTGGTCCACACCAGCAAGACCTGGTCGCGGCTGCGCCGGGCCGGGCTGTTCTCGCTTTCAGGCGGACGACTGAAGCTGCTCAATCCGCGCCTGACCGAGCGCATGGCCATGCTTTTCGAGAGCGAGCGCCGGCCGCGACCGTTGATCTGACGCGGCCGTCGGAAAAACCGCTGGATTCGTCGGACGCTTGACCCCATATGACAGCGGCGTAACGTCACAGCACTGTCGTGATCCCGGTGGCTCGGGGCCGCGACGCGCGCTCAGAGGTCCTATGGTCCATCCCGCTCCCGGCTCGCGGCCGCGCAACGCTTCTCTTGCCACGCGGCTCGGTCAATCCTCGGTCGCAGCCCGGCTCGAGGACGAGATGCGCCTGACTGCCGCCGAACTGGCCGACAGTGTCGCCCAGGCCAGGCTGCGCGTGGCGGCGGCCCGCTACAAGGTCGAGGACGAGGTCCGCAACACCGCCGGCAAGCTGAAGACCCGCGTCCGCAAGGCTGCCGACGAAGCACGCGCCAAGTTCGGCGACGATGCCCGCTTCCTGAAATCCTGGATCGATTCGCCCGGCCGGACCGGCGCCGTCGCGCCCTCGAGCCCCTTCCTCGCCAAGCGCATGGCTTCCTATGTCGACCCGCAGGTCGAAGGGCCGGTGGTCGAGATCGGCCCCGGCACCGGGCCGGTCACCGAGGCGCTGATCGCCCGCGGCATCGACGAATCCCGCCTGGTTCTGGTCGAGTTCGCTCCCGAATTCTGCGAGCTGCTGCGCAAGCGCTTCCCGCGCGCCACCATCGTCGAGGGCGACGCCTATGCGCTGTCGACGACGCTGCAGGGCCATCTCGGCGAGAAGGCGAGCGCAGTCGTCTCCAGCCTACCGCTGTTCAACCGTCCGCCGGTGGAACGCTCGGCGCTGGTCAACGACGCCTTCGACAATGTACTCCAGCCCGGCGCGCCCTTCATCCAGTTCACCTATGCGATGGTCTCGCCGATCACCCGCAAGGGCTCCGGGCTGAAGTCCCAGGTTTCCGACTGGGTGCTGCGCAACATTCCGCCGGCGCGCGTCTGGGTCTATCGCCGCGCCAAGCCCTGATGTTTGACGGGCCCTGAGTCTTCCTTCCTTCGCATCGCGAGGGCAAGCTGACGGCAAACGCGCCGCTCAGCGCGCCTGCCCTGTCGCCTCTGCCGGAGCCCATCATGCCAAGAATCCTCGTCTTCGCCGGTTCCTGGCGGCCGGGCTCGATGAACACGCGGCTCGCGACCCTGGTGGCCAAGAGGCTCGCCGCGGCCGGCGCCGAGGTGACGCAGATCTCGCTCGGCGATTATCCCCTGCCGCTGATCGACGCCCGTGCCTTCGACAACGACCCGCCGGCCGAGGCGAAAGCGCTCGCCGCGCTGGTCGAGGCGCATGACGGACTCTTCATCGTCAGCCCGGAATACAATGCCGGCTACCCACCGGCGCTGAAGAACGCGCTCGACTGGATCAGCATCGTCCGCTCGGGCGGGCCGGGCCTGCGCGGTAAGGTCGTGGCGCTGGGCGGCGCCTCCGCCGGGTCGCTCGGGACCTATCGCTGCCTGACTCAGCTGCGCACCGTGCTCGAACTCGGCTTCGGCGCGCTGCTCGTGCCGGAAATGCTCGCCGTCGCCGGCGCCGACAAGGCCTATGGCGAGGATGGCGAACTCAGCGACCGTCGTACCGCCGGCTTCCTCGACAAGGTCATCGCACGGCTGATCAAGGTCGCCGCGATGCATCCCTGACCGACAGGCGGGCGGCGAGCTATTCCAGCCGGCAGGGTCCGGCGGCCGGCGAAAGCCGCCAGACGCCGTCATCGGGCTTCGCCGGAATCCGGATCGCCCCGTCGGCGATCTCCTCGGCATCGTAGGGATCGGGATTGGCGGTGATCCCGGCATTGCGGATGTCGAGCGCCCCGTTCGGGCCGCGCTCGATCCGCCAGCTGCCCGCATCCCATTCCGGCCGGCAGAGCAGGCCCTGCCCTGCAGCACGGCAAAAGCCGCCGAGCTGATAGTCGAAGCCCTGGTCCGGCTTCACGCGCTCGCGCAGATTGATGTGGAGCATGACATAGACGCTGCCGCCCTCTCCCGGCTGCCAATTCTCCGGCGCATGCAGCAGGCGGATCCTCGCGACCTTCTGGCGCGGATGCTTGGCGAGATGGGCCGCATCATAGCTGCGCTCCCAGCAGGCATTCGCTTTCGGTGGCAATTCGCGCTCGAGCGGGCGGGCCTGGACGGCAGGTGCAGCGAGCAGAAGAAGGAAGGCGAAGGCAAGGCGCATGGCTGGCTCTCCCGGCATGGCTCGCAGCGGCTGCCAGCGTCGCGCGCGGCCGCCCGGCGATCAAGCGGGCTTTGCCGTCGTCGGGGATGATTTCGCGCCATGGCTGGCCTTCCGGCCGCAAATCCGGCACATCCGGGCGATGTCGTCGCCCAGCGAATCAAAAGCCCGCGCGATCCTGAAGTCGGTCTTCGGCTATGATGATTTCCGCCCTGGACAATGGGAGGTCATCGAAGCCGCTTTGTCCGGCCGCGACGTCTTCGCGGTGATGCCGACCGGCTCGGGCAAGTCGATGTGCTACCAGCTGCCGGCGCTGGTCGCAGGCGGGCTGACCCTGGTCGTCTCGCCGCTGATCGCGCTGATGCGCGACCAGGTCGGGCAACTCGTCCGCGCCGGCGTGCCGGCCGCATCGCTCAACTCGATGAACAGCGAGGAGGAAGCGGCGCAGGCTTGGGACCGGCTCAATGCCGGCGAGCTGCGCCTGCTCTTCGTTTCGCCGGAGCGCCTCGCCGGAGAGGGGCTGGTCGGGCGCCTGCGCCGGCTCGGCGTGACCCGGCTCGCCATCGACGAGGCGCATTGCGTCTCGCAATGGGGGCACGATTTCCGCCCCGAATACCGCCTGCTCTCCAAGGTCCGCGAGGCGCTCGGCAATGTCCCGGTCACGGCTCTGACCGCGACGGCCGACCGCCAGACGCGAGACGACATCGCCCAGCAGCTCTTCCCGCAGCCGCCGCATCTGGTGGTGCATTCCTTCGACCGGCCGAACCTGAAGCTCGCCTTCGCGCCGAAGGACCAGCCGCGCCGGCAGATCGCCGATTTCCTCAAGGTCCATCGCGGCGGCTCGGGCATCGTCTACTGCTCGTCGCGCGGGCGCACCGAACGCCTGGCCGAAGGCCTGCGCGAGAAGGGCTACAAGGCCTATGCCTATCATGCCGGGCTGGAACAGGCCGAGCGCAACCGCAACCAGGACATCTTCCTGCAGGAGGACGGCGTCGTCGTCTGCGCCACGATCGCCTTCGGAATGGGCATCAACAAGCCCGATGTCCGCTTCGTCGTCCATGCCGACATGCCGGGCTCGATTGAGGGCTATTATCAGGAGATCGGCCGCGCCGGGCGCGATGGCCTGCCAGCCGACACGCTGACCCTCTACGGCGTCGACGACATGGCGCTGCGCCGCCGCCAGATCGAGGAGAAGGCGATCGACGACGAGCGCCGCCGGATCGAGCACAAGCGCCTCAACGCGATGATCGACCTGTGCGAATCGGCGCTCTGCCGGCGCAGCGCGCTGCTCTCCTATTTCGGCGAGGACACCCTGCCCTGCCGCCACGGGAATGCGCCGTTCCGCTGCGACCTCTGCGGCCCGGAGGCGCCGGAACTCGCCGATGCGACGCTCGATTCGCGAAAACTGCTCTCGGCGGTGGCGCGCTCCGGCCAGCGCTACGGCGCCGGCCATCTCGCCGACATCCTGACCGGCACGGCGACCGAGGCGATCCGCCGCCAGAACCATGACGGGCTGAAGACCTTCGGAGTCGGCTCCGACAAGCCGAAGAGCGCCTGGACGGCGCTGACCCGAAAGCTCTTCGCCGCTGGCGCGCTGGCCGAGGCCAGCACCGAACATGGCGGCTTCTGCCTGACGGAGAAGGGCGAGGACATCCTGTTCGGACGCGAGCCGATCGCGCTCAGGATCGACCCGCATGCCGAGCGGCGGGCACGGCGCGGCGCGCGCGAGGCGGCTCGCGCCGACGGGCTCGACGGCGACACTGCCGCGCTGTTTGAGCATCTGCGCCAGCTGCGCCTGACGCTCGCCCGCGAGGAAGGCGTCGCCGCCTATATCATCTTCACCGACCGGACGCTGATCGCCATGGCGCGCGAGCGGCCGCTCGGGCTCGAGGAGATGCGCGGCATCGAGGGCGTCGGCGAACGCAAGCTCAGCCAGTATGGCGAGGCCTTCCTCGACGCGATCTCGACATTCTCTGGCTAAAGCGGCGCGTCTCGCGTACGTACGCACGCGCACGTGAAAAAGCCATGCTGAAGCCCTATATTATCCTGACGAATCAAGATCATCGCGGGCGCTGGCTCGCCCGCTGAAGGACCCCGACATGAGCGATGCCGCCCGCGACCTCGAGGACGCCGCCTATGGCGCCGATTCCATCAAGGTTCTCAAAGGCCTGGATGCGGTGCGCAAGCGCCCCGGCATGTATATCGGCGACACCGATGACGGCTCCGGCCTGCACCACATGGTCTACGAGGTCGTCGACAACGCCATCGACGAGGCGCTGGCAGGGCATGCCGACCTCGTCACGGTGACGCTGAACGCCGATGGCTCGGTAACCGTCAGCGACAATGGCCGCGGCATCCCGACCGATATCCACAGCGAGGAAGGCATCTCGGCGGCCGAGGTCATCATGACCCAGCTCCATGCCGGCGGTAAGTTCGACCAGAACTCCTACAAGGTCTCGGGCGGCCTGCACGGCGTCGGCGTTTCCGTGGTCAACGCGCTTTCGGTCTCGCTCAAGCTCAGGATCTGGCGCGGCGGGAACGAGCATTTCATCGAGTTCCGCCATGGCGAAGCGGTCGCGCCGCTCGCCGTCGTCGGCCCGGCCGGCGACAAGCGCGGCACGGAAGTGACCTTCCTGCCGTCGCAGGAGACCTTCACCATGGTGGAGTTCGACTTCAAGACGCTGGAACACCGGCTGCGCGAGCTCGCCTTCCTGAACTCCGGCGTGCGCATCGTGCTGACCGATGCACGCCATGCCGAGGTCGTGCGCGAAGAGCTGATGTATGAGGGCGGCGTCGAGGCCTTCGTGCGCTATCTCGACCGGGCTAAGTCGCCGGTGATCGACAAGCCGATCATGCTCACCTCGGAGAGGGACGGGATCACGGTCGATGTCGCGCTCTGGTGGAACGACAGCTACCACGAGAACGTGCTCTGCTTCACCAACAACATCCCGCAGCGCGACGGCGGCACGCATCTCGCCGGCTTCCGCGCCGCGCTGACGCGCCAGGTCACCGGCTATGCCGAGAGCTCCGGCATCTCGAAGAAGGAGAAGGTCTCGCTCACCGGCGATGATTGCCGCGAAGGCCTGACCGCGATCGTCTCGGTCAAGGTTCCCGATCCGAAATTCTCCTCGCAGACCAAGGACAAGCTGGTCTCCTCGGAAGTCCGTCCGGTGGTCGAGAACGTCGTCAACCAGGCGCTCGCGACCTGGCTGGAGGAGCATCCGAACGAGGCCAAGACCATCGTCGGCAAGGTCGCCGAGGCCGCAGCCGCACGCGAAGCCGCCCGCAAGGCCCGCGACCTCACCCGCCGCAAGGGCGCGCTCGATATCGCGTCTCTCCCAGGCAAACTGGCTGATTGCCAAGAGAGGGACCCCGCTAAATCCGAGCTCTTCATCGTCGAGGGTGACTCGGCCGGCGGCTCGGCCAAGCAGGGCCGCGCCCGCGAATACCAGGCCGTCCTGCCGCTCCGCGGCAAGATCTTGAACGTCGAGCGGGCACGCTTCGACAAGATGCTCTCCTCCGACCAGGTCGGGACACTGATCACGGCGCTCGGTGCCGGCATCGGCCGCGAGGAGTTCAATATCGAGAAGCTGCGCTACCACAAGATCATCATCATGACGGACGCCGACGTCGACGGCGCCCATATCCGTACGCTGCTCCTGACCTTCTTCTACCGGCAGATGCCGGAGGTGATCGAGCGCGGCCATCTCTTCATCGCCCAGCCGCCGCTCTACAAGGCGGCGCGCGGCAAGTCGCAGACCTATCTCAAGGACGAGCGCGCGCTCGAGGACTACCTCGTCGACTCCGCGCTCGACGGCGCGGTCTTCCGCACGGGCGACGGCAGCGAACGCGCCGGCCCCGATCTGCGGGCCCTGATCGAGGAAGCGCGCAGCGTGCGCCACACCCTGTCGCAATTGCATTCGCGCTATGACCGGCGCGTCGTCGAGCAGACCGCGATCGCCGGCGTGCTGCGTCCGCAGGACGGCCAGAGCGAAGCCGAGCTGGAGGAGGCCGCGGCCTATGTCGCGCGCCGGCTCGACGCGATCTCGGACGAGATCGAGCGCGGCTGGGAGGGCAAGGTCGCCGAAGCCGGCTTCGTCTTCTCGCGGCTGGTGCGCGGGGTGAAGCAGGTGGCGACGCTCGATGCCGGCCTGCTCGCCAGCGCCGAGGCGCGCCGGCTCGACGCTGCCGCCACCGCACTGCAGGAGGCCTATGCCAAGCCGGGCGTGCTCAGCCGCAAGGGCGACGACCATATCGTCAACGGCCCGAGCGACCTGTTCGAGGCGGTCAACGCCATCGGCCGCAAGGGCGTCTCGCTGCAGCGCTACAAGGGCCTCGGCGAGATGAACCCGGACCAGCTCTGGGAGACGACGCTCGACCGCGACGTACGCTCGCTGCTGCGCGTCAAGAACGACCAGAACGACGAGGCCGACGATCTCTTCGTCAAGCTGATGGGCGACGTTGTCGAACCGCGCCGCGAGTTCATCCAGACCAACGCGCTCAACGCCACGGTCGACACCTGAGCCACGGAAAACTGTCCGCCACCTCGCTCGATCGCGCCGCATTTGGACAATACCTTCCAGATGCAGCGTGATCGCTTTCAAGCGCTTCGGGCATGCCCGGCGCGGAAAACCTCCGGGCTTCGATCAAGGCATGAGGCCGCCCGGTCACGACGGATGCGCCAGCGGAACCGTCAGACCGACCTTCACGCGGTCCATCGCGACGAAGGTACGGAACTTCCGGACATTGTTGTTCTCGAAGAACAGGTTGCGCGTCAGCGCTTCGTAAGCGGCCATGCTGGGCACGACGACCACCAGGATAAAATCGGCCTCGCCGGTGACATAGTAGCATTGCTGCACCGCTTCTGCGGCCGTGAACTCGCGCTTGGCCGCGTCGATATCCTGGGCCGTCTCGCTGACGAGCTCGACTTCCACGAAGAGCGTGATCGCCTGGCCGACAGCCGCCGGCTCGATGACCGCGACATTCGCCCGGATCACACCGGCCTGCTCCAGCCGCTTGATCCGGCGCTGGACGGCTGGAGCCGACAGGTTGACCGCCTCCCCGATCACCCGTTGCGGCGTCGTGTTGTCGCGCTGCAGGATGCGCAGGATGGCGATGTCGAAGCTGTCGAGGGTCAGCGAGGTGGACGATACGAGCCTGGTCAATCGGCGCTCCGATGAAACAAACTTGCATTTAAAGCGCGCGATTGCAGCGCTCTTTGCGCGCCCGATTTAATATCTTTGCGCCGTCATCAAAGGCAAGGACGGCAATGTTCCTTCTCAACCAGCACCCTGACCATGGCGGGCAGCTTGCCCCTGTCGACGCGGAAACGCTTGGCGTCGCCGCTGCAGACGAGGTCGAGCGCTTCCTGTCCCACCGGCAAAATCACGCGATCACGCCGCTCCATCTCCTCCCCGGACTCGCTGCCGAGCTCGGCATCGGCGAACTCGCGGTGAAGGATGAGGGTCGGCGGCTCGGCCTCGGCAGCTTCAAGGCGCTGGGCGGTGCCTATGCCGTCATACGGCTCGTGCTCGAAGAGGCGTCGAAGCGCCTCGGCCGCCCCGTCGATGTCGCGGAACTGCATGCGCCCGAGGTCGAGGCTGTCGCGGGCAGCATGAGTTTCGCCTGCGCAACGGACGGCAATCACGGGCGCTCGGTGGCGCAGGGCGCCGCGCTCGTCGGCGCAAGAGCGGTGATCTTCGTGCATGGCGGGGTCAGCGACGAGCGCGTCGCGGCGATCGCCCGTTTCGGCGCCGAGATGCGCCGGGTTGCCGGCACCTATGACGATTCGGTTCTGGAAGCGTCGCGCGTGGCGAAGGAGGAGGGCTGGACCGTCGTCTCGGACACCTCCTGGCCGGGTTATGAACGGATTCCCGGCCTCGTGATGCAGGGCTACACGGTGATCGTGCGCGAGGCCCTGCAACAGCTCGACTATCCTCCGACGCATGTCTTCGTCCAGGCCGGGGTCGGCGGGATCGCCGCGGCGCTCGCAGCCCATCTCGCCCTCGCTCTCGGCGACCGGCGGCCGATTTTCATCGTCGTCGACCCGGCCCGCGCCGCCTGCATCGTCGAGACCGCGAAGGCCGGCCAACCGGTCAAGGTCGCGCACGGCGAACCGACGGTGATGGCGATGCTCGAATGCTACGAGCCTTCCCCCATCGCCTGGCGCGTGCTGTCGCGCGTCGCCGACGCGTTCATGACGGTCGAGGATGCCGACGCGGTCGCCGTGATGAACCGCTTGGCCCGCCCCTCGGCCGGCGACCCGGCGATCGTCGCCGGCGAGAGCGGCGGTGCCGGCCTCGCCGGGCTTCGCCGCGCTGCGGCCGATCCGGCGATGCGCGCGGCGCTGCGGCTCGACGCCTCGTCGCGCGTCCTCGTCGTCAACACTGAAGGCGCGACCGATCCCGGCCGCTACGAAGTCCTCGTCGGACTTTCGCCGGGTGCGGTAGGCTCATCCAACCCGATGTCAGCGCGACAAGGCGGCTTCTGATGGCCAAGCTCGATCACGGCATCCTCCAGGACGAAATGACGGGCTGGCGCCGCCAGCTGCATGCCAATCCCGAATTCGGCTTCGAGGAGAAGCGGACCGCGGCCTTCGTCGCCGCCAGGCTGCGCGAATTCGGCCTCGACGATGTCACTGAAGGCATCGGCGGCACCGGCGTGGTCGGGACGCTGAAGCGCGGCAGCGGCAACCGCTCGATCGCCTTGCGGGCCGATATGGACGCGCTGCGCATCACCGAGCAGGGCGACCATGCCCATCGCTCGCGCTCGCCCGGAATCATGCATGCCTGCGGCCATGACGGCCATACGACGATGCTTCTGGGGGCCGCCAAGCTGCTCGCCGAGGAAGGCGGCTTCGACGGCACGGTGCGCTTCCTGTTCCAGCCGGCCGAAGAATGGGGCAAGGGCGCGCTCGCCATGCTGGCCGACGGGCTGCTCGAACGCTTCCCCTTCGAGGAGATCTACGGGCTGCACAATGCCCCCGGCCTCGCGATCGGGCGGTTCCAGACGCGGGCCGGCCCGTTCATGTCGGCCGAGGACAATTTCGAGATCGTGCTCAGGGGCGTCGGCGGCCATGCCGCGCGCCCGCATTCGGGCAATGAGGTCCTGGTCGCGGCCTGCGCGCTCGTCACCAATCTCCAGACCATCGTCGCGCGCCGTCTGAGCCCGACGGATATCGGCGTCGTCTCGGTGACCGAACTGCTGACGGACGGGACGCGCAACGCCTTGCCCGGTCTGGCGCGCATTCTCGGCGATGCCCGCAGCTTCCGCCCCGAGATCAGCGCGGCGATCGAGAAACAGATGGGCGTGATCGTCGCGGGCACGGCGCTGGCCTACAATGTCACCGCCGAGCTGAGCTATACGCGCGAATTCGTGCCGCTGGTGAATGACGAGGCGCTGGTGCAGGAGGCACTCACCGCCGCCCGCACGGTGTTCGGGGATGACGGCATCGCCGTCGCGCGCGAGCCGATGACCGGCTCGGAGGACTTCGCGCGCTTTCTCGAGCATGTCCCGGGCTGTTTTGCCTATGTCGGCAATGGCGAAGCGTCCTCGCCGCTGCACAACCCGACCTATGATTTCGACGATGAAGGCCTGATCCACGGCGCGCGCTTCCACGCCGCGATCACGCGCCAGCGCCTTCGTCCGGCATAGGCCACCAGCCGTCCGCCGATGCCGCACGCTGCCGCCTCGCCGGAGGCGCCGGCGCGGCAGCGCGCGGGTGGTAGCGCCACGCTTTGCGCAGATGACCCCATAGAAAAACAAGCAACGACAATCGGAGGATCGAACGATGAGAGCTATTACGGCCGCAGCAATTCTTGTGGCGACGATGTCCGGTGCCGCGAACGCCAGCACCCTCGAGAATGTGACCAAGCGCGGCACGCTCAAATGCAGCTCGTCGGTCGGCACGCCCGGCTTCGCCATCCCCGACAAGAGCGGCAAATATGTCGGCCTCGACATCGATTTCTGCCGGGCCATCGCCTCGGCGATCTTCGGTGACCCCGACAAGATCTCGATCATCCCGCTGAGCCCCGCAGCGCGTTTCACGGCGCTTCAGACCGGCGAAGTCGATGTGCTGTTCAACACGACCACCTGGACCCTGGGCCGGGAAGCGACCAACGGCATCCTGTTCGCAGGCGTGAACTATTATGACGGCCAGGGCATCATGGTGCGTTCCGGGGAAGTCCAGAGCGCCAAGGAACTCAATGGCGCGACGATCTGCACCAATCAGGGCTCGACCACCGAACTGAACCTGACCGACTTCTTTCGCGTCAGTAAGCTCAAGAACGAGATCGTCGCCTATTCCTCGCAGGAGGAGGCCGCCCAGGCCTACCAGGCCGGCCGCTGCGATGCGTTCAGCTCCGACCGTTCGGTCCTCTATGCGTTCCGGACCAAGCTCACCGAGCCCGAGAAGCACACGATCCTGAACGAGACGCTCTCCAAGGAGCCGCTCGGCCTGGCCGTCCGGCAGGGCGACGACCAATGGTACAACATCGTCAAATGGGCCGCCCATGCCCTGCATGCCGCCGAGGAATTCGGCCTGACCTCGGCCAATATCGCGGAAACCGCGAGCACCACGGCCAATCCGAACATCCTCCGGCTGGTCGGCAAGGAAGGAAAGCTCGGCGACGCGCTCGGCCTGCCGAATGAGTGGGCCTACAATATCGTCCTGAAGGTCGGCTCCTATGCCGAGGTCTTCGAGCGGAACATCGGCAAGGACAGCCCGCTCAAGATCAAGCGCGGCATCAACGCATCATGGAAGGACGGCGGTCTGCACTACGCCCCGCCGATCCGCTGACACCCAAGCTCACAGCGCAGCGACGAAGCGACTGCTTCAGCCGTGACGATCTCGCCGGTGGCTCGCCGCCGGCGAGATTTGCTTTCGCCTGGAGTCGAGCACCAGCCTGGTTGCTGCGGCCATGATGACGATCCCCGGAGCGAGCCGCACGGGCGAATTTGTTGAGCGCGCGATCTGAGGGTATGGGAGGCGGGACTAGGCGCCCGATCGGCGCCGGATGATCTCGCAAAGACCCAGACGAAGGCCCGACACGATGACCGACACCCTGCCCGACCGGCTCTCCTCGAACCCGAACAGCCCCTATTACAATGAGGAGCTGCTCGCGCGTGACATCGGCGTGCGCTTCAAGGGCGTCGAGAAGACCAATGTCGAGGAGTACTGCATCAGCGAGGGCTGGGTGCGCCTGACCGCCGGCAACGCCAAGGACCGCCACGGCAACCCGATGACGGTCAAGCTCAAGGGCGAGGTCGAGCCCTATTTCCGCAAGGCCGAGTGACAATCCGCCGTCGCCCGCCTCAGGCCGGCGACGGCAACGCCTTGTAGAAGAAGGTCGAGCCGCAGTCTCGGCCGTCCGGCATCAGCGCATAGCGCGGGATCGTGCCGGCTTCCGTCCAGCCCAACCGGTTGTAGAGACGCCGCGCCGCGCCGGCCTCGTCGGTGTCGAGCACCAGCAGATCGCGGCCCATGGCGAGCGCCTGTGCCTCGGCCGCCCGCATCAGCGCCTCGCCGATGCCGCGACGCCGGGCCCCCGAATGCACCAGAACCTTGGCGATCTCGGCCCGGTGCGGCTGGTTCGGCTTGCCGACCGGATGCAGCTGCGCCGTGCCGACGATGCCCTCGGCGCCGCGCGCGACGAACAGCAGTACGGCCCCGGTCTCGACCTGCTCGGCGATGCCCTGCCAGAAGCGCTCGAAATCGGCCGATGTGTTGAAGTCCATGAAGCCGACCGAGGCGCCGTTCGCCACGGCATCGCGCAATATCTCGGTCAGCGCCGGAACCGCGGCAGCGGCGCCCGCCCCGTCCAGCCTCTCGATCGCGATTTCAGCATCTTCCTGCATTTTTCCTCCGTCCTTCCTACAAGATCGGCATTTCGTCCATCAAGCAAGATTTATTCCATTATGATGGATGCGCATGGCGAGATGCCTGCTCGTCGCGCCGGGGCGGACCAAGTCTCAACCCGGACTTTACGATGTTCGGCGATTCCCGTTCTCTCGCGGCCAAGCCAGTCAGGTGCTTACCGAAAAGTCACGCCGCGCCGCTTTGCTGGTGGGGAAGACGCCGGGGACGGCGCCGACGCAGGGAGGCGTCGATGAACAGAGGGCTGGAGTTGCTCGGACGCTCGCTGGTGCGCTTCATCACCCGCGGCAAGCCACAGGCCGGACCGGTCGACGCCAAGGCACTGGCGCGGATGCGGACGGCACTGCGGCCCGGCGACGTGCTCCTGGTCGAAGGCAGCATGAAGGTCTCGGCCGCGATCAAATATCTGACGCAGTCGACCTGGTCGCATGCCGCGCTCTATGTCGGCGATACCGGAAAATTCAGCCCCGAGGGCGAGCCGCTGGAGCTCGCCGAGGTCGAGATGGATGTCGGCTGCGTGCTCTCGCCGCTGGCGAAATACGGTGCTTTCGGCACAAGGATCTGCCGGCCGCAGGCGCTCGACCGCGAGGGCCGCCAGATCGCCGTCGACTACGTGCTCGACCGGCTGGGAATGCAATATGACCTGAAGAACATCCTCGATCTCGCGCGCTGGCTCTTCCCGCTACCCTGGGCGCCGGCCAACTGGCGCCGGCGGATGATCGCGCTCGGCTCCGGCGACCCGACGCGGGCGATCTGCTCGACGCTGATCGCGCAGGCTTTCGAGGCGGCGCGCTATCCGGTTCTGCCGACGATCGAATACGCCCAGGCCATGGGCGAGGAGGACTATCGCGAAATCCTGCACATCCGGCATCACTCGCTCTACATGCCGCGCGACTTTGACATTTCGCCCTATTTTGCCGTGGTGAAGCCGACGCTGGAGGCGGGCTTCGACTACAAGGCGCTGAACTGGGCGCAGGAACGCCTGCTGGCGGCACAATAGCGCCGGCCACGCCGGCCCTGCCCCTTGCAAGGATCATTGCGCAGAGCCATCGCAAACCCTTGGCGCAACCCGCGCGCACTGCTATCTGCGGCCGATGAGCACCCGCAGCTTCGACAACATCCGCAACTTCTCGATCGTGGCCCATATCGACCACGGGAAGTCGACCCTCGCCGACCGGCTGATCCAGCAGACCGGCACGGTCGCCGCACGCGACATGAGCGAGCAGATCCTCGACTCGATGGACATCGAGAAGGAGCGCGGCATCACCATCAAGGCGCAGACCGTCCGGCTGGATTACAAGGCCAAGAACGGCAAGGATTACATCCTGAACCTGATGGACACGCCCGGGCACGTCGACTTCGCCTATGAGGTCTCGCGCTCGCTGGCCGCCTGCGAGGGCTCGCTGCTGGTCGTCGACGCCTCGCAGGGCGTCGAGGCGCAGACGCTGGCGAACGTCTACCAGGCACTCGACGCCAATCACGAGATCGTCACCGTCCTCAACAAGATCGACCTGCCGGCCGCCGATCCCGAGCGGATCAAGGAGCAGATCGAGGATGTGATCGGCCTCGACGCCTCGGACGCCGTGCCGATCTCGGCCAAGACCGGCCTCAACATCGAGGGCGTGCTCGAAGCGATCGTCGAGAAGCTGCCGGCGCCGAAGGGCGACCCGGACGCCTCGCTCAAGGCGATGCTGGTCGATTCCTGGTATGACGCCTATCTCGGCGTCGTCGTCCTGGTGCGCATCATCGACGGCGTGCTGAAGAAGGGCATGTCGATCCGGATGATGCGGGCCAATGCCAGCTATGGCGTCGACCGCGTCGGCGTGTTCAAGCCGAAGATGACCGAGGTCAAGGAACTCGGCCCCGGCGAAGTCGGCTTCTTCACCGCCTCGATCAAGGAGGTCGCGGACACCGCGGTCGGCGATACCATTACCGATGACCGCAAGCCGGTCGCCGAGCCGCTGCCGGGCTTCAAGCCGGTGCAGCCGGTGGTGTTCTGCGGCATCTTTCCGGTCGATGCCGCCGATTTCGAATTGCTGCGCGGCGCCATGTCGAAGCTGCGCCTGAACGATGCCTCCTTCTCCTATGAGATGGAGACCTCGGCGGCGCTCGGCTTCGGCTTCCGCTGCGGCTTCCTCGGGCTCCTGCATCTGGAGATCATCCAGGAGCGGCTCGAGCGCGAGTTCAACCTCGACCTGATCTCGACCGCGCCCTCGGTCGTCTATCATCTCAAGCTGCGCGACGGCACGGTGCTGGAGCTGCACAACCCGGCCGACATGCCGGATGTGATGAAGATCGAGGCGATCGAGGAGCCCTGGATCCGGGCGACGATCTTCACCCCCGACGAATATCTCGGCTCGGTTCTGAAGCTCTGCCAGGATCGGCGCGGCCTGCAGATCGATCTCGGCTATGTCGGCAGCCGCGCCAAGGTGGTCTACGACCTGCCGCTGAACGAGGTGGTGTTCGACTTCTACGACCGGCTGAAATCGATCTCGAAGGGCTATGCCTCCTTCGACTACCAGATCACCGATTATCGCGAGGGCGACCTCGTGCGCATGTCGATCCTGGTCAATGCCGAGCCGGTCGACGCGCTCTCCATGCTGGTGCATCGCACCAGGGCCGAATCCCGCGGCCGCGCCATGTGCGAGAAGCTCAAGGAGCTGATCCCGCCGCATATGTTCCAGATCCCGGTGCAGGCGGCGATCGGCGGCAAGATCATCGCCCGCGAGACGATCCGGGCGCTGCGCAAGGACGTGACCGCGAAATGCTATGGCGGCGACGCCTCGCGCAAACGCAAGCTCCTCGACAAGCAGAAGGAAGGCAAGAAGCGGATGCGGCAGTTCGGCCGCGTCGAGATCCCGCAGGAAGCCTTCATCGCCGCCCTCAAGATGGACGACTGAGAACCGCAGGCCGCGCGCGAAAGCACGCGGCCTGGAACCAAAAGCCCTCCTCGACGTTGATTCTCGCCCTTGGAAGGGAGGACAGCATCGTGGACAGACGCTCTTTCCTCGGAAGCCTGATAGGCGCCCTGGCGGCAGCGGGCTTCGCATCGGCAGGTCTGGCGGCCCAGCCGCAGAAAGCCGCGCCGGCAGCGCCGCGCCGGCCGGAATCCGCACCCGAGATCGACGCCGAAGCGCTCGACAAGACCGAGGCCGACTACGCCCAGTACTATTATTACGGCCCCCGACGCCGCTATTGGCGGAGACCCTATTATGGCTATGGCCCGCGCTTTTACGGGCCACGCTACTACCGGCCCTACCCCTATTACCGACCCTATGGCTATCGGCCCTATCGCCGCTATTACGGCCCACGCTACTACTGGTAGCCGCCCCGTCCGAAGCCATGCCCCGGCGCTGCGAGACGCGGCGCCGGGCTTTGCCTCAGAGCGCGGCGCCGAGCGCGCGCAACTCGCCTCTGAGGTCGATCGGCTCGCGGAAATGCACCGCCTGCATGCCGACCGAACGCGCGCCCGCGACATTCTTCTCGCTGTCGTCGATGAAGATGCAGTCGGAGACATCGAGCCCATAACGCTCGATCAGCACATGGTAAATGGCGGGGTCGGGCTTGAGCAGCCGTTCATGGGCGGAAACGATCGTGCCGTCGAAGCTGCGCAGAAAGGGGAAGCGGACCAGGCATTCCGCCCATTTCTCGCGCGAGAAATTGGTGATGGCGTAGACCTGCTCGCCTTTGGCCTTGAGCTCGGCCAGCACCGCGACGCTGTCCTCGATCACGCCCGGCACGGTTTCGTGCCAACGCTCGTCGAAAGCCCGGATCTCACGCTCCCATTCCGGATGCTCGGCAACGAGGAGGGCGACGGCATCCGTCCAGGGCCGGCCGCGATCCTGCTCGATGTTCCAGGCGGCCGTGCAGACATTCGTCAGGAACCAGTCGCGCTTAGCGTCGTCCGGGATCACGTCCCGGTAAAGATGGAACGGGTCCCAGCGCAGCAGGACGTTACCGACATCGAAAACCACCTTGGGACTGCGCGACATCGAGCTTCTCCGTTCCGGTGCCGGCGAATCGCGGCTGCACATGCGGCCCGAATCGAAACGCAAAGCGTGATCTATGGGAAGCTCAATCGGCATGCGCCGATGCAGGGCCGGCTCACGACCGCTCACGCGCTTGTGCGCAGAGATGCATGACGCCCGCGGCGAATCTGGCGTATCCGGGTTGCGACCCCGAGGGCAAAGGGAGCGAGCATGGCTCTGATCGAGGCGAGCGACTGGCCGTGGACCGACAGGAAGGGGCGCTTCGATGCGCTCCGCGCCGGCTGCTTCGCGCTGGTGCTGATGCCGGCCGCCTACCTCGCCTATCAGGCCTTCGCCCATCAGCTCGGCTCGAAACCATGGACGCAGGCGGTGCACGATACCGGCACCTGGAGCCTGCGCATCCTTGTCGTCACCCTCGCGGTGACGCCGCTGCGTCGCATCCTCGACTGGAACCGGCTGATCGGCATCCGCCGCATGCTCGGCCTCTCGGCGCTCGCCTATGCGCTCGGCCACCTGGCGCTCTACTGCATCGATCTCGGCTTCGACTGGGGGCTGATCGCCTCCGAGATCGTCAAGCGCTTCTACCTTATCGTCGGCATCACCGCGCTGACCGGCCTCGTCGCGCTCGGGGCGACCTCGACCGACGGCATGATCCGCCGGCTCGGTTCAGCACGCTGGCAGCGTCTGCACAGCCTCGTCTACCCGATCGCCATGCTCGGCCTGTTCCATTTCGCCCTGCAATCCAAGATCGACGTGACCCAGCCGGTGCTGCTCGCCGGGCTCTTCGCGCTGCTGATGGCCTATCGCGGCCTCAATCGCCTCGGCATTCCGCTGAGCTTTGCTTCGCTCGCCCTGACCGCGCTCGCGACCGGCCTCGCCACGGCACTGGCCGAAACCGCCTGGTACGCCTTCGCCACCGGCGCCTCGGCCTGGCTGATCTTCCAGGCCAATGCCGACATCATCGTCTACCAGGACTGGACGGCGCTGCGTCCCGGCCATTGGGTGGCGCTGGTCGGGCTTTGCCTGGCGCTGCTGCATCTCTGGCGCAAGCCCGCGCAGCGGCCGGCGCGGCGCGAGCGTCGCCGCGCGCAGCCGGTCTCCACGGCCGCGCCGGGCTGACCCTTCAGCCCTCGCGGCGCGCCAGCTCCAGGAGCGTCTCGAGCAGGACGCGGATGGCGATGCCGGCGTCGAGTTCGGTCATGTTCTCCAGCGGCGAATGGCTGATGCCCTTCTCGCAGCGCACGAACAGCATCGCCGCCGGGCAGAAGGCCGCCATCGCCATCGCGTCGTGGCCGGCGCCGGAAGGCAGGCGCCGCGCTGTCAGATTGGTGCCGGTACGGGCGATGCCAGTGGCGAAGGCCTCCTGCAGAGCCTCGTCCATCGGCACGGCTTTTGACTGGGAATAAGGCGTGATCTCGAGGCGGACACCACGCCGCGCGGCAATCTCGCCGAAACGCATCTGAATGGCGGCGTCCATGCTCGCCACGGTCTCGTTGGCCGGAGCGCGGAAATCGATGGTGAAATCGACGGCGCCCGGCACGACATTGGTCGCGCCCGGGTCCGGCCGGAAGACGCCAACCGTGCCGACCGCCTGATCATGGCCGCGGGCGATCTCCTCCAGCGCCAGCGCCATCTCGACGGCGGCGGCGAGCGCGTCCTTGCGCAGCGCCATCGGCACGGTGCCGGCATGGCCGGCCTCGCCGGTGACCCGGACGCGGGCCCGCTTCTGCGCGGCGATGGCGGTGACGATGCCGACCGCCTCGCCAGCGGCCTCGAGCACCGGCCCCTGCTCGATATGGACCTCGAGATAGGCCTTGAGCGAACCCGGCTTGCGGGCGAGGCCGGCAATGCCGGCCGGATCGCCCCCGAACTTCACGAGGGCATCGCGCAGCTTGACGTCGTCGGCATCGGTGCCGTCGAGCCAGTCCTGCCGGTACTCGCCGATCAGGGCGTGCGAGGTCGAAAGATCGGTCGGAAAGCGCACCGTCTCCTCATCGCCGAACGCGACGACCTCGAGTGCGAAGGGCAGGACGATGCCGGCATCGCGCAGGGCCTGCGCCGCCAGTATGCCGGCGACGACGCCAAGATTGCCGTCGAAGCGACCGCCATCCTTGACCGTGTCGATATGCGAACCGATCAGCACCGCCGGCAGGCCGGGCCTTGCGCCCTCGCGCCGACCCTGCACCGAGCCCGCGCCATCGATGAAGGCGGCGAGGCCCGCGACCTCCATCGCCCCCTTGGTCCATTCCGCCGCCTGGCGATGCGCCGGCGACAGATAGAGCCGGGTCAGCTTGCCCGGCTCGTCGGTGAAGCGGTTGAGGCCGGCGAGCGCCGCGAAGGCGCGGGCGCCGAGCACAGCGGCGGAAGGAAGGGTCGCGGTCATGGCACCATATTAGGAGCGGCGCCGGCCGCATGGCCAGCACCGTTTGCATTGCGGAAAGGCCTCTGGCCGCGGCCCCGCTCAGTAGGTGGCGCGGCCGCCCGAAAGGTCGAAGACGCCGCCGGTGGTGAAGCTGTTCTCGGCCGAGGCGAGGAAGGCGACCATGGCGGCGACCTCGTCGACCTCGAGGAAACGCCCGCGCGGAATCTTCGAGAGCATGTAGTCGATATGCTCCTGGGTGATCTGGTCGAAGATCCGGGTCTTGGCCGCGGCGGGGGTGATGCAGTTGACCGCGATGTCCTGCGTCGCCAGCTCCTTGCCGAGCGATTTGGTCAGCGCGATCACCGCCGCCTTCGAGGCCGAATAGGCCGAAGCCGTCGGATTGCCTTCCTTGCCGGCGATCGAGGCGACCAGCACGAGCCTTCCGTAATTGCGCTTGATCATGCCGGGGACCACCGCCTGGCAGCAATGCAGCGTGCCGTCGACATTGAGCCGCATCACCTTGGCCCATTCGTCGAGCGGGTATTCCCAAGTCTTGCGGTTGGGGCCGGCGATGCCGGCGCTGGTGACCAGGATATCGACGCTGCCGAGGCGCTTCTCGAGTTCGGCGGCGGCCTCGTTCACGGCGGCGGCGTCGGTGACGTCGATGCCGAGCCCGCTGGCCTCGGCCCCGATCGCAGCCGCTGTCTCCTTGGCCAGCTTGCCGTCCAGATCCCAGATCGCGACCTTGGCGCCGCTCTTGGCGAAACGCTCGGCGACGGCCCGGCCAATCCCCTGCGCGCCACCGGTGACGATGGCGACCCGGCCGTTCAAATCGATTTGATTCATGAAAACAACGCCCCTCCCTGATGAAGCCGGGGCAATCTAGCGCAAAGCCGGCGGACGCGAAGGGCTGTTTTCAGGGGAGAGGGTTGCAGTGCCGCGATGCCGACGGCTCAGCCGGCATTGCGGAAGGCGCGCGGGCTGAACAGCGTGCGCAGCAGGATGGCCAGATCGAGCCAGAACGACCAGTTGTCGATGTACCAATGGTCATACGCCACACGGCGCGCCATCTTCTCGTCGGTATCGGTTTCGCCGCGCAGGCCGTTGACCTGGGCCCAGCCGGTGATGCCCGGCTTGACGTTGTGGCGGCGGGCATAGAGCGCGATCTTGCGCTGGTATTCGCGATCATGGGCGAGCGCGTGCGGACGCGGGCCGACCAGCGACATCTGCCCGGCGATGACATTGATGAGCTGCGGCAGCTCGTCGAGATTATAGCGCCGCAGATGGCGCCCGACCCGTGTGATGCGCGGATCACCGCGGGTCGCCTGGCGGATCACCGCGCCGTCATCGGTGGTGGTCATCGTCCGGAACTTGAAGATCCGGAACGGCTCCTGGTTGAAGCCATAGCGCCGCTGCAGGAACAGGACCGGCCCCTTCGAGTCGAGCCTGATCGCCAGCGCGATCAGCAGCAGCAGCGGCAGGCTCGCCACCAGGATCACGCTCGCCGCGCAGATGTCGAAGACACGCTTGAACGTGACCTGGGTGAAGGACAGCGCCGGGCGCGTCAGGCGCAGCGAGGCGAGCGAGCCGACGCGCACGATATGCGGATTCTCGAAACGGTCCATGATCGGCTCGGGCGTCATGTGGATCGCCACCGGCAGGTTCATGAAGGCGTCGACGCAGGCGTCGATCGTCTCCTGATCGGACCAGGGCAGCGCGATGAAGACCGCATCGGGCTTGAGGTCGCGCGCCCGGGCGGAAGCCGCGGCGAGATCGGCCGTCAGGGCCGCAGCGGGATCGTTGATGCGGCGCGCGTCGCTGCTGCGCAGGAAGGCGACGTCGACGATCGAGAAGCCGATATTCCAGGGCTGATGGCGCGAGACGAAGGACATCACCTCGCTCTCGCGGCCGATCAGGAAAACCCTTTCCGAGGTGATCCGGCCGGTCTTGCTCGCCATCGACACCGCCCGCACGATCCCCGAGCGGGCGAGCGCCACCAGCGGAATGCCGGCGAGATAGGTCACGATCACCACCACGCGCGAATAATGGTCGACGATTTTGGCGAGGAAGACGAAAGCGATGAAGGCGACCATCGCCATGTTCCAGACGGTGAAGGCCGAGGCGATCTGGCCCTTGGTCGAGAGGTAGTTGGCGAGCTGGTAGCGCCCGCGCAGCGCGTTGATGAAGACGAAGATCGCCGCGATCATCGAGGCGAGCTCGAGCGTGATCTTGCCGTTGCCGAAATCAGCGTAGGCATAGAGGTGATAGGCGAAGGAGGTGCCGATCACGATCGCCAGCACCATGACCACGTCGACGAGCGCCGTGATCATGCCGATCCAGTGGCGCAGCGAGTTGGCGCGTTCATCGGCGGCAGAGGCAGCGGCATAGTTCAGTTCGTTGACGGTCATCATCCAGCGCCTCGCTCCCGAGCGGCCCGGATCGGAACAATTGTCCCGACCGACGCCACTCGCAGGGGCTGGGTGGCAAGCGCGATGCCGACCTGCCGGCGCGCAAGAAGGCCTCAAAACCTGCCGTTACGGCACGTTTCCGGCATAGTGAGCCTGGAAGTCGGGAACTGGCGTGTCATTTCGGAACACGCCAGACCCGAACCGGAACGGGGCCGGCCCCGGGCCGGCTGAAGATTCGATTTACTTTGGGAACGGGTTCGCCTTGACCGACCTTGCAAATCCCCCAAGACATGCGCCGCTGGCGTCACCATGGCGACGCATGCTTGCCTGGGCCGAATCCGCGATGAACGCCTTCTCCGCTCCCTACGCACAGCCCCTGGTCGGGCGCATGCCCGCGATCGAGGCGCCGCGGCGGGACATCGTCGGGGTGCAAGTCGCGGCCCTGACGCGCGATCAGGCGCTGGCTCTGATCGCACGCGCCTTCGACCGGAAGCGTCATTTGCGGCTGGCCTATTGCAATGCCCATCTCGCCAATTTCGCTGCGAACGATGCGGCCCTGCGGGCCGCTCTCTCCAGCTTCCTCATTCTGCCCGACGGAATCGGTGTCGATGTCGCCTCGCAGCTTCTGCACGGGGCCCATTTCCCGGCGAATCTCAACGGCACCGATTTCACGCCGGCCCTGCTGGCGGCGCAGCGCGAGCCGCTGCGCGTGATGCTGCTCGGCGGCAAGCCGGGCATCGCCGAGCGCGCTGCGGCACGGCTGCAGAACGAGCATCCCCAACATGACTTCGCCGTTCTCAGCCATGGCTATTTCTCGGCGGAAGATGAGGCGGCCCTGCTGGCAAGGCTGGAGTATGAGCGGCCCGATCTCCTGCTCGTCGCCTTCGGCAATCCGCGCCAGGAAAAATGGATCGCCGAGAAGCTCGGGCCGCGCCATTGCAGCGTCGCCGCCGGAATCGGCGCCTTCTTCGATTTCCTGGCCGGCGAGGTGACACGGGCGCCGCTCTGGATCCGGCGGCTGCGAATGGAATGGCTTTACCGGCTCTGGCTCGAGCCCGGCCGGCTCTGGCGGCGCTATGTCGTGGGCAATCCGATCTTCCTGCTGCGCGTGCTGCGGCAGAGGCTCACGGGACGCAAGGTCGCGTGACGAATCCCAGTATCGCGATCGCGACCCCGAGCTATGCCGGCGATCTCGAGCGTTGCCGGCTGCTCTGCGCCAGCATCGACCGTTTCGTCAGTGGCCACACCATGCATTATCTGCTGGTCGAGGACCGCGACCTTCCCCTGTTCGCATCGCTTGCCGGGCCGCGGCGGCAGGTCCTTCCGGAATCGGCACTGCTGCCGCACTGGCTCTCCTCCTGGCCCGATCCGCTCAGCCTCGGGCGCCGGCGGGTCTGGACCGGACCGGGCGCGCTCATACGCGGCATCCCGCCGCTGCGCGGCTGGCACGCCCAGCAACTGCGCAAGCTCGCCTTGCCGCTGAAGAGCCACGAGGACATCGTGCTCTTCGCCGATTCCGACATGATCTTCCTGCGACCCTTCGACGTCACCAGCCTAAGCACGGCGGATGGCGTTCGGCTCTATCGCAAGCCAGGCGGCATCACCCGGGAGATGGAGCGCCATCGCGGCTGGTGCGAGGTTGCGAGCCGGCTGCTCGGCCTGCCGCAACCGGCCTTCCCGAGCGCCGACTACATCAACAATCTGGTGAGCTGGCGGCGCGACAACATCGTCGCGATGATGGCGCGCATCGAGCAGGAGACCGGCCGCGACTGGGTCTCGGCCATCGCCGCCAACCGGCAGTTTTCCGAGTACATGATCTACGGCTACTTCGTCGAAGGCGTGCGCGGCCTCGCCGAGGCCGGCCACTGGCCCGATGCCCACGAGCCCTGCAAGGTCTTCTGGTTCGACGAGGATGTCGCCGATCTCGAAGGGCTGCGTTCCTTCGAGGAGGTGCTCGGGCCCGGCCAGGTCGCCGTCGGCGTGCAATCCTTCACCGGTGTGCCGCTGGCTCGGCTTCGGGCCCTGGCCGAAGCCGAGCCAGGGCGGTGAGGCGAGAAGCCGATCAGCCCGCCTTGCCGAGCAGCCGATAGGTGAAGACCGTCGAGAGCAGGTAGAGCGCGCCGAAGACGCCGTTGAGCCAGAGCGCCCAGCTGCCATCGGCGCCGTGACGCGTCATCACCCAGGCGATCAGCACCGCCTTGAGCGCCGCAACGGCGCAGAGCAGCAGCACGCGCGAGCCGGTGCGCTCGCGGGCGTAGAGCAATTCGGCCTGGTACTCGACGAGATTGCGGAAGGCCGGCACCAGCAGCATCGGCAGGAAGAGATAGGAGGCGAGCGCGACATTGCCGCCGAGCGCGCGCGGGAACAGCGCCAGCAGCAGGATGATCGCGATCAGCCCGCCGATCGAGACGACAGCGATGGCGAGCTCGACCAGGACCTGATGCCGGGCGCCGCCGCGCAGGCCGCGCTCCTGCATGATCTTCTGCACCAGCATCTGGTTGAAGCTGCGCACCGGCATGGCGGTGAGGTCGATGACGCGCATGGCGATGGCGTAGAGCCCGGCGACGCGGTCGCCGGCGAAGGCCAGCATCAGGAGCTTGTCGAGCTCGGCCTGCAGGTAGAACAGGATGTCGGCAGCGCCGGCCGAGAGCGCATCGGCCATTCGCCGCGGATAGAGCGCCGGGACGAAGGCCAGGCGCATTCTGGGCAGGAAGACGAGGAAGCCGATCAGGGCACTCAGCGCCGTCGCCCCGAGATAGGCGAAGGCCCAGCCCTCCAGCGTCGGCCGCGCCTGGAGATAGAAGCCGATCGCGGCCAGCGTGCGCAGGCCCGAGCCGATGACCACCAGAAGCGCCGCCTCGCGGAAGCGGCGCATGCCGTTGTTGACGATGGCGACGAGCTCGACCAGCCGCCAGCCCAGCACCTCGGCGAGGATGATCGTCGCGAAGGGCAGAAGCGCGACCTTGCCGGCGAACAGCAGCGCATAGGTGCCCCAGCTCGCCAGCGCGATCAGCGGCAGCGACAGCAGCCCGAGCGCCGCGAAGCCGGCGAGATAGGTGCCGAGCAGACGCGGCTTGACGGTGGCGACCCGGTAGACCGGCGAGACGAAGCCGAAGGCGAGCAGACGCGAAAGGATGACGCCCGTCGCCGAGGCGGTGGCGAAAATGCCGAACTCGCCCAGGGTCAACGTATTCGCAACGATGAGGAAGTAGACAAGGGAGATGACGAGCCGGCCGGCGGAGCCGCTCAGGATGGTGAGGTAGGCGGCGATGGAGGCGCGGTCGGGCGACATGAAGTCCGTTTCGACAGATCGGCTGGCCCGTTCCGTGCCTCTGGCAGGGCGGAGATCGCCCCGTGTCTAGCGCAGACGCGTTGAGCGACCCTAAACGAAACGAGGCTATGCCCGGCCACGACATGACAGCCATTTCGCGCAGGGATGTACTGGGCGGGGCTGCCGGCATCGCCGCGGCCGCTCTCGCCGACGACGGCGCCGCCGCGGCACCGGGCCGGGCGCCGATCCCCTATGGCTCGGCGGCTCAGATCGAGACCTTCCGCGCCGATGCGCGCTATCGCGACGCGCTGGTCCGGCTCTGCGACGTCATCGTGCCGATGAACGACCTGAAATGGGAGGCACTGCGCCATGACCGCGCCCGCTTCGATTTTTCCGGGGCGGACGAACTGGTCGGCTTCGCGCTGAAACACGGCAAGGCGCTGCGCGGCCATGCGCTGCTCTGGGGCATGGCCTTGCCGCCCTGGGCCAGGCAGATGGCGAGCCGAGCCGAGGCCGAGCGCGAGCTGACCCACCATATCGAGGTCGTGGTCGACCGCTACAAGGGCAAGATCGCGACCTGGGACGTGGTCAACGAGGTCATCGCCTTCGAGCCCAAACCCGGCGAGCCTTATCGCGACACGATCTGGCAGCGCCTGCTCGGACCCGATCACATCGAGATCGCCTTCCGCACCGCGGCGCGGGTCGACCCCAAGGCGCGCCTTGTGCTCAACGACTTCAATTTCGAGGAGGCCGGGCCGGGCATCGTCGCGCGCCGCAGGATCGCGATCGATATCGTGCGCCGCCTGCAGGACAAGGGCATCCCGATCCACGGCGTCGGCATGCAGGCCCATCTCTATGCCGAGAACGCGATCGACAGCGAAGGCGTGCAGGGCTTCGTCGCCGCCCTCGGCAAGCTCGGCGTCGGGGTCGAGGTCACCGAGCTCGACGTGATCGACTGGAAGCTGCCGCCCGATACCGGAATGCGCGACCGGGCTGCCGCCAAGCTGGTCGCGACCTATCTCGAGGCCGTGGTCGCAGGCGGCAGGCCGAAGGCGATCGTCACCTGGGGGCTGAGCGATCGCTACAGCTGGGTCCACGAGACCTTTCCGCGCAAGGACCCGGCCAGGGCACGGCCCTTGCCGCTCGACGAGGACTACCGCCCCAAACCGATGATGCAGGTGCTCGAACGCTATCGCAGCGGCCGGGCCTGAGTGAATGACCCGGTACCCCGTCCCGAGCAAGCCGGACGCCAACCAGAACGAAACGAGTGAAGCGTAGCCTGATGTTCACCACCGAGACCGCACCCGGCGAGATCGACCGGGCCGCGACGCCGCCGCAGCAGGCGGCCGTCGCGGCACCGGACGCTGCCGGCCGGCCGTCGCTCTCGGTGCTGGCCAATCCGCTCTGGCTGATCGGCACGCTCTGGCGGCGCAAGGGCCTGATCCTGCTCTGCGCCCTGGCCGGCATGATGCTGGCGGCATTGGCGAGCCTGCTGGTCACGCCGAAATATGTCTCGACCGCCCAGCTCTTCATCGATCCGCGCGATCTTCGCGTGCTCCAGAACGAGGTCTCGCCGACCACGGTCGGCAGCGACCCGACCTCGATCACCGCCTATCTCGAAAGCCAGGCGCGGATCATCGCCTCGGACAGCATCAAGGCGCGCGTCGTCGAGAGCGAGCATCTCGACAAGGACCCGGAATTCGGCGGCGAAGCCAGCCCCGGCCTGCTGTCGCGGCTGTTCGGCGGGACGACGAGCAAGCGCGACGGGATGCTCTACGCCCTCGCCGAACTCGACCGCCGCGTCTCGGTACGGCGCGGCGAGCGCACCTTCGTGATCGACATCTCGGTGACCTCGCGTGATCCTGAAAAAGCCGCGCGCCTCGCCAACGCCCTCGCCAACGCCTATCTCGAGGATCAGGCGGCGGTGCGCGACGCCGCCGCCAGACGCGCCACGGAATCGCTGACCAGCCGGCTCGAGGAGTTGCGCTCGCGCCTGCGCGATGCCGAGAACAAGGCCGAGCGCTTCAAGGAAGCCAACAATCTCGCCGCCGCCGGCGGCAAGTCGATCGGCGAAGAGCAGCTCGCGCTCAGCAGCGCCCAGCTCGTCGCGGCACGGACCCGGGTCACCGAGGCCAGGGCGAAATACGAGCAGATCGCCCGCACCCGTGCCGCCTCACTCGAGGCCGGTGCCATTCCAGAGGCCCTCGCCTCCAACACGATGACCGCGCTGCGGGCCCAGCTCGGCGCGGCGCTGAGCCGGGAGGCCGATCTGACCGCCTCGCTCGGAGCCCGGCATCCCGCGCTCTTTGCGGCACAGGCCCAGGTGCGGGACGCCCGCCGCCAGATCGCCGAGGAACTCGGCCGGATCGCACGCGCCGCCAGAAGCGAATATGACCGCGCACTCGCCGCAGAGCAGCAGACCGCAAGCGGCGTCGACGCGCTGAAATCCGGCCAGTTCGCCGCCGGGCGGGCCGGGGTCGAGCTGCGCGAGCTCGAACGCGAGGTCGAATCCTCGCGCGTCATCTATGAGGGGTTCCTGAAGCGCGCCCGCGAGACCAGCGAGCTTTCCGGCATCGACACCACCAATGCCCGCATCATCTCGCAGGCGATGCCGCCCTTGCAGAAATCCGGGATGTCGCGGCGGACGATCGCCCTGCTCGGCGGCATCGGCGGTGCGGGGCTCGGCGCCGCATTGGCAGTCGGGCTCGCCTTCCTCGGAGGAGCGACGCCGACACGGCCCGCCCAGCCCACCGGCAGCGCGCGCAGCGCCGCGACGCCGCGCCACAACGGGCCGAAGGCAGCGGCACCCGCTGCGGCGCTGCCCGCCATCCGTCCCATCGAAGCGGAGCCGCCCGCTCCGCCGCCGGCGGCAGCGGCGAAGCCCGCCAAGGCCGGCTGGCGGCGCCTGGCGGGGAAGCCCGAAGCCAAGCGCCTGCCAGAGATCCTGGCGACCTCGGCGGCCCCCCTGCTCGCGACGCTCCCGGCCGTGCGCCACCGGCGCTGGCGCCGCGAGCTGGAGGAAACCCGCTCGGTCTTCCAGGGCAAGGGGCCGCTCGTCGACACGCTCGACAAGCCGCAGGCGCGCTTTGCCCGCAGCATCGGCGAGCTGCGGCAGGCGCTCGAAGCCGCCGCCGATGGCGATGGCGGCCGCCGCATCCTGATCGTCGGCCTGCGTCCCGGGGCCGGCGCCTCGACGCTGGCCCTGAACCTGGCGCTCGACGCGGCTCTCGCCGGCAAGGCGGCGATCCTGGTCGATTCCGGGCTCGGCACGGCCAGCCTGACCAAGAGCTTCGCCGAGGAGGCGCAGCTCGGTCTCGCCGACATCGTCTCAGGCGCCGCCGGCGTGGTGCGGGCCGCCCTGCAGGACGAGGGGACCGGGCTGTTCTTCCTGCCGCGCCGGGGCCCGACCAGCGCAATTACCGGAGCGAAGATCAGAGGGGACTTCTTCGGCGCCGCCCGGCGCTTCGGGCCGATCATCGTCGATGGCGCAGCGATCGGCAGCGACGAGCTCACCCTGCACTTCGCCGAAGCGGTCGACGATATCGTGCTGGTGCTGCGCGAGGGCGCGGTCGGCCGCGAGGATATGGAGCGCGCCGCCGCGACGCTCGGCGCCCAGGCCGGCAAGATCCGCGGCTTCGTCGTCAACGAGGCCTGAGGCGGCGGCGCCCGAAGCGGCTCAGTTCTTCTCGGGGACGCGATACTGCTCGTCGGCGACGCCGAATTCGGTGCCGAGGCGGCCGAGCGCGACCTGGGCATGGTAGAGGCCGATGGTCAGCGAGCGGGTGTCGAGGCCGAGCATCAGCCCGCGCAGGGGCGAGGCGGCGAGCAATGCCAGGCTCTTGGCGAGGACGCGCAGCCGCCCGGCCGTACCGGGCCGGCTGCGCCGCTCGATCCGTGCCGAGATCGCGCCATTGCGGTAGCCGCGCGCCCGGACCCAGTCGGCTTCGGTACGCCTGGCCGGCATGGTCTCGCGCTGCACCGCTTCCTGCACCCACCAGAAGCGGAAGCCGGCGGCCATCGCCCGCCTGAAGAAATCGCTGTCGCCGCCGCCGGTGAAGTCGAAGCTCTCGTCGAGATAGGGGAAGCCCAGCGTCTCCAGCACCTCGCGCCGGATCAGGTAGTTGGCGCTGGAATAGAGCATCGGAATCGGCCCTGAGGCGCTGTAATGCGAGCGAAAGATCGGATGCGCGCCGAGCCAGGCGCGGGTCGGATCCTCGAAGCGCGGCGTCACCGAACCTCCGAACAGCTCGGCCGGCGCGCTCGCCGCGGCCTGCAGGAAGGCGGCGAGCCAGCCGGGCTCGGCCTCCTCGTCATCGTCGATGCCGGCGATCTGGCGCAGCGCCGGCAGGCGCGTCAAAGCGCAGCGCCAGGCGGCATTGTAGGCCTTGCAGTTGCCCTGGCGCGGCTCGACGATGACCAGCCCCTCGAACAGCCCCTCGGCGAACAATGCGCAGGCCCGCTCGGCCCCGGCGCGCTCCTTGCCCTCATTCTCGACGACGATCACCGCGAACGGCCCGGCGCCGCGCTGCGCCGCCAGCGAGCGCAAGGTGCGCTCCAGCATGTCGGGCCGCCGGAAGGTCGGGACGCAGACCACGGTCTCGACATGGGCCAGGATCTCGGGCGCCGACTGCGCCACGATCTCGAAGCTTTCGGGGGCGCCGAAACCTGGCCTCTCCGCCAGTGCCTGCTGTGTCATGCGATCGTCCTCGCCCCGGCAGGAAACCGGTGAACAACTCCCGGGGCTTCCATTGTCGTCACAGCATCGCAGCCGATTCGCTTAAGGTTCCGTATGCATGGCACCGCCGTGCCCGGCCTCCGCGATCACATGCCGTTGAGGTTACCGCCCGAGCAGACTTGACCCGGCGGCCGGCCTGCGCCCTGTTCTCGGCCACGATCCCAGGATGCGGAACACCGTGCGCCTTGCCTTTCTCACCACGCTGATCCCCGTCGCCCGGCCCGATACCGGCTTCGAGATCGCCAATGCCGCCATCCTCGATGCGCTGCGTGCCGCCGGCCATGAGGTCACCGCCTTCGGCTTCTTGCGGCCCGGCGAGGTGCCGGCGGACCCCGGCGGGGCGGTGGTGATCGACGCGGTCGATGTCGAGAACGCCGTCGTCTCGAAGGCGCGCAAGCTGCAATGGCTGGGCAGCGCGCTCGCTGCCGCGCTGCCGGTCGCCTGCGCCAAGCTCAGGCTGGCGGGGCGCGGACGCTTCGTCGAGGCGGTCAGGGCGCGCGGCCCGTTCGACGCGATCGTGCTGAATTCCGTGATGCTGCCCGGCGCTTTTCCCGAGCTGACCGGGCTCGGCCCCTGCGTGCTGGTCGAGCATAATATCGAGCATGTCTCGGCGCAGCAGAACGCCGATCACGCCCGCAGCCCGCTGATGCGGGCGCTGTTCGCGCGCGAGGCGCATCTGCTCGAGAAGGTCGAGCGAAGGCTCTGGCAGGAGGCGCGCTTCGTCTGGACCTTGGCCGAGGGGGACCGCGCCGCGCTCGGTCCGGAGATGGCCGGGAAATCGGCGGTGCTGCCGCTGGTCTCGGGAGCCGAGGTCGAGCCCTTGAGCATCCAGCCGGTCGCGGCGGCCCATGATATCGGCCTGATCGGCACCTGGACCTGGGTACCGAACTTCACCGGGCTCGACTGGTTCCTGCGCGAGGTCTGCCCGCTGCTGCCGCGCGATTTCGAGATCGCGGTCGCCGGACGCCTGCCGCCCGACATGCCTCCCGTAGCGGACAATGTGAAGCTGGTCGGACGCGTGCCGGACGCGCGCGAATTCCTGCTCTCCTGCCGGACCCTGGCCCTGGCGAGCCGGGCCGGCACCGGCGTGCAGCTCAAGACGATCGAGGCGATGCAGCTCGGCGCAGCAGCGGTGGCGACGCCGCTCTCCTGCCGCGGATTCACCGAGATCCCCGCGAATTTCCGGATCGCTGACGAGCCGCGGGCCTTCGCCGCAGCGCTGATCGATCTGGTCGGCGCGGCACGGGCCGGAACCAGCTTGCATCTCGACGGCGCCGCCTTCATGGCGCGCCAGCGCGCCGCGCTCGCCTCGGCCCTGGAGCGCGGGCTCGCGGCTGCGGTCGGGCGCTGACTAATTCGGCTTGCTCGCGCTTTTGGCCTTGCCACCGAGCAGGCCGAAAAGCGGCCCGGCGCCGATCATCACCAGGAAGACCCGGATGATGTGGTGGGCGGCGACGAAGGCGACCTCGGTATGCAGGGCGAGCGCGATCAGGCTCATCTCGGCGAGCCCGCCCGGCGAATAGGCCAGGATCAGCGGAACCGGCTGGTAACGCGAGATATGGGCGACCGCGAAGGCGAACGCCAGCGTCAGCGCGAGCAGGATCAGCGTCGAGCCGGCCGAGATCACGAGGATACGCAGGATCGCCTGCGGCGGCGTCCCGACGAAGCGGCAGCCGATGGTGACGCCCAGGATGAGCTGCGCGAGGTTGACGATCTCGAAGGGCGGCACGGAGTCGCTGAGGCCCGCGACATGCACCGCCGCCGAGACCAGCATCGGCCCGAGCAGCTGCTTCGCCGGCAGGCGCAGGGCGTGGGCGAGCATGACACCGAGCACGCCGCAGGCGATCAGCCAGAACCAGCCGAGCGCCGAGGTCTGCATCATCGAGGGGCCGGAGGTGCGGTTGATGCCGAGCGAGACGCCCACGAGCCATTGCACGATGAAGGGCAGCGTCATCACCACGAGCAGGATGCGGGCGGAGTGGATCAGTGCGATGGTGCGCGCATCGCCGCCCTTCTCCTCGCCGGTGATCACCATCTCGACGAGGCCGCCGGGCATGCCGGCGAAGAAGGCGGTAACCGGGTCATAGCCGGCGACGCGGCGGAAATAGCCGACGCAGAAGAAGGCACAGGCCGCCATGAAGAGCACGAGCCCGGCGAGCGTCGGCAGCCAGTTCGGCAATTGCGCGATCAGATCGGGCCGGAAGCCGGAGCCGAGCATGACGCCGATCACCGCCGACATCGGCGGGCGGATCACCGGCGGAGCCGCGACCGGCGCGCGCGAGATCGCGGCGGCGGTGCAGAACACCATCGAGCCGAGCATCCAGGGCAGGGGCAGGCGCAGATAGGAAAACAGCCAGCCGCCGAGAATGCCGAGCGAAAGAGCAAGCAGGAAGCGCCGCCAGGGAAAGCGCCGCGGAGACAATTCGCGCACGCCGTTCGCCATATCGGCCAGCAGATCCCGCATCGTCCCGAGTCACCTTGTCCGATCGCCGCCCGAATGCGCGATCCGCGCTGCTATACGCCACAATGGCGGCGCAGGCAGCCGCCCAGCCGAATGACGCCCCTGCCCTGAAGGCGGAGCGGCCGGACGCCAGAACAACCCTGCCATGTGCGCAAGCCCCCTCCTCCGAAACCGGCAAATCGGCGAGAGTTCCCGAACTGGACCAATCATAGGCCGCTGGCGCTGAGCCCGGCTCCGGGCTGCGATGAGCGACGACCGTCTTTCGGATCAGGAGGCCCGCGGCAGCGAGAGCGCCGGGATCGGCGAGCCTGCGCCGCCAGCATCCGAGGAAGACGGCTGTCCGGGCGGCAGCGCCGCTTTCCCCGACATTACGCTGTCACCAGACTCCGCCGGCATCACCCCGGCCGACCCCGGCTGGCTGGCGGCACGCCGCTCACGCATCGGCTTGTGGTGGCGCGGCGCCAGCCCGAACCTGCGCGGCTCGGTCTACATGCTGTCGGCGCTGCTGGTCTATGCGGTGATGGTCGGGCTGTTCAAGCATCTCGGCAGCTCGATCCCGCTTGTCGAGACGCTGATGATCCGCCAGCTGATCATGAGCCTCGTCATCGTGCTCGTCGTCGGCCGGGCGCTGCCCTCGATGCTGCGCACTCGCCATCCCGGCCTGCAGATCTTTCGCGGGGTGGTGACGCTGGCCTCGATGCTCTGCGGCTTCAGCGCGCTGATCCACATCCCGCTGGCGCAGGCGACCTCGATCAGCTTCAGCCAGGTCCTGTTCGTCACCATCGCGGCGGTGCTGGTGCTCAAGGAGAAGGTCGACGGCCGGCGCTGGGCCGCGACGGTCATCGGCTTTATCGGCATCCTGATCATGCTGAACCCCTCGACCGAGGGGTTGAATTTCTGGGCGTTGATGTCGGTCGGCGGCGCGGTTTTCGGCGCCTGCATCACCGTCAGCGTGCGCATGCTCGGCACGTCAGAGCGCACCGAGACGATCCTGATTTATCAGGGGCTGGTGCTGATCGTCGTCCTCGCCTGGCCAGCCTGGGCCTACTGGGTCTGGCCCACAGCCGAACAATGGCTCGCGCTCGTGCTGCTCAGCCTGTTCGGTACCGCCGGCCAATGGCTGATCACCAAAGCCTACCAGGTCGGCGAGGCGGCGGCGCTCGCGCCGCTCGATTTCAGCCGGTTGCTGCTGGCGAGCTTCACCGGCTTCGTCTTCTTCGCCGAGATCCCGTCGCTCTCGACCTTCATCGGCTCTGCCATCGTCATCGGCGCGACGCTGTATACGATCCGCCGCAATGCCCGCAGCCGGGCAGAAGCCGGACTCGCGCCCCCAGCCTGACGACCGCCCGCGCCGCCGCAACGAGGCCATGCCATGACCCATCACCAGCTCGATTCCAGCCTCGCCACCTGCCATTGGGGCTATTTCGACGCGCAGCTGAAGCCGGCGCTGGAGATCGAGAGCGGCGACCGCGTCACCATCCGCACGGTGACCGGCGGGCCTGCCCATCTGCCGGACGGTAATCAGACGATCCCGCCCGAGATCCACGAGATCCACGAGAAGGCCGAGCGCATGGTGCCCGGCCACATCCTCACCGGCCCGATCGCGGTGAAAGGCGCGCGGCCCGGCCAGGTGCTGGAGGTGCAGATCCGGAGCGTGAAGCCGCGCACCGATTTCGGCTACACCATGTTCCGCCCGCTCGGCGGCACGCTGCCGGACGAGTTCGATTACCACGCCTTCCGCTACATCCATCTCGATCGCGAGCGGAACGTCGCGAACCTGCCCTGGGGCATGGAATTGCCGCTCGCCCCCTTCTTCGGCGTGATGGGTACTGCGCCGCCGGCGCATTGGGGGCGGGTGACCTCGCTGATCCCGCGCGCCTTCGGCGGCAATATCGACAACAAGGAACTCGGCGCCGGCGCGACGCTCTACCTGCCCGTCTTCGTCGAGGGCGCGCTGTTCTCCTGCGGTGACGGCCATGGCGCGCAGGGCGACGGCGAAGTCTGCATCACCGCGATCGAGACGGCGCTGGAAGGCACTTTCGAATTCCACTTACGCGAGGACCTGTCCTTCGCCATGCCCCGGGCGGAAACCCGGACCCACCACATCACCATGGGCATCGATCCCGATCTCGACATCTGCGCGAAAGACGCGCTGCGCGAGATGATCGGCCTGATCACCGAGCGGACGAAGCTCTCGCGCGAAGAGGCCTATATGCTGTGCAGCCTCGCCGCCGATCTGCGCGTCACCCAGACCGTCAACGGCAACAAGGGCATCCACTGCATGCTGCCGAAGACGCTGGTGGGGTAGGCCCGATCGCGCCCTCGGGTCGCCCGGGACGACAGCGCGATTGTCCAGGGGGTTGCTACAGCATCGGCAGCGAGCGCGGCCTGCGCCCGAGCGGGAAGGCTGCCTCGATCCCGGCGATGTCGGCCTCGTCCAGCCGCAGCGACAGCGCCCCGGCATTGTCCTCGGCATGAGCGACCCTCGCCGCCTTCGGGATCGCGAAGACCTGAGGGCGCCGGGTCAGGAAGGCGAGCGCGACCTGGCGCGGGCTCGCGCCATGCTTCGCTGCGATCTGCGCCAGCACCCGCCCCTGCGTCGAAGCGGGCTCCGGAAAATCATCCTGCCCGAACGGGCTGTAGGCGGTGACCGCGACGCCGTGCTTCTCGCACCAGGGGATGACGGCGTGCTCGATCGCCCGCTCGCGCAGATGGTAGAGCACCTGATTGCAGGCGACCTGGCCTGGCCCGACCAGGTTCAGCGTCTCGTCGAGGTCGTCGGTGTCGAAATTGCTGACGCCCCAGGAGCGGATCTTTCCCTCCTCGCGCAGCGCCTCGAAGGCGGCGAAGGTCTCTTCCAGTGGGTATGAGCCGCGCCAGTGCAGCAGATAGCAATCGAGCCGGTCGGTGCCGAGCCGCTGCAGCGAGCGTTCGCAGGCGGCGCGCGAGCCGGCGCGCGAGGCATTGTGCGGCAGAACCTTGGAGACCAGGAAGACCTCGTCGCGCCGGCCCGAGATCGCCTCGCCGACGATCTCCTCGGAACGCCCATCGCCATACATCTCGGCGGTGTCGATATGGGTCAGCCCGAGATCGAGCCCGCGCCGCAGCGCCGCGACGACGGCCTTGCGCTCGGAGAGCTCGATGTTCCAGCTGCCCTGGCCGATCACGGAAGCCCGCTGGCCGCCCTGTCCGAAAGCTCTCTCCATAGGCTCGGCTCCCTTCGATCGCCGGGCATCCTATCGGATACGCTCTGGCGATCTCATTCCGTGTTGAAGCACCGGATTCGTCCGAAAAGTGGGTTCCACTTTTCGGTCCGATGCTCTGGGCTCAGCGAACCTCGATCGCGAAGCGGCCATGGCGGACCTCGCCATCGGCATAGCGCACCTTGACCTCGAAGCCGTCGCGCCCGCGGTAATCCGGCCGCGAGGTGTATTCGAAGGCGAGCGAGTTGCCGACCCGCCCGTCGCAATGGGCATAGGGGCCGGGGCCGTAGACCGCCTCTGCCTTGCGCGTCGCCATCCTGACCTTACCGTGCTCGGGGTCACGGGTCAGCACGGCGGTCGGCCGCTTCACCTGCCGGCAACTTTTGTCCATGGTCATGTAGGTCTGCTGCAGGAAGGTCGGCTCGCCGGCACGCACCCGGTCGACGCTTTCGGCGGCCTGGCCCGCCTCGCCGCCGGAGGTCACGCAGCCACCGAGCATGCTGCACAGGAGGACGATGCCGAGGGTGGTCAATCCGGCAACTGGCATGGTTCTCCTCGGCGCAGCTGGCAGGCGGACCAGGACGATAGGGCCGTTCGCCCCGGCCTCAAACCGGCGGCGTACCGTTGGCCTGGAGCACCTCGCCGGCGAGATAGAGCGAACCGCAGATCAGGATGCGTGGCGGCACCGGCCAGTGGCGCGCGGCGATCTCGCGCAGCGCCTGCTCGACCGAGCCGCAAGCCTCCGCCTTGAGCCCGGCGGCGCGGGCGAGCTCCGCCACCTCCTCGGCCGGACGGGCGGCGAGCTGGTTCTGCATCGGCACGGCGAAGAGCGCATGCGCCAGCCCCTTGAAATGGCCGAGCGTGGCGCGGCCATCCTTGGTCGAGAGTAGGCCGGTGATCATCACCAGCGGCGCCGGGTTCTTCTCCTCGAGATCGGCCATGGCCTGGGCGAGCACACGGCCGCCATCGGGATTATGGCCACCATCGAGCCAAAGCTCGGCACCGGCGGGCACGAGTTCGGCGAGGCGCCCCCGCGACAGCCTTTGCAACCGCGCCGGCCATTCGGCCTCGGTCATGCCGCGCTCGAAAGCGGCGACCGGCAAGCCGCCATAGCCGGCCGCGCGCAGCGCCGCGATCGCCGTGCCGGCATTGACGTGCTGGTGGCGCCCAGTAAGGCGCGGCAGCGGCAGGTCGAGCAGGCCGTCGCCATCCTCGTAGACCAGCCGCCCGCCATCCTCGTGGACGTTGAAATCCTGTGCGCCGATCAGGATCTTCGCAGCACCGGCGCGCTCGGCGGCGGCTTCCAGCACGGCGGTCGGCTCCGGGCCCTGCGGCGCGATCACGGCCGGCGCGCCGCGCTTGAAGATGCCGGCCTTCTCGCCGGCGATCTTGGCGACGGTATCGCCGAGATATTCCGAATGGTCGAGCGAGACCGGGGTGACCACGGTGCAGGCCGGGTGGTCGATGACGTTTGTGGTGTCGTAGCGCCCGCCGAGCCCGACCTCGAGCAGCACGACATCGGCCTTGTGCTCGGAAAACAGCAGCAATGCCGCCGAGGTGGTGATCTCGAAGAAGGTGATGGAATCGCCGGCATTGGCGCGCTCGCAGCGTTCCAGCGCCTCGACCAGCACGCCCTCGTCGACGAAGCGGCCGCCACCCGGCCGGCCGAGCCGGATGCGCTCATGGAAACGCACCAGATGCGGCGAGGTGTAGACGTGGACGCTGAGGCCGGCGGCCTCGAGGATCGTCCGCATGAAGGCGATGGTCGAGCCCTTGCCATTGGTACCGGCGACATGGATCACCGGCGGCAGCTTCTTCTGGGGATCGCCGAGGCGCTCGAGCAGGCGCAATATGCGGCCGAGCGAAAGATCGATCAGCTTGGGGTGGAGCGCCAGGAAGCGCGCCAGCAGCAGGTCGGATGTGCTCATGCGGGTCCGGCCCCCCGGCCGGCGAAAGCATCGCGCCGGTGCGGAGCGGCGGCCGGCGATCCCCGATGCGTCGTGCGAGAGTTCAGTTGGCCTCGAGCGGAAGCGGCTCGGCCTCCGCCTCGGCGTTCGCGTCCGGGGCAGGCTGCCGGGTCAGCAGCCGGCCCAGCCGTGCCAGCGTCGCCGGCAGCTCGTGGCGGTGCACGACCATGTCGACCATGCCGTGATCCTTGAGATATTCCGAGCGCTGGAAGCCCTCGGGCAGCTTCTCGCGGATGGTCTGCTCGATCACGCGCGGACCGGCGAAGCCGATCAGCGCACCCGGCTCGGCGATATGGACGTCGCCGAGCATGGCATAGGAGGCAGTGACGCCACCGGTGGTCGGGTTGGTCAGGACGACGAAATAGGGCAGGCCGGCCTTGCGTAGGCGCCGGACCGCGACCGTGCTGCGCGGCAGCTGCATCAGCGAGAGGATGCCTTCCTGCATGCGCGCCCCGCCCGAAGCCGCGAACACGACATAGGGCGTCTTCTTCTCGAGCGCGGTCTCGGCGCCCTTGATGAAGGCTTCACCCGCCGCCATGCCGAGCGAGCCGCCCATGAAGTGGAAGTCCTGCACCGCGATGGTCATCGGCAGACCCTGGACGCGGCCATAGCCGACCTTGAAGGCGTCGCTCGCACCGGTCTTGGCCCGGGCATCCTTGAGCCGGTCGACATAGCGCTTCTCGTCGCGGAACTTGAGCGGGTCGACGGCGGCCTCGGGCAGCGCCACATCGAGCCATTTGCCCTGGTCGAAGGTCAGGCGCAGCCGATCGGGCGCCTTGACGCGCAGATGATGTTCCGAGCCGGGAATGACGAAGCCATTGGCCTCGACATCCTTGTGGAAGACCATCTGCCCGGAGTCCGGGCACTTGATCCAGAGGTTCTCCGGGCTCTCGCGCTTGAACAGCGTTTTGATGCGCGGGCGAACGACTTCGGAAATCCAGTTCATCGGATCATCCTCGAATTACGTGAGCTGCTAGCAGCTCAGGCCGCAGCTTTTGCGACCGAACGGACGCCGGCGGCGAGCTCGGCGACCAGCGAGGTGACAGCCGAAACCGTCTTTTCCGTGGCCTTGCCCTCGCCATCGAGCGAAAGCCTGACGCGCTCGACCAAGGCCGAGCCGACGACGACGCCATCGGCGCCGCGCGCGATCGCAGCCGCATCGGCGGCGGTCTTGACGCCGAAGCCGACGGCGACCGGCAGCCTGGTGTGCTGCTTGATCCGGCCGACCGCATCGCCGACCGCGTCGTAATTGGCGATGGTGCCGCCGGTGACACCCGTCATCGATACATAATAGACGAAGCCCGAGGTGTTCTGGAGCACGCGCGGCAGGCGCTTGTCATCGGTGGTCGGCGTCGCCAGGCGGATGAAGCTCAGCCCGGCGGCGAGCGCCGGCAGACAGAGCTCGGCATCCTCCTCCGGCGGCAGGTCGACGACGATCAGCCCATCGACGCCGGCAGCGCGCGCATCGGTGAGGAAGCGCTCGACGCCATAGGCCCAGATCGGATTGTAATAGCCCATCAGCACGATCGGCGTGTCGTTTCCGGCCTTGCGGAAGCCCTCGACCATCGCCAGCGTCTTCTTCAGCGTCTGGCCGCCCTTGAGCGCGCGCTGCCCGGCGAGCTGGACCGGGATGCCATCCGCCATCGGATCGGTGAAGGGCACGCCGAGCTCGATGATGTCGGCGCCTGCCGCGGGCAGAGCGTGCAGGATCGCGTTCGCGGTGTCGAAATCCGGGTCGCCGGCCGTGACGAAAGTCACGAGCGCGGCCCGGCCTTCCTTGGCGCAGGCGGAAAAGCGGTTCTCGATACGGGTCTGGCCAGTCTGTGTCATGCGGCTGCGGTTAGCATGGCCGGGCCCGGCTGGCGAGAGGGCGCAGGCTCAGCCCTGCTCTGCAAGGGTGGTGCGCCAGCTGCCGAAATACTTCAGGCCGGTGTCGCACATCAGGCTGACGATCGTTGCGCCCTCGCCGAGCCGCTCGGCGAGCCGCAATGCCGCGAGCACATTCGCGCCGGTCGAGAGCCCGGCGAACAGCCCCTCCTCGCGGGCGAGCCGCAGCGCCATCGCCCGCGCTTCCTGCGTCGAGACACGCTCGACCGCATCGGACATGCCCTCCTGCCAGAGCGGCACGACGAAGCCGGCACCGATGCCGTCGATCTTGTGCGCTCCGGGGGCGCCGCCCGAAAGCACCGGCGACTCCGCCGGCTCGACCGCGACCACCCTGATCCCCTCATCATGGCGTCGCAGCCCTGCCCCGAGGCCGCGCAGCGAGGCGGCGGTGCCGACGCTCTGAACGAAACCGTCGATCCTGCCCTCGGCCTGGTTCCAGATCTCGTCCGCCATCGCATCATAGGCGGAAAGCTGATCGCGGTTCTTCATCTGGTCGGTCCAGAAGGCGCCGGTCTCCTCGGCGATCACACCGGCGGCGGCGATCATGTCGCGGGTGAGCTTTTCGGTCATGCCGCCGCCCTCGCTGGCGATGACCGTCAGCTTCGCCCCGAGGATCGCCATGTGGTCGAGCTTTTCACGGGCGAAGGCGTCGGAGGTGACGATGTGGAGGGGGTGACGCTTCACCGCGCAGACCAGAGCGAGCGAAACCCCGGTGCTCCCGCCGGTATATTCGACCACCGCACCGCCCGGCTTCAGCCGCCCGTCGGATTCGGCCGCCTCGATCATGGCGAGCGCCATCCGGTCCTTCATGCTGCCGGTCGGGTTCTCGCTTTCGAGCTTCAGCAGGATGCGCGCGCCATTGGCGGCCGCGATCCGGCGCAGCGGGATGAGCGCCGTCTTGCCGATGCGGTCGAGAATGGTCGGCTGGGTCACGTGACGCTCCTTGCGTAAGGCATGTTGCATGAGGCATGCCCTTGTCGCCCGAAAGCGCCGCCCCGTCAGGTCCGGAATCCGGACCTCGCAAAGGCGAGCTTCGCGACGCGCGGCGCCTCGGGGAGAGGGCTGCGGGCAAGAAGGCCGTCGATACGGCCTTCAACCGAGCCTCGCCCCGCGCTCCTCGAGCAGCGCACGCAGCACCGAGCGATGGCAATGCGCCTCGACCTCGCAATAGCAACCGACCGAGAAATCGCTGCCATGCGACAAGGTCGCCAGCAGGTCGAGCGCGTGGCGCGGCGCCGGTTCGGCCATTTCGGCCCTGAAGGCGCGGGTGAAGCCGGCCCAGTCCTTCTCGGTTTCGGCCGACTTGGCCTGCGCCATCAGCTCGGGCGTCGGCGACAGGACCGGGAACCAGACGTCGAACCAGTTCTCGCTGGCATAGCGCTCCTTCGGCACGCCGCGCGGCACGCGCCGGACCGTACCGATGCGCGTGCCTTCTCCGGCAGCGCGCGGCGTTCCCAGCCGAACGATACGGACAGTCATGGGCTCGTCCTTTCGGTGTCCCGCGCCAGGCGGATCCCGGCGAAGGCATAGAGCTGAAACCAATCGGGAAAGGCTGCCGCCAGCGGGCGCGGGCCTGCGATCGACAGGCCGAGCCGCCGGCTCTCCGCGAAGCCGACATCGCCGCGCCACCAGGCGACCAGCGCCGAGAGCGGTCCACGGACGCAGAGCACTTCGGGGAAGCCGGGATTCTGGCTGCAGAGCGAGGCCTCGCCCGGCCGCAGCAGCAGGAAGCGCGGCCCATGGCCAGCGATCTCGAAGCGGACGACCAGCGGCTCAGGCGGCAGGGTCTCGAAGCGGACCCGCCTTTGCATGTCGACCAGAACGGGCCCCAGGTCGAGATCCTCGCCTTCTGCGTGACGCGGCAGCCAGCGCTGGCCCCAGGCCCCCATCGCCCTGACGAGTTCGGCGAGCTCCAGGCCAGCCTGCGTCAGCACGTATTCTGGGCCCTGCCCGTCATCCCGGCGCGAAAGCGCGCCGGACAGCACGAGCGCCTGTAGACGCTCTGCGAGCATGGTCTTCGAAATGCGTGGAATGCCGCGCCGGATCTCGCCGAAGCGGCTACTGCCGCACAGGATCTCGCGCACCACGAGCAACGTCCAGCGCCCGCCCAGCGCCTCATGGGCGCGCGCCATCGAACAGAACTGGCCATAGCTCGTCATGCGCCGAGCCTAGCATGAAGGCGGAACCGAGGCGGTACGGAATGCGGACCGCCCCGGCCTGCTCGCCCGCCACGGGCAGGAAGGCAAAAAGCGTCGAGAATTACTGCTTTTCGATGCGCCAGACCGTGCGCAGCGTCGCGCTCACGGTGATCTCGCCGGGCTCGACCGCCATCGGTGCTCCACCCGCGGCGGCCATGCGATAGGCCCGCATCTCGCCCATCGGACGGGACGGCGCCTCGGCCTCGGCTTCGACGATCGAGACGAGTTCGCCGACCTTGACGCCGAGCTTCTCGGCATAGAGCGAGGCGCGGGCCCGCGCCGCCTCGGCGGCCTTCTGACGTGCCGCATCCTTGGCGGTGTCCTCATCGACGAGGCCGAACATGATCCCCGACATCTCGTTGGCGCCGGCGGCGGCGAGCGCATCGATCAGCGGACCGGCCTTGGTGATGTCACGCACGACGACGGTGAGCCCGGTGCGGGCCTCGTAGCCGTCGATCTTCGGCGCGCGCGGCTGCGGCGAGGAGGAAGCGGAAGGCTGGGTCATGCGGGGAATCAGCATGACCTGCGAGGTCCTGACGTCGCCGCCGGCAATGCCGGCCGCCTTCACCGCTTCGACGAGCTTCGCCAGCGCCGGGGTGTTCTTCGCCAACGCCTCGGCGGCGGTCTTGCCCTCGCTGACGATGCCGGCCTGGATCGTGGCGAGATCCGGCTTCACCCTGACCTCCCCCTCGGTGCGGATGACGATGCCTTCCGCCGGGGCGAGCGGGCCGGGGCTCTGAGCCTGAACGGGAGCGGCGAGCGCCGCAAGCGCGGCGATGAGCAGGGCCTTCTTGGTCTTAGACATGATCGTCCTTCGCTGGCATGGTCCGCAGAAGCGGTGCCGCTTCTGCGCCCCGACCATGCGCAAGCCAATGGGGCAGCATCAGGACGGTGCGAGGCATTTCCGCGCTTCTCCGAATCGCGAAATGCTCTAGCTCTTTGTTTTATCGCATTTTCTTCACGCGAACCGGTGTCCACTTCGCTCGAAAATGCTCAGGTCACCGCGCCGCCAGAATCTCCGCCACCTGCGGGATATCCTTGTCGCCACGGCCGGAGAGATTGACCACCATCAGATGATCTTTCGGCTTTTGCGGCGCGAGCTCGGCGACCTTGGCGAGGGCATGCGCCGATTCCAGCGCCGGGATGATGCCCTCGAGCTTGGAGATCAGCTGGAAGGCTGCGAGCGCCTCCTCGTCCGTCGCCGAGAGATAGGTGGCGCGGCCGACATCATGCAGCCAGGAATGCTCCGGGCCGATGCCGGGATAGTCGAGCCCGGCCGAGATCGAATGGGCGTCGTTGATCTGCCCGTCCTCGTTCATCAGCAGATAGGTGCGGTTGCCGTGCAGCACGCCGGGGCGCCCGCCGGTGAGCGAAGCCGCATGCAGCCCGGAAGCGATGCCGTGGCCGGCCGCCTCGACGCCATAGATCTCGACGCTTTTCTCGTCGAGGAACGGATGGAACAGGCCCATCGCATTCGAGCCGCCGCCGATGCAGGCGACGAGCGAATCCGGCAGGCGGCCTTCCAGCTCCTGCATCTGCTCGCGCGTCTCCTTGCCGATGATCGACTGGAAGTCGCGCACCATCGCGGGATAGGGATGCGGGCCGGCGACGGTGCCGATGCAGTAGAAGGTCGTCGCGACATTTGTCACCCAGTCGCGCAGGGCCTCGTTCATCGCGTCCTTGAGCGTCTTGGTGCCGGATTCGACCGGCACGACGGTGGCGCCCAGCATCTGCATGCGGAAGACGTTCGGCGCCTGCCGGGCGACGTCGACCGCGCCCATATAGACGATGCATTCGAGGCCGTAGCGGGCGCAGAGCGTCGCGGTGGCGACGCCGTGCTGGCCAGCGCCTGTCTCGGCGATGATGCGCTTCTTGCCCATGCGCCGGGCCAGCAGGATCTGACCGAGGACGTTGTTCACCTTGTGGGAGCCGGTGTGGTTCAGCTCCTCGCGCTTCAGATAGATCTTGGCGCCGCCGAAATGTTCGGTGAGGCGCTCGGCGAAATAGAGCGGCGAGGGGCGACCGACATAGTGCTTCAGCCCGTCGGCGGTCTCGGCATGATAGGCCGGATCGGCCTTGGCGGCGATGTAGGCGGCCTCCAGCTCGAGGATCAGCGGCATCAGCGTCTCGGCGACGAAGCGGCCGCCGAACTGGCCGAAGCGGCCGTTCTCGTCCGGGCCGTTCCGGAAGCTGTTGCGTGCGTGCGGCGCGTTCATGCCTGGCCTGCCTTCTTCAAGATATCGTCGCTCAGTGCCTTGGCCGCCCTGCGGGCGGCCCTGACGAATTCCGCGATCCGGTCGACATCCTTGACGCCCGGCGCGCTTTCGACCCCGGAGGAGACGTCGACGCCGGACGGCCTCGCGATGCGGATCGCCTCCGCGACATTCGCCGGATCGAGCCCGCCCGATAGCATGAAGCGGAAAGCCGGGTCGAGGCCGGCGAGCAGCGTCCAGTCGAAGGGCCGGCCATGGCCGCCGGGATAGGCCGCGTCCTTGGGCGGCTTGGCGTCGAGCAGGATCATGTCGGCGCTGTCGGCATAGGCCGCGATCCGGTCGAGATCCGCCGCGCCGGCGATGCCCAGCGCCTTCAACGCGGGCAGCCCGGTCGCGGCCTTGATCGCCCTCACGGCTTCCGGCGTCTCGCTGCCGTGGAGCTGCAGCCAGTCGGGCCGCACGAGCTGCGCGAGCTCGATCGCCCTGGCGGGCTCGAGATCGACCGTCAGCGCCACGATCTCGGCCTTGCCGCGGGCCTGCCCCGCGAGCCGCGAGGCCTGGTCCGGCATCACGAAGCGCGGGCTGCGCGGATGGAAGACGAGGCCGATCATGTCGGCGCCCGCGGCGAGCGCAGCCTCGAGCGTCTCAGGCGTGGAGAGCCCGCAGATCTTGATCGGGAAGCTGGGTTCGGGGCGCGTCATCGGGGCGCTGTAGCACGATTGCACATGCTCCCGCACCCTTGCCGTTGCTGTCGCCGGCCGAGACTTGCGAACTCTTCTTGCAGACTCTTGTCGCAGGTGCTTGCCGTCACGCTCCCGCCGCCGCACTTGTGACATGATGCCGGTCGAGAGCGATCGGCACGAAGCGGGGCGAAAGCGGGCGAGGCATGGGGCGGCGCGGATTTGCGGTTCTGGCGGGGCTGCTGCTGACGGCCGGGCTCGTGGCGCTCGGGGTCTATCTCTGGAGCCAGCCGAAGACGCTGAAGCTCGCCGTCGGGCCGCTCGGCTCCGACGATGCGCGCATGGCCGCGGCCTTCGTCCAGGGCCTCAGCCGCGAGAAGAAGCCGGTCCGCCTGCGCCTCGTCCTGACCGAAGGCTCGGCCGAGAGCGCCCGGAAGATCGATGCCGGCGAGGTCGACCTCGCCATCGTACGGCCCGACATCGCCCTGCCGGCCAAGGCCGACACCGCCCTGATCACGCGCCGCTCCTTCCCCTTCTTCATCACCGCCAAGGAACTCGCCATCGACCGCGTCGCCGGCCTGCGCGGCAAGCGCATCGGCGTGATCCGCAATCCCGCCGAGAATATCGACCTCCTGAAGCTGGTGCTGTCGCAATATGGCGTCCAGCCCGAAGAGGTCGAGATTGTCGGGTTGCCCCGCGACATGGTGATCGGCGCCGCCCGCGAGGGGCGGATCGACGCCTTCTTCGCCGTCGGCGCGATCAGCGCCCGCACGGCGAACGAAGCCGCCCAGCGACTGCGCGCCGCCTTCGGGGATGAACCCGGCATCATCCCGATCCGCGAAGCCGACGCGCTCGCGGCCCGCAACCGGGCGGTCGAGGCCGGCGAGATCGTGCGCGGCGCGCTCGGCGGCGATCCGCCGCTGCCGGCGGAAAACCTGCCGACGATCTCGATCACTTCGCGCCTGATGGCGGCGCAGTCGCTCGACGACAGCCGCGTCGCCGATCTGGTCAGCGCGATCCTGTCGCTGCGGGTCGCGCTCGCCGGCGAGTTGCCGGCGATCCAGGGGCTCGAAACCCCTGCGACCGACAAGGACGCACCGCTCGCGGTCCATAGTGGCGCCGCCGCCTTCATCGATGGCGAGCAGGAGACCTTCTTCGAGCTCTATGGCGACTGGTTCTATCTCGGCGTCATGGCGCTCTCGTTGCTCGGCTCCGGCGCCGCCGGCCTGCTCGGCGTCGAGAGCGCGGCACGCCGCAAGCGAGCCATGGCCGGGCTCGGCGAGATGGTCGCGCTGCTCGGCGCGATCCGCGTCGCCCCCAACGAGGCGGCCGTCGCCCGGCTCGAGCGTCAGGCCGATGCGGTGCTCGCCGAAGTGCTGGCGAGCTATTCGCGGGGCGACATCGACGCCGGCGGCGTCAGCGCCTACCGGCTCGCCATGGACCAGCTCGGCCGGGCCGTCGCCGAGCGCAGGCTGGCCCATGGCGAGCCGCCATCGGCCAGTTGAACCGCCCCCCGACAGGAAAGCGCCACCATGCCCCCAATTCTCTCCCGGCGCGCCGGGCTCGCCCTGGCGCTTTCGCTGCCGCTCGCCCTGCCCGTCGCCGGCGGGCCGTGGCCCGGCATCGCGGCCGCGCAGGCCCAGATGCGCGGCGGCGAGAACTGGCCGGCGGTGAAATGCGAGCGCTATCGCAAGGCCTATGACGAGGCGATCCGCCGCTTCGGCAGCAAGGGGCTTGGCCCGGACTTCCTCGTCCGCCACGATGCCTTCATGCAATCCGGCTGCCAGACGCCGCCCGATGTCTGCCCGCGCAGCGCCGAGGAACTCAACCTCGCCAACATCATGGTGATGGCCGGGATGAATGCCGGCCTGTCCAGCACCTTCATGCCCTTCGCCTGCCGGAAATGAGCCGGCAACCCGCAGGGTGCGTGGCGGGACTTCGCGGCTTGCCGGTTGCCCAAACGGCGCCAAGCGTCTATGTGCAGCGCAACTAACCCCATTGTCCATTCACGCTCAGGCTGCGCCGGCCGGGAAATCCCAGTCGGCTCGCGGTCGTCAACCGAGGCCGCTTTCCGCATGTCCATGCGCAACATCGCCATCATCGCCCACGTCGACCACGGCAAGACCACGCTGGTCGACAAGCTGCTGCAGCAGTCCGGCGCCTTCCGCGAGAACCAGCGCGTCGCCGAGCGGGTGATGGACTCCAACGACATCGAGAAGGAGCGCGGGATCACCATCCTGGCCAAGGCCACCTCGGTGGTCTGGAAGGACACCCGCATCAACATCGTCGACACCCCCGGCCACGCCGATTTCGGCGGCGAGGTCGAGCGCATCCTCAACATGGTCGATTCCGCGATCGTGCTGGTCGACGCCGCCGAAGGCCCGATGCCGCAGACCAAGTTCGTGGTCTCCAAGGCGCTGAAGCTCGGCCTCCGCCCGATCGTCGCGATCAACAAGGTCGACAAGCCCGACGCCCGCGTCCAGGAAGTGATCAACGAGGTCTTCGACCTGTTCGCCGCGCTCGACGCCAATGACGAGCAGCTCGATTTCCCGATCCTCTACGGATCGGGCAAGCAGGGCTGGATGGCGCATTCGCCGGAAGGCCCGCAGGATCAGGGCCTCGCCCCGATGTACGACCTGATCCTGAAGCACGTGCCGGCGCCGAAGGTCGAGGAAGGCCCGTTCCGGATGCTCGGCACGCTGCTCGAGGCCAACCCCTATCTCGGCCGCATCATCACCGGCCGCGTCACCTCGGGCACGGCCAAGCCGAACCAGACGATCAAGGTGCTTTCGGGCGACGGCACGACCGTCGAGACCGGGCGCATCTCGAAGATCCTCGCCTTCCGCGGCCTCGAGCGCCAGCCGATCGAGGAAGCCGTCGCCGGCGACATCGTCTCGATCGCCGGCCTGGTGAAAGGCACCGTCGCCGACACCTTCTGCGATCCCAGCGTCGAGACGCCGATCGCCGCCCAGCCGATCGACCCGCCGACCGTCTCGATGACCTTCGCGGTCAACGATTCCCCGCTCGCCGGCACGGAGGGCGACAAGGTCACCAGCCGCATGATCCGCGACCGGCTGTTCAAGGAGGCCGAGGGCAATGTCGCGCTCAAGGTCGAGGAATCCGGCGACAAGGACTCGTTCATCGTCTCGGGCCGCGGCGAATTGCTGCTCGCCATCCTGATCGAGACCATGCGCCGCGAGGGCTTCGAACTCGGCGTCTCGCGTCCGCGCGTCGTGCTGGAGCGTGACGAGAACGGGCAATTGCTCGAGCCGGTCGAGGAAGTCGTCATCGACGTCGACGAGGAGCATTCGGGCGTCGTCGTGCAGAAGATGAGCGAGCGCAAGGCCGACATGCTGGAGATGCGGCCCTCGGGCGGCAACCGGCTGCGCCTCGTCTTCCACGCCCCGACCCGCGGCCTGATCGGCTATCAGGGCGAGCTGCTCACCGATACGCGCGGCACGGCGATCATGAACCGGCTGTTCCATGCCTATCTGCCCTATAAGGGCGAGATCCCAGGCCGCCGCAACGGCGTGCTGATCGCCATGGAGACCGGCGAGGCCGTGGCCTATGCGCTGTGGAACCTCGAGGATCGCGGCCCGATGATGATCGAGCCGGGCTGGAAGGTCTATCAGGGCATGATCGTCGGCGAACACACCCGCGAGAACGATCTCGAGGTCAACGTGCTCAAGGGCAAGAAGCTGACCAATATCCGCACCACCTCGAAGGACGAGGCGGTGCGCCTGACCCCGCCGATCCGAATGACGCTGGAGCGTTCGCTGGCCTGGATCGACGAGGACGAACTCGTCGAGGTGACGCCGAAGTCGATCCGCCTGCGCAAGGCGATCCTCGATCCGAACGAGCGCAAGCGTTCGCAGAAGCAGAAGGCCGAAGTGGCCTGACGGGCTCGCGCCCATATGACAGCATCGGCGGCCCGGGCACTCGTCCGGGCCGCGTTTTTTTGGCCCGGGCTCCAGCTTCCGCGTAAACGGTTCTACAACAGCGTTCTCGCGCCGCCGGAACCGGGCCGGCGCGCGGTTTCGGGAGGCCTGCTTGTCGAGGGTCTGGAAGCACATCCTGCGGCACCGCATCAGCATCCAGGATCTGGGCATGGTCCTGGCCGTAGTGCTCGTGCTCACCTATGTCGCCTATGCGGTCGACATCTTCGTGACGCAGGGCGGCGCAGCGACGGAGCAGAGGGCGATCGAGCTCGACGAGGCGCTGCTGATCGGCGCCGTTCTGGCCGTGGGTCTGCTGATCTTCGCGATGCGCCGCTATCGCGAGCAGAAGCGCGAGATGGCCCGGCGCATCGCGGCCGAGGGCCGGGCGCGCGCGCTCGCCTATCAGGATCCGCTCACCGGGCTGGCGAACCGCCGGCAGTTCGAGGAGGCGCTGGCGAGGGCGGCCGCCTCGCCACCGGCACAGGGGCAGGTGCACGCGGTCTATCTGCTCGACCTCAACGGCTTCAAGCAGATCAACGACACCTATGGCCACGGCACCGGAGACGAGCTGTTGCTGATCGTGGCGGAACGCCTGCTGCGCTCGGTCCGCGAGGGCGACCTGGTGGCGCGTCTCGGCGGCGACGAGTTCGTGCTGCTGGCACAACACCTGATGGGGCTGGAATCCAGCGCCAATATCGCGCTGCGCGTCATCGACAACCTGGCCGAGCCGATCGTGATCGGCAGGGTCGAGCACCGCGTCGCGACCGGCATCGGCATCGCCTTCCTGCCGGACGACGCGCAGACGGCGCCCGAGGTGCTGCGCAAGGCCGATCTCGCCCTCTATCGCGCCAAGGGCGAACGCCGCTCCGCCTTCCGCTTCTTCGAGGAAGACATGGACCGGCTGGTGCGCCAGCGGCAGCAGATCGAACGGGAACTGCGCGAGGCGCTGCAGCAGGACCAGATCCGACCCCGCTTCCGCCCATCGATCGATCTCGCCAGCGGCAGGGTGACCGGGTTCGAAGCGGTGCCGAGCTGGGTCGTTGCGGGCAGCGAGCGTTTCTCACCCGAGCGCTTCCTGCCAGTCGCCGAGGAAACCGGGCTGATCCACCAGCTTGCCGGGCGCGTCCTCGCCATCGCCTGCCAGGCTGCGCGCGAATGGCCCGACGACATCGTCCTTTCGGTCGACATCCTGCCGGCCCAGCTCAAGAACCGCACATTGAGCGACAATGTCCTTGCGGCGATCCGGACCGCGGGGCTGCCGCCATCGCGACTGGAGGTCGACATCTCGGAAAGCGCGATCGTGCATGACCTGCATGCCGCGAAAGCGGCCCTGGGCGCGCTGCGGCAGGCAGGCGTGCGGGTCGCGCTCGACAATTTCGGCACGGGCTACTCGAACCTCTACCACATCCGGGAATTCGGCTTCGACAAGGTGAAGATCGACCGCCGCCTGATCTCCAACATGCAGGACAAGGAGGCGGCGAGCATGGTGCGGGCGCTCGCCGGCCTGGGGCAAGGCCTCGGCGTGGTGGTGAGCGCCGGTGGGATCTCTGGTGCGGCGGGCGATGCCGCGCTGCTTGCGTCCGGCATCCGGGAAGGGCAGAGCGCCTCGCCATTGCTGTCGGCCGACGCCGCGCGCGTGCTGGCGCAGCAGGAGCCGTCTCCGGCCAGCGCGCTGTGACCGGTGCCGTCATCCTCGCTTTCCGGCCGAGGTCCGGCCGATCGCCAAACCCGCTATCGCGCTGGCTGGCCGCGCGCCACACTGGCGGCGCGCGGGGGGTTCGACATGGCTCGACCGGGCGAGACCCGGCTGACCGGGCCGCCGTAGCGCGGGCTCAGTGGCTCATCAGCAGCGGCCGCGAGCTGGACTTCAGCAGCGACTGGGTGACGCCACCGAGAATCCACTCGCGCAGCCGCGAATGCTTGTAGGCGCCGCAGACGATCAGATCGGCGTCGAACTCCGCTGCGGCCATGCGGATCGCCTCGGCGACGTCCTGGCCGGCCGACAGGGCGACATTGCGGACACTGACAGCGGCGCCGTGCCGTGACAGATGCGGCGCCAATTCCGCCCCGGCGACGTATTTCGACAGGTCCTTCTCGCCGGTGACCGAGAGGATCTCGACCTCCGCCCCGGCCAGGAACGGGCGAACCTCCGCCACCGCCCGGGCAGCGGTCGCGCTGCCGTCCCAGGCGATCAGGATGCGACCGCAGGCGAAGCGCTCGACCTCCGGCGGCACGATGATCACCGGCCGGCCCGAGTCGAACAGGGCGGCTTCGATCAGGCCGCGATCGCGCTCGGCAGCGTCCTTCTCGAGGTCGAGCACGCTGAGATCATGGACACGAGCCTGGCCGACCAGGCGCCCGCCGAGCTCGGCATAGACCAGTTCCGGCGTCTCGACCGTGCTGGTCACGCCGGCGAGGCCGGCGCTGGTCCGGGCAAGCTCCGCGAAACGCTTCGCCAGCGAGGTGATGCGGCGGTTCTCGGCGGCGACGAAGGCCGTCCCGAAATCCCCGATCAGCGTGCCGGGGACATTGTAGCGCATCGCCGCCGCCTGGACGGTCAGATGCGCGCCGGCCTGCTGCGCGAGCGACAGAGCATAGCCGAGCGCCGCCTCGCGCTCGCCCTCGCCTTCTTCCGTATAGGCGGTGAAGACGCTCTTGATCATCGGGGCCATGGGATCTCCGGCTGTATCGGGGTTTGGTAGGCCAATTCTAGCCGCGCATTTTGCCGCTGCTTTGCGTTCGGTCAATCGCGACCGCATCGGCGGATCGCCGCGGCCTGCGCGCGACGCCGCGCCCGGCCCGCATTGATCGCTCTTGCCGCCCGGCCCCGGCTCTGGTCCTCTGTGCCCGGCTTTCGGAGGAGAGGAACCGCCATGCTTACCCGCAATCTCGGCCGCTCGGGCCTGCGTGTCTCGCTCGTCGGGCTCGGCTGCAACAATTTCGGCGGGCGGATCGACCTTGAAGCGACGCGCAAGGTCGTCGATGCCGCCATCGAACACGGCATCACCCTGTTCGACACCGCCGACATCTACGGCAATCGCGGCGGCTCCGAGGCCGCGCTCGGCGAGGTGCTCGGCGCCCGCCGCAAGCAGATCGTGCTCGCGACCAAGTTCGGCATGAACATGGATGAGGAGGGGCTCAAGAAGGGCGGCTCGCGCGCCTACATCATGAATGCCGTCGAGGATTCGCTGCGCCGGCTCAGGACCGACTGGATCGACCTCTACCAGATTCACCGTCCCGATCCGCTGACGCCGATCGACGAGACCCTGCGCACGCTCGAGGACCTGATCCGCCAGGGCAAGGTGCGCTATATCGGCTGCTCGAACCTGCCGAGCTGGCAGGTCGCCGACGCCCATTGGACCGCGAAGACCCATGGCATCGAGGGCTTCGCCTCCTGCCAGGACGAGTACAGCCTGCTGGTGCGCGGCGCCGAGAAGGAGCTGATCCCGGCCGCCCGTCATTTCGGCATGGGCCTCCTGCCCTATTTCCCGCTCGCCAACGGTCTGCTCACCGGCAAGTACAGGCGCAACCAGCCGATGCCGGAAGGCGCCCGCATGACCCGTGAGGCACAGCGCGCCGGCGAGGTGCTGACCGAGGAGAACTGGCGCAAGACCGAGAAGCTCTCCGCCTTCTGCGAGAAGCACGGCAAGACCCTGGTCGAGCTCGCCTTCTCCTGGCTCGCCGCGCAGCCGGTGGTCTCCAGCGTGATCGCCGGCGCGACCCGGCCCGAGCAGATCGCCGCCAATGTGAAAGCGGCCGAATGGAAGCTCTCGGCCGAAGAGCTGGCGGAGATCGACCAGATCACCGCCTGAGCGCGAAGCCATCGCCGCGTCGCGAGAGCGCCTCAAAGCCGCCCAATCGGCGGTGTGAAGCGTCAGCCCGTCGCCGCAGCAGCCGCCATGGCGCCGGAACCCGTTGACCGGCGCAAGCGGTTGTCAAATCGGTGCGCCTGGGCTTCCCTTGCGCGGCCTCTTCATGGAGTCTCCTGCTCTCGTGTCCCGCATCGCCTCCTGCCTGGCGCTCGCCGTCTCGCTGCTCGCCTTGCCGGCAGCGGCGCAGGACAAGCCTGCGCCGGCACCGGAACCCATGCGGATCATGGCGGTCCGCAGCGCCGAACCGGGCTGCGAACCGCATTGCCGCGAATGGCTCGCCGCTCAGGGCGCGATCACCAATGGCACGCTGGAAGAGCTGCGCCGCGCCCTCGCCGGGCTCGGCGGCCGCAAGCTGCCGATCCTGATCTATTCGACCGGCGGCACGGTCGAGGTCGCGATCGCCATGGGCGAGCTGATCCGCCAGCAAGGGCTCGACATCGCGGTGGCGCGGACCGTGCTGAGCCAGCGCGGTCCGGCACTGGGCACCATCGACGAGCGCAGCCCGCTCTGCTCCTCGGCCTGCACCTTCGTCCTCGCTGGCGGCGTCAGGCGGATCATCCCCCCACAATCGCGCATCGGCGTGCATCAGCAGACCATCGTCGAGACCGAGACGACGACGGTGCGCGACTACCAGATCGTGCGCCGTCGCGAGGGCGACCGCATCATCGAGACACGCGAGCTGGTCAAGGAGACCAAGGAACAGCGCACGGTCAAGCAGGAGCAGGCGACCGGCGAGATCGACGCCAAGATCGCCCGCCATCTCGATGCGATGGGGCTCGACCGCTCCTTCCTGAAACTGACCGTGTCGACCCCGGCCGACACGATGCGCTATCTGCGCCCCGAAGAGATGCGCTCGACCACGATCGCGACGCAGATCGCACCGGCGACCGCGGTCTTCGCCGAGCAGCGTTCGGATGCCGCGCCCGGCCCGGCCGATCGCCGGATCGCCTCGGCGATCCTCGGCAATATCGGCTTCGGCCAGCATCGCGGCCGGGAGATCAGGCTGGAGCTCGCGGTCCGCGAGGGCAGCCGGCCCGGCGATGTCGGCCTGCGGATGCGGTTGCTCTCCGGCAATGCCCCGATCGCGACGCGGCTGCGCACCGTCACGATCGGCCTGCCCGACAGCGCGCCGATCGTCGCCAGCAACGAGGACAGCGCGCAGCCGGAAGGGCCGATGACCACCGAGATTTCGCGCGAGCGCCTCTGCCGCCTCGGCGATCTCGAGCAGATCGTGCTGCGGATCGACCCGCGCGAGGAGGACGCCTCGGCCAAGAGCTGGATTCAGACCGGCTCCGCCGCGGAGCTGTTGCTGGCGCCGGCGCTGCGCAACGCGATCTGCTGAGCTGGACGTCAAGCCAGCAAGCTCGGACCAATAAGCCGCGACCCAATAAGCCGCGATCATTGGCCCTGCGTCCAACTTGCACGCGCAAAAGACGCCGCCGATAGTCAGCTGGTCGCTGGCAGCATGACGGGGCTTCATCGTGTCGTTCATCGCGCAACCGGTCGTCGCCCTGTTCGTGTCGCTGGCGCTCGGCCATCTCATCGGCAAGATCAGGATCGGCTCGGTGGAGATCGGCGGCGTCTGCGGCACGCTGTTCGTCGCGCTTGCGATCGGGCAGCTCGGCGTCACCATCAGCCCCGACCTGAAGAACGTCGCCTTCGCGCTGTTCATCTTCGCGCTCGGCTTCACGGCCGGGCCGCAATTCTTCAACAATATCCGCGGAGGCTGGCGCTACGGCATCCTGTCCTTCGTCGAGGTCGTCACGGTGCTGCTGCTGCTGGCAGCGGCAATCCTGGCGTTCGGCCTCGATGCCGGCACGGCCTCCGGGCTCTTCGCCGGCTCGGCCACAGAATCCGCCGTGCTCGGCACCGCCTCGGAGGCGATGACGCGCCTTGCCCTGCCTGCCGCCGAAATCGAGCGCCTGCAGGGCAATATGGCGACCGCCTACAGCATCACCTATCTGTTCGGCCTCGTCGCCATCGTCGTCTTCACCACGCAGATCGGCCCGCTCCTGCTCGGGATCAATGTGCGCGAGGCCTCGGCTGCGCTTGCCCGCGAGCTCGGCGCCGATGACGATACCGCGAAGGAGAACGGCGTGCCGGAGATCGTCTCACGCGGTTTCCGCGCCGGCGCGATCGGCGGAAGCAGCGTCGGCGCCTTCGAGAACAGCGTCAACGGGGTCGTCACCATCACGCAGGTCGGGCGCGGCGGCAGCTTCGACAAGGCGACCACCGATACGATGCTGGAAGCCGACGACATCGTGCTGGTGGTCGGCCGACGGCGCGCCGTGATCGCGATCAGCGAGCGGCTCGGAGCCGAGGTGCCAATGCCGCCCGGCGCCAATGCTCCGCTGGTCGAGCGCGAGGTGGTTCTGACCCGGCAAGAAGTCCGCGGCCGCAGGATCCGCGACCTGCGCCGGCTTGCCAGTGCCGAATTGCGGCGCGGCGTCTTCATCTCGCGGATCCGCCGGCTCGGCCAGAACATCCCCGCCTTGCCGGGCACCATCCTGGAACAGGGCGACATCCTGACCCTGTACGGTACGGAGGATGCGATCGCCCGCGCCGGCCCGGAGCTCGGCCATCTGCTCTCGCCCAGCGCGGCGACCGATTTCGTCATGCTCGGGCTCGGCATCGTCGCCGGGCTCCTGCTCGGCGAGCTCAGCCTGAAGATCGGGGCGCTCGACCTCACCCTCGGCACGGGCGGCGGGGCGCTGGTCTCCGGCCTGGTCTTCGGCTGGCTGCACATGCACCGGCCGCAGAGCGGCGCGATCCCGTCCGAGGCCGCCGCCTTCATGAAGGATTTCGGGCTGGCGACCTTCATCGCCGCAGTCGGGCTTTCGGTCGGGCCGGACGCCTTCGCCCTGCTCAAGCAATACGGGCTCGTCCTGCCGGTGCTCTCCGTCCTGGTCTCGGCCCTGCCGGCGGTGGCCTCGCTCTATATCGGCCATTATCTGCTCAGGATCGAGGGGCCGATCCTGCTCGGCGCCATTGCCGGCCAGCATTGCAGCACGCCCTCGATCAGCGCCCTGGTCTCGCTCGCCGGCAACTCGATCCCGGTGATCGGCTACACCGTGACCTATGCGATCTCGAACGTGCTGCTACCGCTGATGGGGCCTGTCGTGGTCGCCATGGCCGGGCTGATCGGCTGAGCAGCCCGGCGACGGCTTTGCGGCGCGCTCAGCGCCTCGTTTGGCGCCTCACTTGGCGGCGAGCAGTTCCTTGACCTCGATCAGCACCAGCTCGTTGTCGTCGGCCTTCTTCGGGTCGCGCGACGAGGAGAAGGGCAGATTGTTGTCGTTGCCGACGACGATGATGCCCTTGGCGAGATCGACCACGTCGACATTCTCGATGGTGAAGAAGGGGAAGGGCAGCACGCCGTCGATGGCGCCCAGCTTCGCCTTCTTGTCGGGATCGGCAATCTTCATCAGGTCGACATGGCCGATCTTGCGCACGGCCTTGCCGACATTGGCGTCGTTCATCTCGATCTTGACGATGCGCTTGAACTTGGCGAGGTCGTGGAAGCAGTCCGGGCCCTTCTGGCCGGCAGCGCAGGCCTTGTCGGCGGTGCCTTCGCCGTTATCCCTTTCGATGATCAGCGCTGTAGTGCTGTCGATCATATTGAAGTCGCCGATGGCGAGGCCCTTCTGCTCGAGCGGGAAGAACCAGGACCGGCCGGTCCACTTCTCGTTCTGCACGTCGAATTCGAGGATGCGCAGCACTTCCTTGCCGTCGAGCTCCTCATTGCCCTTGGTCTCGGCGTTCCAGAGCGGGCCTTCGAGCAGCGGATAGAGGAAACGACCATCCGGCGACTGCGCCATGCCCTCATAGCCCTTGGAGCGGCGGACATTGAACGCGACCGGCAGGTTCGGGGCAGCCGGCGTGGTGACGGCGAAGTGGTCGGGCGAGCGGGCCGGCTTGCCGTCGATGAGCGTCTCGAACACCGCCTCGACCTTGCCGCTCTGGTCGACGCGGATGAGATAGGGGCCGAACTCCTCGGCGATCCAGATCTTGTCGCCGATCGGCTGGATCGATTCCGGATCGAAATCGGCGCCGGTCAGGTAGCGCTTCTCGGTGCCCTCATTGGCGATGCGGAACGGCACCTTCTTGTCGGAATCGTGCAGGAAGGTGGTCGCCAGGCGCTCGATCTTGCCGCCCTCGAAATCGGCCTTGAGGCGGTGGAAGAACAGCATCGCGTCCGGCGAGTTCGCCTTGGCTCCGAAACCATTGTCGGTCAGCACCAGGAACTCGCCATTGCCCAGCGAACGGATGCCAGAGAAGCCCTGCACCGGCTGGCCGGCGAAGGGAGTCGAAAGGCCGGTCGGGCGCCCGACCGAGGTGCCCATCACCGTGCCGACCTGCTCGACGCGTTTGCCGGGCGTGATGAACTTGCCGGAGACCTTGAGGTCGGCCGGCGCATCGGCCGGGGCCGGGATGATGGTGTTGGCCGGCAGCAAGGCGTGACCGACCAGCTTGGCCGGGAACTCCTTCGAGCCTCCCTGGGACGCATCCTGAGCGCCGGCGAGCATGGTGGACGAGAGAAGCAGGACGGCAGCGAGGCGCAGACGCATGGAGGACTCCGGGTTGGGAAGAGCGGAAGGCCCCCGCTTCGCGCCCGGAGTTTGCAGCCGCGCGACAGCGGCGTGACGCTGGCGCGACAGTTTTTGAGCATTTCCCTGAAACACGGAAATGCTCGATCTCTTTTTCAATCGCATTTTCTTCACGCGAACCGGTGTCCACTTCGCTCGAAAATGCTCTAACCCTGCGCCGCGAAACGGCGGCCGAAGCGCCTGCCGCCATCGGCCGTCGAGACTTCGCCGACCCGCGCCAGCGAAACGAGGACGGCGCGAATGGCCGGGCGGACCTTGAGCCCCTGCCGGAATTGCATGGCGATCGCCTCGGCATCGAGCGGCGCACCGCCCCTGGCCAGGACGGCGAGCACGGCAGCGACCCGCTCGACCGGCTGGGTTGGAAAGGCAGGCAGGCCGGCCGCGGCGGTAGGCAGCGACAAGAGTTCGGCCGCCTCGACCTGCTCGCCCATGCCCCCGCCTTCCCCGAAGCGCGGGCGCTGATAGTCCGGCCGGAGCCAGCGCACCGCGCCGCGCGCTTCCTCGCCGCGCCGCTCGCGGTTGAGGGCGATCAGACGGGAAAGCACCTCCTCCGCTCCGGCATCGGCCGGCCAGCCATAGGCTGCGGCCACCGCGGCATCGATGGCGTCGTGATGCTCGCCGAGGATCAGGACGAGACCGCGGTCGCGGAGATTCTCCTCGCCGGGCGTCAGCGGCAAACCCGCCCGGATCTTGTCATGGACATTGTAGAGCCCGGTCAGCGTCAGCCCGGGATGCGCCGCCAGCACCTGCTTGCGCAAGGCGTCGAGCGCCTCGGCCGGCTCGCGGATCACCTGCTTCTGGCTCTCCGTGGCGTCGGGGAAGGGAAAAGGGTCGAAGCAGCGCGATTTGGAATAGCGCGGCCGGTCCTCCAAGGTCCCGCCTTGCTGCAGGCTCCAGATCGCGTGGAAGTGCGAGGACAGCACGCCGAGATGGAAGGCGTCGGAGAGCGCGACCGCGATGACCATGTTGTCCGGCAGGATCGCCTGGTCGAGGAACTGGAAGACGCGATGCTTGGCGGTTTCGACCGTTGCGATGTAGCGCTGCAGGCCGGAAAGCGCCGGGCGCAATTCGCGGCGCGGTTCCCCGAAGACCCACCAGAGATCGCGATAGGACTGCCGGTTGTTGGCATCGCGGCCAACAAGCCTGCCGGTCGCATCCTTGGCCTCCTTCACCGTCAACTTGACGTGCTGGTAGACCTCCGGGAAGCGCTCGCGGACCTCGCCGGCATCGAGCCCGAGCAGGTCGACGACCAGGGCGCCCCGCGGGCGGGCGGTGAGATCGCGCCCGTTCCGATAGGGCCGGATATGGGCTTCGAGCCCGGGCCGCCGGCCGAGGCCGAGCGCCTGCGCCGCGTCCGGCGAGACGATGAAGCCCGCCCCGTGCAGCTTGACGCCAGGCGAGCACAGGGCCTCGTTTGCAAGCAATGGCCGGGCCTGCGAGGCGTCGGCACCGATGGTGAGGTCGGCATTGATCCGGCCCGCCCGCTCAGCAAAGCCGATCTGCGGCTGATCGCTGTCGAGACCCGTCTCCGCGATGACTTCGAGCAGCCGTCCCTCATGCTGGCCAGCGGCGGCCACCGTCATGGCGATGCGTACCGCGGCGGCGTCCTTGCCGGCCTTGGTCCAGGGATGGTCGGCGACCGCCAGCAGCAGCGAGACCGGGCTCCGCGCATCGAGATGCCGCTCGACCGTGCGGCGCTGGAAGAGCTGGGTGATCGAATTGGTGGTGACGAAACCGAAGCGCCGCAGCGCCGTGCCCGGTGCGGTGAGCAGCGCGGCGGCCCGATCCCACCAGTACATGACGAGGTCGGCGCTCTCGTTCATCTGCGGCCAGGCCAGCCGCAGCGCCGCGACATAGCCGTCGCCGAGGCGCCGGCGCAGGTCCTTGCCGCCGATGAAGGGCGGGTTGCCGACGATGAACTCCGCCTCCGGCCAGGGCGGCGGACGCGGATTGGCCGGCGCGACCTCGCGGCCGGCCTCCACCGAAGGCACCGGCCAATCATCCCAGGTCAGCAGCGCGTCGCCGGGCACGATCTGCGCCAGCTTCCGCAGGATCGGCTCGCGCGGCGCGTAGGCCCGCGTCCGCAGATGCCATTGCAGATAGCCGATCCAGAGCATCAGATCGGCGATCGCCACCGCCCGGCGATTGGCGTCGATACCGAAGAACTGCCCCGGCCCGACGCCGCGTTCGGCAAAGCCGCCGAAATGCTCGACCGCGCCGAGTTCGGCGGCGGTCTCCAGCACCTCGCCCTCGAGCCGCTTCATCAGGTCCTGGGCGACATGCAGGAAATTGCCGGTGCCGCAGGCAGGGTCGAGCACCCGCGTCTTGCAGAGCTTAATGTGGAAGGCCTCGACCAGCGCCAGTGCCACCCGCGCACTGCCGCCATCGCGTGCCTGCTGGGCGGCGCCGAGCACCGCCCGCCAGTCGTCGCGCAGCGGCGCGATCACGGTCTCGACGACCAGGCGCTCGACATAGGCGCGCGGCGTGTAATGCGCGCCGAGCCTTGCCCGCTCGACCGGCTCCAGCGCCTGTTCGAGCAGGGCGCCGAAGATCGCCGGTTCGACCAGGCTCCAATCATGCTCGGCCGCCGCCAGCAATTCGGCGATGCCGTCGCGGCCGAGCACGAAGACCTGCGGCTCGGCGAACATGCGGCCGTTGAACTGCTTGATCTGCGCCCGCACCGCCGAGGAATAGTCGTCGCGATCCATCGCCCGCCAGAGATCCTCGACCAGCGGCTTGAAGCTCTTCGGCGCCTCCAGGCATTCGCGCAGCAAGCGCTTGAAGCTGTCGCGCGGGATCAGGCCGACATCCTCGGCGAACATGGTGAACAGGCAGCGCATCAGGAAGAGCGCGACATCCTCGGCGTCGTAGCGCCGTTCGAGCGCCTTCGAGACGGCGGCGAGCCGCAGTGCGATCTGGCGCGTCGCGAGCGCCGCATGGCGGGCGGGGTCGAGCGAGCCGGGATCGGACCAGATCCCGGCGATCCGAGCCCGGATCGCAGGGCCGCGGAGATCGTCGAGATAGACACGGAAACGGTGCCGGTCGGGGAACTGGGCGTAGTTCTTCCCCTGGCCGGAAAAGTCGGCATAGAACTCGAAGCAGTGCCCGACATCGCAGAGGATGACAAAGGGCGGCCAGCCATGCGAGGCCGGCAGAGCCCGGGCATAATGCTCGGCCTGGCGCTTGGCGTGCAGCATCATGACGTCGAGCGAGCGGTCGGCGCCGCGGCGACCGCGTGGCGCGGCCGAGGGCTCATCCGCCCCGTCCCCGGCCAGCAGGATCTCCTTGCGCTGGCCCTTCAGGCGGCTCTGCTTGGCTTCGAGCACGAAGCAGGACTTCTTGTAGAGGTCGATGCGGCCGGTGCCGGCCGTACCGGCGTCATCGTGGAACGCCACCGGATATTCGAAGCGATAGGTCACCGCCTCGGCATCGCTGGTCGGCGGCAGCGGCGTCTCGGCGCCGATCAATCGGCAGAACTCGGTCAGGAACTGCGCGTAGGCGGCCCGCTCCGCGCCCTCCGAGACACGCCATTTCGCGATGAAGGCGTCGACGGCCGCCGCATCGGTCCCAGCCCCCCGGCATGGCCGCCCCCATTGATTGCACTACCCATTAATGCAACTAATGCGAGCAGATCGTCTCCTGTCAACTCCTGTCATCAATCAGGCCGGAGCGCGTGCCCGCCCCCTCGCATCGGCGGCGATCTGCGCCCATATTGCGGCCATGCCAAAGCGCCCCGATGCCAGCTCCGACACCGTCTCGCCCGAGGCGGAACGCCCCGCCGCCAAGACCAAGCCGGCCAAGGCCAAGCCCGCCAAGAAGCCGGCGAGCGCCCGCACGCCCAATTCCAAGGCGACCAAGCCTGATCTGAAGCCGCTGGAGGGCTATCTCGCCGATCTGCTCAACCCGGCGATCAACCGCGGCACGGCGGTGCCGGGCGGCGCCTCCGGCTTCAAAGACACGCCGCAGGCCGGCTACGAGGCGCGGCCGGGCGATGCCGGCGAGACCAAGAAGCGCAAGCTCTCCAAGAAGGCCGACGCCGCCTTCGCCGGCTCGGATGGCGAGACGGCGGCCTCGCTGACGGCGCAGTCGCTGCAGACGCTGCTGGAGACCGGCAGCCCGTTCATCGAGCCCGGCAAGCCCTGGACGCCGCATCGGCCGGAACGGCCCGAGAAATCGGAAGGCGGCGTGCGTTTTCAGATGAAGAGCGATTTCTCTCCGTCGGGCGACCAGCCGACCGCGATCGCCGATCTCGTCGACGGTATCAGCCGGCAGGAGCGCGACCAGGTGCTGCTCGGCGTCACCGGCTCCGGAAAGACCTTCACCATGGCCAAGGTGATCGAGGAGACGCAGCGCCCGGCATTGATCCTCGCGCCGAACAAGACGCTGGCGGCCCAGCTCTACGGCGAGTTCAAGAGCTTCTTCCCCGACAACGCGGTCGAGTACTTCGTCTCCTATTACGACTACTACCAGCCCGAGGCCTATGTGCCGCGCTCGGACACCTATATCGAGAAGGAATCCTCGATCAACGAGCAGATCGACCGCATGCGCCATTCGGCGACGCGCTCGCTGCTGGAGCGCGACGACGTGATCATCGTCGCCTCGGTCTCCTGCATCTACGGCATCGGCTCGGTCGAGACCTATACGGCGATGACCTTCTCGCTGAAGCTCGGCGAGCGCATCGAGCAGCGCCAGCTGATCGCCGACCTCGTGGCGCTGCAGTACAAGCGCGTCCAGCACGATTTTGCGCGCGGCACCTTCCGGGTCCGGGGCGACACGGTCGAGCTCTACCCGGCCCACTATGAGGACCGCGCCTGGCGCATCGGCCTGTTCGGCGACGAGATCGAGAGCATCTCGGAATTCGATCCGCTCACCGGCCAGAAGACCGGCGAGCTCGAATTCATCAAGGTCTACGGCAATTCGCACTACACCACGCCGCGGCCGACGCTGAACCAGGCGGTGAAGTCGATCAAGGAGGAGCTGAAGGGCCGGCTCGACGAGCTCAACCGCATGGGGCGCTATCTCGAGGCGCAGCGGCTCGACCAGCGCTGCACCTTCGACATCGAGATGATCGAGGCCACCGGCTCCTGCAACGGCATCGAGAACTATTCGCGCTATCTCACCGGCCGCAAGCCGGGCGAGCCGCCGCCGACCCTGTTCGAGTACCTGCCCGACAACGCCCTCGTCTTCACCGACGAAAGCCATGTCACGGTCCCGCAGATCGGCGCGATGTACAAGGGCGACTTCCGCCGCAAGGCGACGCTCGCCGAATACGGCTTCCGCCTGCCCTCCTGCATGGACAACCGGCCGCTGCGCTTCGAGGAATGGGACGCGATGCGCCCCGCCTCGGTGCATGTCTCGGCCACCCCCGGCTCATGGGAGATGGAGCAGACCGGCGGCGTCTTCACCGAGCAGGTCATCCGCCCGACCGGGCTGATCGACCCGCCGGTCGAGATCCGCCCGGCCAAGCACCAAGTCGCCGACCTGCTCGACGAGATCAAGGAGGTCACCGAGAAGGGCTACCGCACCCTCGTCACCGTGCTGACCAAGCGCATGGCCGAGGACTTGACCGAGTACCTGCACGAGAACGGCGTGCGCGTGCGCTACATGCACTCCGACATCGACACGATCGAGCGCATCGAGATCCTGCGCGATCTGCGCCTCGGGACGTTCGACGTCCTCGTCGGCATCAACCTGCTGCGCGAGGGCCTCGACATTCCCGAATGCGGCTTCGTCGCCATTCTCGACGCCGACAAGGAAGGTTTCCTGCGCTCCGAGACCTCGCTGATCCAGACCATCGGCCGCGCCGCCCGAAACGTCGACGGCAAGGTCGTGCTCTATGCCGACCACATCACCGGCTCGATGGAGCGGGCGATGGCCGAGACCAATCGCCGGCGCGAGAAGCAGCTCGCCTACAATGAAGAGCACGGCATCACGCCGCAGACGGTGAAGAAGAACATCGGCGACATCCTCGGCTCGGTCTATGAGCGCGACCATGTCACCGTCGATCGCGGGCTGGTCGAGGCGCCGGTCGCCGGCCACAACCTCAAGGCCGCGATCGCCGATCTCGAAAAGCGCATGCGCGAGGCCGCCGCCGACCTCGAATTCGAGACCGCCGCCCGCCTGCGCGACGAGATCAAGCGCCTGCAGGCGACCGAGCTCGCCATCGCCGACGACCCGCTCGCCCGCCAGAGCGATGTCGAGGGCAGCGCCGGCAAGTACCAGGGCGAGCGGTCCTACGGGGCCAGCGCCAACCTGCCGACCCGCGCCCGCAAGCCGACCGACGCCGATATGGGCCCGCATAATTGGGGCGGGGGTGAAGCCAAGCCGCTCGCGCGCGTGGCGCGACCGCGGAAGCCCGGGCTCGACGAAATGGGCCCGGTGCCGGAATCGCGGCCGAAGGGGGCGGGGGAGAGGCGGGGAAGGCGGAGGTAGCAGGCCCTCCTCAGCTCACTTTCTGAATTGTTTGACCTCGGAAAGGTAAATTTGAGCACTATTCACTGCAGCTTCGCACTCCTTAAATGGAATGTGCGGCTTCAGCTCGTGCATCTTGGCAACCCAAGAGGATTCGCTTTCAGAGCTAGCATTTTTCGCAATATAAATTGCGGTAGTTATCTTTTCTAGGAACTTAACATCATTTTTACCAAATTTCTTCACGATAAAATCGATAGATTTCAAATGTCTTTTGATAAACTCCTTGTTCTTCTCACGAATCTTATTTGCAAAATCGCTAATCTCAAAACTCGGTCCGTATCCAGGGACGGTTGTGTTGAGTTTGACTGCACCGATTGATTGGAGCGCTATCAAATCATCACGAAAATCAAAGCTGAACGGCCCATGCTTATAAATAATGAATTCATACCCCAGATCAGAATCTAGGACTGTAGACAGCAAGAACATAGATTTTTGAACGTGGGTCTCGCCACACCAACTCCCAACCTCTTTAAGGCGAGCGATCAACTCAAGGTCAACTGCGAGTAAGTTTTCCTTAGTCGATACCGTCATATGAGGTTCTCTTGCCCTGCTAGGTTCAGAATTTGATTCTTGTTTTGTTCGAGCCACTGCTTTACGTCCGCTTGAACCGACTGGCAACAGTAAATCGAATCGACCTCCATTGTAGGAATATTTTCCATGACCTGCGACAGTCCGTGACAGGAAGCAACGGCTCCGTCATAAAGCAGGACTGGAAAGTCAGGAGTTGATGCCTTTGGCGGCACGTAGTCGTGCCTCAGCCTTTCGTCACCGAACACCTTGCAAGCCTGCTCAAACAAGGCCTTGCCCGGCTCCAAAACGGCACCTGCTTTATCCCCGGGCACTCCGGTAAACACTCGCCTAAAATGGTTACGATTCTGTATACGTGATGCTGCATCGTGCGCTTGATGCTGCGGATCAATGGCGCATTGCCTGATGCCTGAGATAACTTCGGCATCAGTCATCGATAAATGATCATGCTTATTAGTTCCAAATTGGCCAGCAGGCAGCCAATTTTGTAAAAAATCAATCAAATGTATATCATATACACGTCTTATGTGATGAAAATATACTTGTCTGTATATGAAATATCTTGCTAGAATAAGCGACTCCGCCGCCTCAAGACCACCCTGCTCTATCCCAAGTGAGGGCTCTAAGCTTCCCTTTTCCGATCTGGGGAGTATCCTTATGGAATTAATCAATCTGTTATGATCAAACCGCCCATACTGAACGCCCGCATGGTACGAATCTCTTAGTAAATAGTCCATTCTGTCGGCTCCAAAAGAGTCCCCGACAATAACCTCAGAAAGTATAGTCTCCCAAATAGTAAATTGTAGCTCCGGGCACTTTTTCACTCCAACAGAAAGTTTAACTACATCCTCCGGCCGAAGAGGCGCAGTCATGTTATTCCAAATCTCTTTCATTTCATCAGAAAGAATAAGATCTTTAGTAATTCTCTCATGGTCCCAACCTTTAGGTAATAACTTATGCTCTGCCGCATGTGAAAATGGTAAATGTCCAATATCGTGGCAAAGTGCTGCCATACGAATTACAGATCGCCAGTACCTGAGTGAATCACCGTCCGGTAACAAGTAATTTATTCTAGAATGAACATTTCCAGGTCCCGTAATGATATCATATATCTGGGAAGCTAGGTGCATAACTCCCAGAGAATGCTCAAATCTTCGGTGAGTTGCTCCAGGATAAACCAAATAAGTTAGTGCTAGCTGATGAATATTTCTTAGCCTCTGAAATGGTTCAGAATTTATCACTTTTCTTTCATCGGACCTGACATGAATAAAAGTATGTATCGGGTCTCTAAATTCATGAGAATGCTTCATTTCCATCCCAAATATATTATGTATCGGGTCTATCTAGCGTAGTCCCGTTTACAGACAACGCAGCATCGTGTTTCGCCGCGGGCAGAAGTTACAGTCTGAGCCTCCCATTTCGTCAAGCCTAATCGCCCGAATCCCATGTACTAGAATGCAAAGCCATCGGCGCTGGGATCATGTCTAGAGCATCGCCAAGGCCTATCGAGGCAAATTATCCGCATCCCCGCACTTCTTGAATGTTTCTGCGCGCGTGACGCTTGGCTGAGCGCCGAACTTATCCCCGTCCTCCCAATCTCCCGTATGATCCCCCGCATCCCATCCCCGAGGGGCGGCCGACCGGAGGCATGTCGTTTGGCGGGGTGGGCGCGGCGCCTGCGGCCGGGCTTGCACCCCGGTCCCGGGAGGCTTCGGGAACCGACCTGGGGGTACTACGGCCCCTGCGCGAGGAGCTCGCTAGCCGGACCTGCCGCCGATCGTGAACCGCCCGAGCGCCGACGCGACGACCCGAAGAGGGGAACTGGCGAAGGCAGCGGACGGGATCGGGGCAAGATCCGAATGAAGCGCGGCCCGGAGTTTTCAAATCGCCGCCTGGCGGAGCGCCACGGGGCGTGCGGGTGGTGGCTCAACCCATCCGCGCCGCTCCCGGCCACGGAAGCGGATACCAAACCGCGCCTCGCGGCGCTCCGCTGCCCCTCAGATGCGACAACGCCCGCAGGCGAGCCTGCGGGCGGGGAAAGGCTTGGGCGCGGGAGGCGGGACCTGCCCCCTCTCCCCTTGCGGGAGAGGGTCGGGGTGAGGGGTCTCGCGACCTTGACAGATTAGCGCTTGCAGCGGCCGAAACCGCATAGCGCTGCGCGACCCCTCATCCGGCGCTCCGCGCCACCTTCTCCCGCAAGGGGAGAAGGCAGAGCGTCGAAATTCCCGCGCCCTTCGCTTGTGGGGAACAGGGGCACGAAGGGCGCGGGGGACGGACCGCCTTACCAGCGGTCGTAGGCGTCGCGATAGCGGCGGCCATGGGCCGGGGCCCAGGGCGGCGGGCCGCCATGGCGGCGGCCATAGCCATAGCCGTAGCCGTCGCGATAGCGATGGCGATGGCGGCGCTCATAGCGGTGCTGGCGCTCCATGTTGCGCTGGATCTCCCACATCCGGTGCTCGCGGTTGTGGCGGACATAGGTCGCCTCGAGCTTGTCGAGGCCGGCCGCGCCGCCAAAGGCCTCGCCGGCTGCGGCCGGCGTGACGGCGGCGCCCAGTGCGATGGTCGCGGCGATGAGAATGTGACGCATGACTGGTCTCCTTCGTCTGCTGATGGGCATTTGAGCAGCGGGGCGCGGAACCCCGCCTGAACGGGCCAGTCGGCTGCCGTTCATCTTGGGACCGGCGCGTTTCCGCCGGCTCGGGGTGAAAACGGGGAATCAGGCGTTCGGCCCGCCCTCGATCTCGCTCGCCCAGGCGAGCGCCGCGTCGAAGGCGCCGGGCTTGAAGCTCCTGACCTCGACGAAGGGCACGAGCGGGCTCGCGATCGCGACCAGGGTCTCGATCCAGCCCTTGTCGGTGACCACCGCCTCACGCGGGAAACGGTGCCATTGCAGGATCTTGCCGAAGCCGTAGCGGGCATCCTTGAGGCCGGCGCGGAAGGTCATGTCCTCGAAGCCGGTGAGATCGGCGAGGATGCCGAGCTTCTCATGTCGTTCGAGCTTGGCCTCGATCTCGGCGATCAGCCGGTCGAAATCCGGCTCGGTCAGCGTGCCGGTGATGCGAAAGGCGGCGACATGGTCGGCTGCGGGGAGAATGTCGAGCATGGCCCTCTGTCCCTGGCTTGTCCCGAAGCAACGCCGGCAGGGCAGGAAGGTTCGGCGCTATTTCAGCGCAATGATCAACATCAGGAAGGCGAGCACGATCAGAACCTGCTTCAGGCTCCAATTGATCCGCCTGAGCTGCTCGGACACCGGATCCTCCGGCTCCTCTTCGGGATCGGCCTCGGTGGCCGCATCGGCTTGGGCCTGCTGGGCTGGGCTGGCGGGGCCGGCCCTGCCCCATTCGATCGACTCGACCCGGCCATGGCCGCTGGCGCTGCGGCCGCTGGCGGCCTCGAGCCCGAGATGGAAGGCGAGCGGGCGGCCGGGCAATGCCTCGGGCTCGGCCTCGCGCAGCCAGAGATCGGTGGCGGCGCTGAGCGACAAATGCAGGGGCGCCTTCTCGGCGAGATCGCGGCCGAGCTCGGCGAAGAGCGGCTGCGGCAGGAAGAGGTCGGCGCGGTAGTTCTGGTCGAGCCCGGCCTCCTGCGCATCGCCGGCAAGGCCGAGCCGCAGCAATGGCGCCTGCGCGCCTTCGGTCGGAAAGGGCCGGATCGTCAGGGCGATGTCATGGGCCTCGCCAGGATGACCGGCCCGGTGCAGGCTCGCCTCGCGCGGCCGGGCCCGTCCCTCGATGCGGTCGGCCTCGTGCCGCACACCCTCGCGCCAGACATGGCCGCGCACCAGAGCGAGCCCGTCCGCCTCCAGAGCGAGCGGGCGGCCGACGGCCTGGATGAAGGCGCCGGCGACGCCGTCGATCGTCATCCGCCCGTCGGCGATGCTGACGCCGCGCACCGCCTGGTTCATGCGAGGTCCGAATCGCGAATAGCCATGGCGGGACGATAGCAGGTCGGAGCGGCGGCGCGCCAGAACAGGCGCTGCGATGCGCCATTCACGGCCTCGCGCGCAGTTTCGGCCGCCTCGACGCCCGGAGAAAATTCTTCTCCGAGAACATGTCTCTTTAAAAGAACGATTGGATTGACACGAAGAACGACACTGCCTAGATTGGGCCTGTCACCGGCTCAGCCCCGTGACCGCGGAGATTTGAGCGAGCAGCTTGCGCCGCGTCACCAAACGCTAAAGCGGAGAGCAACATGACCGATCATTCCCTTCCTCCGATCGAACCGACCCTTCGTTCGATGATGTTCTGTTGTCGGCGCTGAGCCAGCGCTGAGACCGCCCGCGCGGCGGATTTTCTTCCGAACAGATTCATCCTTCGAGACGCCGCATCGCGGCGGAGGTCACGTCATGTCGCAGTTCACTTCCCTTGCATCCGATCAGCCCGTCACCGCCCAGCCGACGCTCGCCCAGGCCACACTCGCCTATGTCATCGAGGTCGGCGAGACCCAGGCCGGGCTGGTGGCGCGCCGCGCTGGCGAGCGCTTCTTCACCTTCATCTCGGCGGCTTCGGCCTTCGACCGGCTCGAGGGCGAGCGCTTCGCGACGCCAGGCGCGGCCGAACGCGCCGCCCGTTTGCTCGTCGCGCCGCGCCGTCAGGGCCAGACGCGGCTGGCGGCCTGAGGCGAGTGATGTCCGGGCTCGAAACCCTGCGCCGGCGCCTCGCGCTCTGGCTCGGCGAGGCTCTGCCCGCCGCGCCACGCCGGCTCGACCAACCCTCCTTTTCGGTCGACGACGAGGCGCAGCGCCGATCGGTCCGGCAGGTGACGCTCGAGCAGATCAGCATCACCCACTGGTCCTGCCACACGCTATACTGAGGTCATGATGAACGCCCCCCTGAAACCCGACGCCTTCCGCGTCGCGGCCGAGATCGCGCCATTGGCCGAGCCGGTCATCCGCTTCGAGCGGGTCGGCAAGGTCTTCGCCGGCCGGCGCGGCCAGAAGCCGGTCACGGCGCTGGAAGGCATCGACCTCGACGTGCCGCGCGGCGCCATCGTCGGCGTGATCGGCCGCTCCGGCGCCGGCAAGTCGACCCTGATCCGCCTGGTCAACGGGCTGGAGCGCGCCAGCTCCGGCCGCATCCTGATCGAGGGCGACGATGTCACCGACCTGACCGAGGCCGGCTGGCGGACGCGCCGCCGCTCGACCGGCATGATCTTCCAGCATTTCAACCTGCTCTCCTCGCGCACGGTGTTCGACAATGTCGCGCTGCCGCTCGAGATCGACGGCACGCCGAAGAGCGAGATCGCCGGGCGGGTCGAGAAGCTGCTCGACCTCGTCGGCCTCGCCGACAAGCGCGAGCGCTATCCGGCCGAGCTCTCGGGCGGGCAGAAGCAGCGTGTCGGTATCGCAAGGGCGCTGGCGACCGACCCGAAGGTGCTGCTCTGCGACGAGGCGACCTCGGCACTCGACCCCGAGACGACGCAGTCGATCCTGGCGCTGCTCAAGCAGGTCAACCGCGAGCTCGGCGTCACCATCCTGCTGATCACGCATGAAATCCCGGTGATCAAGGAGATCTGCGACCGGGTCGCGGTGATCGAGGGCGGGCGCATCGTCGAAGAGGGCGAGACCTTCGAGGTCTTCACCCGGCCGCAGCATCCGACGACCGCCCGCTTCGTCGAAACGGTCACCGGCGTCGAATTGCCGGCCCATCTTGCCGGGCGGCTGCGCGAGACGCCGCTGGCCGGCGGCAGCGCCGTGCTGCGCGTCACCTTCTCCGGCGCCAACGCCACCGCGCCGGTGATCAGCCGGCTCGGCTCCACGATAGGCATCGACGTCAACATCCTGGCGGGGCGAATCGACGCCATCGCCGGCAAACCCTTCGGCAGCCTGCTCGTCTCGGTTCCCTCCGAAGAACCCGGCCTCGGTGCCGTGCTCGGCGCGCTGAAGGGCCTCGAACTCAAGGCAGAGGTCATCGGTCATGTCGCCTGAACTCATCCGCCTCATCATCCAGGCCACCGGCGACACGCTGCTGATGGTCGCGATCGCCGCCGGGCTCGGCACCCTGCTCGGCCTGCCGCTCGGCGTCTTCCTGGCGACGAGCAAGCGCGGCGAGCTCTTCGCCGCCCCGGCCGTCAACGCGATCCTCGGCACGCTGGTCAACGCCACGCGTTCGACGCCCTTCATCATCCTGGTCGTCGCGATCATCCCGTTCACCCGGCTGATCGCCGGCACCTCGATCGGCACCACGGCGGCGACCGTGCCGCTGACGGTCGCGGCGACGCCGTTCATCGCCCGCCTCATCGAGGGCGCCATCCGCGAGGTCGACCAGGGGCTGGTCGAGGCGGCGCGCTCCATGGGCGCGACGCCGGTGCAGATCGTGCGCAAGGTCCTCGTTCCCGAGGCGCTGCCGGCGATCACCCTCGGCCTGACGCTCGCTCTCGTCAGCCTGATCGGCTTCTCGGCCATGGTCGGCGCCGTCGGCGGTGGCGGCCTCGGCGATCTCGGCATCCGCTATGGCTATCAGCGCTTCATGCCCGAAGTGATGGCTGCGGTCGTCGCGGTGCTGATCGTCCTCGTCCAGGCCGTGCAGAGCCTCGGCGACCGCCTCGCCCGCCATCTCAACAAGCGCCTGCGTCACGCCTGAGCGCCAAGCGAACCTTCTTCCTCAGCCGGAGCCTACCATGTCGACCTTGCTTTCCCGGCGCAGCCTGCTGGCTGCCGCCGCCGCCCTCTCCTTGTCCGCTTCGGGCGCCCTCGCCCAGCAGAACCAGGTGATCCGCATCGGCGTCACCCCCGGCCCGCATGCCGAGATCGTCGAGCAGATCAAGCCGATCATCGCCAAGAAGGGCTATGAGCTCAAAATCTTCGAGTTCTCGGATTTCGTCATCCCGAACCAGGCGCTCGACACCGGCGACCTCGAGGCCAATGCCTTCCAGCACCAGCCCTATCTCGACAACCAGGTGAAGGATCGCGGCTTCAAGATCGCGAGCGTCGCGACCACCGTCAATTTCCCGATGGGGATCTACTCGGCGAAGTACAAGAGCTGGGCCGAGGTGCCGGACGGCGCCACCGTCTCGATCCAGAACGACCCGACCAATGGTGGCCGCGCCCTGCTGCTGCTGCAGGACAAGGGCGTGATCAAGCTGAAGGACGGCACCGGCTTCAAGCCGACCGTGCTCGACATCACCGAGAACCCGAAGAAGCTGAAGATCGTCGAGATCGAGGCCGGGCAGACGGTGCGCTCGCTCGCCGACGTCGCTGCCGCGGCGATCAATACGAGCTATGCTGTCGACGCCAAGCTCGACCCGAACTCGGCGATCCTGCGCGAGGCGCCCAAGGGCCCCTACACCAACCTGATCGCGGTGCGCAGCGTCGACAAGGACAAGCCCTGGGTTCAGGCGCTGGTCGACAGCTACCGCTCGCCCGAGATCAAGGCCTTCGTCGCCGAGCGCTTCAAGGGCTCGATCCTGCCTACCTGGTGAAGCCGTCGCCTCCCGCAATCTCCAAGAACGGAGTCCGTTCCATGACCACCCGCAGGACCATTCTCGCCGCCGCTTTCGCAGTCACCGTCGCCGGCCCGGCGCTCGCCCAGCAGAACCAGGTGCTCCGCATCGGGGTCTCGCCCGGCCCGCATGCCGAGATCCTCGAGAAGGTGAAGCCGCTCGCCGCCCAGAAGGGGCTCGACATCAAGATCATCGAGTTCTCCGACTATGTCGTGCCGAACCAGGCGCTCGACGCCGGCGAGCTCGAGGCCAACTCCTTCCAGCACCAGCCCTATCTCGACAACCAGGTGAAGGACCGGAATTTCAAGCTGACCAGCGTCGGCCTGACCGTGAACTTCCCGCTCGGCATCTACTCGTCGAAGTACAAGAGCTGGGCCGAGATTCCGGACGGGGCCACGGTCGCGATCCAGAACGACCCGACCAATGGCGGCCGTGCCCTGCTGCTGCTGCAGGACAAGGGCGTGATCAAGCTGAAGGACGGCACCGGCTTCAAGCCGACGGTCGCCGACATCACCTCGAACCCGAAGAAGCTGAAGATCATCGAGATCGAGGCCGCCCAGACGCCGCGCTCGCTGGCCGACGTCGCCGCCGCCGCGATCAACACCAACTATGCCGTCGACGCCAAGATCGAGCCGACCTCGGCGATCCTGCGCGAGGACGCCAAGGGTCCCTATGTCAACGTCATCGCGGTGCGCACCGCCGACAAGGACAAGCCCTGGGTCAAGACGCTGCTTGAGACCTATCACACGCCCGAGGTGAAGGCCTTCGTCGCCGAGCGCTTCAAGGGCCAGGTCCTGGCCGGCTGGTAAGCTTCCTCCCACCTGGCATGGTCACTGCCGGGCACCTGCCCCGGAAGCGCAAGCTTCCGGGGTTTTTTGTCTCTGCGTGGGCAAGAGCTCATCCAACTACAAGCACTTACCCACCGTGGGTAGGGCGACGACTCCCTTAATGCCACAGCCCGATCACGATTCGCGTGAGCGCGAATTAATTACTCCCACTTGTCAAGTCGGTCTTGCCAACTTTTAACTACAAAATTTTCAAAATTGGCAGCGTTTTCCCATTGTGGGATATTGGGACAGCCCCGATCTGTGTTATATAGGCGTGGCACAGGGGACTCTGTCATGGACTTCGTCGCTGCCATGAGGGCTGAGATTGCCGGGCTCGAAGCGTCGCTTCGAGCGTCTCCCGATCCGCGCGCGATCAAGTTGCACGAGCTGCAAAAAATGCTGGCTCTCTACGAAGGGCGGCAGGCGCCTGAGGCGACGGCAATACAGATTGCGGCCATCGAGCCAGATCGTTCCCCCAAACCGAGCAATCGACGTACCTCCCCCGAGAGGCAGCAGGCTTTGGCTGCGGCAAGAGAGATTCTTCGGGAGCAGAGTTTGCCAATGAAGACAGCTGAGATCTTCAAGCTGGTGGAGGCACGAGGAATCAAGCTGGGTGGGAACGATCCGCAGAACAACCTGTCGGCACTCTTGCACAACAGCGATGAGTTTCTCTCACATGGCAGACTCGGCTGGACAGTAAAGCGTAAACCCACGGTCGACGACGAATTCGACGACCTTCTCGTCGACGGTCGAAGCGGCAATAGAAGCAATCAACAAGAAAACGGGCCCAGTCCGAAGACTGGACCCGCTGAGAATGGGGGCGGCTAGGCCGGTGCCAGGGAACGATTTGCAGCGTCTCCCCCTGGAGTTCGACTCCCCCCGCCTCCACCTTTCCACCGCTAACGGGTGTCCTCCAAGACATCGCCCGTTGGCTTCACGAGAGTCTACCAAACTGCGGCCGAGGCCGAGAAAGGAGTATCCCATGTGGCAAGCCGTCATAATAGCGTAGCTAGGGCTGAAGCTCTGGCAGGCTATCTTTGGCTCGCCCGCCCAGGGTGGCTTACGCCACTCCGGCGGGTCTTCATTTATAACCGAAAGTGCCGATTCGGTCTAGCTCGCCATTGCGTTTTGCGATGGCGAGAGAGCCGTTCGGCGTGCGCATTTGCGGACTACAAAATGGCGACACCCACACTGGGAAAGATCGTTCTCGATCGCTTCTAGGTTGTCGGTAGTGGGAGCATTGAGTGCTTTCAACTTCGCGGGTCGCCGAAGATCCGGGCTTCCGGCGTAATTTCGCTGGCCCTGCTAGACCGATAGATACTGCGAGCGCACGGCCTCATTCGCCTTGAGCTCGGCCATGGTGCCGGAGAAGCGGATCAGACCCTTCTCAATGATCGTGGCGCGGTCGGCGACCGAGCCGGCGAAATGCAGGTTCTGCTCGGAGATCAGCACCGAGAGCCCCTCGCTCTTCAGCGCCAGAATGGTCTTGGCCATCTCCTCGACGATGACCGGGGCGAGCCCTTCCGAGGGCTCGTCGAGCAGGACGAGGCTGGGATTGCCCATCAAGGTGCGGGCGATGGTCAGCATCTGCTGCTCACCGCCCGACATCGCCCCGCCCGGCCGGTCGCGCATGCGGCCGAGATTGGGGAAGAGCTCGAACAGGCGCTCCGGCGTCCAGTAGGGCACGTTCTCGCGGCGCGGCCGGCGCCCGACGGCGAGGTTCTCCATGACGCTGAGCTCGGAGAAGACCCGCCGGTCCTCGGGGACATAGCCGAGGCCGAGCCTTGCGATCTCGAAGGGCTCGCGCCCGGCGATCGGCTGCCCGTCGAAGACGACGCGGCCCGATTGCGGCGCAACGAGCCCCATCACCGCCTTCATCGTCGTCGACTTGCCGGCGCCATTGCGGCCCATCAGCGCCAGCACCTCGCCGCGGTCCATCGAGAAGCCGACGCCCTGCAGGATATGGGCGCGGCCGTAATAGGCGTTCAGCCCTTCGATCTCGAGCATGGTGGCGCTCATCAATGGCCTCCCGAAGTCGCGCCGGAGCCAAGATAGACGGCGCGTACCGCCGGGTCGTTGCGGACCTCCTCGGCCTTGCCCTGTGCGATCAACCGGCCGCGGTCGAGCACCAGCACGGCATCGGAATGGGCGAAGACGACATCCATGTCGTGCTCGGTGAAGAGCACGGCGATGCCACGCTGCCGGGCGATTTCGGCGGTCAGCGCCATCAGGGCGATGCGCTCGCGCGGCGCCATGCCGGCCGTCGGCTCGTCCATCAGCAGGAGTTTTGGCTGGTTGGCGATGGCGACGGCGAGCTCGACGCGCTTCAGATCGCCATAGGCGAGCACGCCGCAGGCGCGCTCGGCCTGATCGAGCATGCCGACTTGGCTGAGCAGCGCGTCGGCTTCGGCGACGTAGCGATCCTTGGCCCGGCCGAACAGTTTCCAGATCTCGCCGGCATGCGAGATCAGCGCCATCTGGACGTTCTCGCGCACGCTCATCGAAGCGAAGGTGGCGGTGATCTGGAAGGTGCGGCCAACGCCGAGCCGCCAGACCTCGCGCGGCTTCAGCCCGCTGATGCGGCGGCCGGCGAGGATGACCTCGCCGCGATCGGAGGGCAGCTGGCCGTTCAGCATGTTGAAGCAGGTGGTCTTGCCGGCGCCGTTCGGGCCGATCAGAGCGAGCAGCTTGCCGGCCTCGACCTCAAAGCTGACATCGTCGACGGCGCGGACGCCGCCGAAGGATTTGCCGAGATTGCGGACTTCGAGGACCGGCGTCATCGGGCGGGCTCCGGCGTGGCGGCAGGCGCGGCGCCGCCATCCTCGCGGCGGCGCTCGGCAAGCGCGAGCGTGGTGCCGACCAGCCCGCGCGGGAACAGGATGACGAGCAGCACGATCGAGGCGCCGAGCACGAAACGCCAGTACATCGTCGCCTTGGCGAGCTGCTCCTGCAGGCCCATGAAGGCGAAGGCGCCGACGATCGGGCCCGAAACCGTCTGGACGCCGCCGAGCAGCACCATCAGCAGCGCGTCGACCGAGCGCGGGATCGCCATATAGGTCGGGAAGACCGACCCCTTGAAGAAGGCGAAGAGCGAGCCGGCAATGCCCGCCGCGAAGGCGGCGATGATGAAGGCGAGCCACTGGATGCGCATCACCGGCAGGCCGATCGCCTCGGCCCTGAGCGGGCTGTCGCGCCCCGCCCGCAGAGCATAGCCGAAGGGCGCGAAGACGAAGACCCGCAGCAGCAGCACGAAGGCGACGCAGATCACCAGCGTGAGATAATAGAAAACCAGTTTCGAGCTCGCCCAGGCAGCCGGCCAGACGCCGAGGATGCCGTTGTCGCCGCCGGTGAGATCGACCCATTGGAAGGCGGTCGCCCAGGCGATCTGGGCGAAGGCCAGCGTCAGCATCGCCAGATAGACGCCCGAGAGCCGGACGCAGAACCAGCCGAAGACGAAGCCGGCAATGCCCGCCAGGAAGGGCGCAAAGGCGAGCGCCGGCAGCATCGGCAGAGCGAGCCATTTCACGGCGAGCGCCGCGCCATAGGCGCCGAGGCCGAAATAGGCGGCGTGGCCGAAGGAGGCCATGCCCCCGGGCCCCATCATCAGGTGCAGCGACGCGGCGAAGAGCGCGAAGATCGAGAGCTCGGTCAGGGTCAGCAGCCAGTGATCGGCGACGATGAAGGGCGCAACCAGGAGCAGTGCCAGCGCCAGCAGGCCGAGGCCCTTGGCGGCGGAGCTCGCCGGCAGCAGCAAGGGCTCGACCGGGCCATGGGCATGGGCGCTGCCGACCGGCCGCCTGCCCATCAGCCCATAGGGCTTGACCATCAGCACCACCGCCATGACCAGGAAGACCAGGACGAGCGTGATCTTCGGGAAGATCAGGATGCCGAAGGCGTGGATCACGCCGATCAGCACGGCGGCGAGATAGGCACCAGTGACGCTGCCGAGCCCGCCGACGACGACCACGACGAAGGCCTCGGCGATCATCGACAGGTCCATGTGCAGGTTGACCGCCTCGCGCGGGAGCTGCAGCGCGCCACCGAGCCCGGCGAGCCCCGCGCCGAAGGCGAAGACCGAGGTGAAGAGCAGGCGCTGGTTGACGCCGAGCGCGCCGACCATCTCGCGGTCCTGCGTCGCGGCGCGCACCAAAGTGCCCCAGCGCGTCTTCTGGAACAGGAACCAGAGCAGGGCGAGCATGATCGGCCCGACCACGATCAGGAAGAGCTCATAGGTCGGGAAGCGGCTGCCCATCAGCACGACGAAGCTCTTGAAGCCCGGCGCGCGCGGGCCGAGCTTGTCCTCCGCTCCCCAGATCGCGAGTGCGATGTCCTGCACCATCAGCACCAGGCCGAAGGTGGCGAGCAGCTGGAAGAGTTCCGGCGCCTGATAGATCCGGCGCAATACGGTGATCTCGACCAGGGCACCGATCGCCGCAACGATCAACGCGGCGAGCACGACCCCGCCCCAGAAGCCGAGCGCTTCGGAGCCGCCGAAATAGGAGACCAGCGTGAAGGCGAGATAGGCGCCCAGCATGTAGAAGGAGCCATGCGCGAAGTTCACGATCCGCGTCACGCCGAAGATGATCGAGAGCCCGCAGGCGACGAGGAACAGCGACGAGGCCGAGGCCAGACCGTTCAGCGTCTGCGCGAAAATCAGGTCGATCATGGATGAGGTCTCATTCGGGAGCTGCCAAAGCGCATTCCAACCGCGTGTCATCCCGGACGACCGAAGGTCGCTCCGGGATCCATCTTAGAACGCGGCGCTCTACAATGGATCCCGGCGCTCCGCTGCGCTGCGGCCGGGAATGACGGCGCACCTCGTTACAGGCCGCAGGTCCTTTCGGAGCCGCAGTCGCTGTCTTTTCGTCGACGAAACCAGTCGAACCGGCGACTTCAGCCCGCCGGGCGCAGCGCCTTCACCTCGGCATCCGAGGGCAGGTATTTGGCACCGTCGGCATAGCGCCAGTCGACCATCACGCCCTTGCCGTTCTTGACCGCGGTCTTGCCGACATAGGCGCCGAGCGTCGCCTGATGGTCGGAAGCGCGGAACTCGACCGGGCCGAAGGCCGAGGTGAACTTCAGCCCCTTCAGCGCGTCGACGAGCTTCTCATTGTCGGTCGTGCCCGCCTTGGCGAGGCCGGCGGCGATGGCGTTCATCGTGTCGTAGCCGACGACCGAGCCGAGCCGCGGATAGTCGTTGTACTTGGCGCGATAGGCTTCGCGGAACTTGACGTGGTCCGGCGTCTGGATGTCGGCCTGGGGATAGCCGGTGACGATCCAGCCGACCGGGGCCTCGGCGCCGAGCGGGTCGAGATATTCCGGCTCGCCGGTCAGCATCGAGGCGACGGCGCGGCCCTCGAACAGCCCGCGCGTATTGCCCTGGCGGACGAAATTGGCGAGATCGGCGGCGAAGGTGACGTTGAAGATCGCGTCGGGCTTGGCCGCCTCGAGCGCCTGCACGGTGGCGCCCGCATCGATGCGGCCGAGCGCCGGGAACTGCTCGGCGACGAACTCGACATCGGGCCGCGCCTTCTTGAGCAGCTCCTTGAACCACTTCACCGCCGACTGGCCGTACTCATAGTTCGGCGCGACGGTCGCCCATTTCTTGGCCGGGAGCTTGGCGGCCTCTTCGACCAGCATCGCCGCCTGCATGTAGGTCGAGGGGCGCAGGCGGAAGGTGTAGCGGTTGCCCTTGGCCCAGACGATCGCGTCGGAAAGCGGCTCGGAGGCGACGTAGAGCCGCTTGTTCTGGAGGGCGTAGTCGGCGATGGCGAGGCCGACATTGGAGAGGAAGCCGCCGGACAGCAGATCGACCTTCTCGGCATTGATCAGCTCGCCAGCGAGGCGCACCGAATCCTCGGGCTTGCCGGCATCGTCGCGGAACAGCGTCTCGATCTTGCGGCCGAGCACGCCACCGGCGGCGTTGACCTGCTCCTGCGCGAGTTCCCAGCCCTGGCGATAGGGCTTCAGGAAGGCTGGCTGGGAGGTGTAGCTGTTGATCTCGCCGATCCTGATCGGCGCACCCTGGGCGCGCAGCAGCGAGGGCGTTGCCAGCGTGGCCGCTCCGATCACGGCTCCGCTGACGAATTGGCGACGGTCAATCTTCATGGCTGTCCCCCACTGGCTGATCGATCTTCTTGCTTGCGGCCCCTCGCCGCGGCTCCCCACCCTAAGCCGGGCGCATCAATGGCGCCAAGCCGGCAAGGAAATTCGTTTGTATACCTACGAACTCTCAGCGCTGCCGTTTTGTTTGTCAATCGTTCTAAATTGGGCATCCGTGCCGCATTCGCGGGCAAAGCGGGGCGAGCTCCGGCGAGGGGCAGTCGCCGGTCCGTTCGTGCTCCTGCTTTCGCTGTTCCGGGCTCAGGCCGGCTGTTTCGCCGCGGCGCGCGCCAGCAGGGTCGAATCAATCGCCTCGACCACGCCGACGAGCTCGGCGATGCTGTCGACGACATAATCGGCGCCGGCGGCCCGCAGCCGCGCCGCCGCCTTGCCGCGCAGGACCTGCTGCTCGAGCAGGGGCAACTCGTTCCACTCCGCCAGCGAGAGGCCGACGCAATTGCCGGAGACGGCGAGGCCGACCGTCCAGCAGCCGGCGGCCGCGCCTTCGGCGATGCCCGGCTCGGTGTCGTCGACCTTGACGACGCTGGCGGGCGGATAGACGCCGAGATCGGCGAAGCAGCGATACATCATCAGCGGACTCGGCCGCCCTTCCGCGAGATCGCCGGCGCAGACGAGATTGTCGGGCCGATAGCCCTGCGCAGCCGCGGCCGGCAGCAGGCGTTCCATGATCTCGCGGGTATAGCCCGTGGTCGAGCCGATCCTGAGCCCGCGCCGGCGCAGATTGGCAACAGTCTCGGCGGCGCCGGGGATCAGCTCGGCATAGTCGGTGACGACGGCGGCATTCAGCGGCACGAACTCGGCATAGACGGCGTCGATCGCCGGCTCGCCCGGCAGCGCGCCATGAGCGGCGCGCCAGGCCTCGGCGATCGCCGGCTCGGCCAGCAGCGCGGCGATATGGGCGCGCTTCGGCAGCCCCATCGGGCCCCGGGCCTGGGCGATGCTGATGGCGACGCCGAAACGGGCGAAAACCTCGACGAAGGCGCCCATCGGCGCACGCGAGCCGAAATCGACGACCGTGCCGGCCCAGTCCAGCACCACCGCCTTGACGGCCTTGAACGAAAGCATGGCGACGGCGCTCATCCGAACATCTCCGCAATGGTCTCTTCGCCGATCGCGAAGGAGGTGGAAGCCCCGGTTCCCGAGGTGACGATCACCAGGCGGACACGCTCGGCGATCGCCTCGCGCAGCATCGGCCGGTCGGGCAGGCTGGCATAGGTACCGAGCCAGCGCGTCTCGACAGGAGGCCGTACGCCGAAGACCGCCTCGTATTCGTCGAGTATCAGAGCGTCGACGCCATGCTGCGCGAACGGATCGGGCGTTGCCGCATAATGGTGGGAATCGCCGACGACGCGGCTGCCATCGGCCGAGGCGACGGTGATCAGGTGGATGCCGTTGGCGAGATGTTCCGGCTGCTCGCGCTCCAGCCGGGCACGCAGGGCGGCGGCCTCGGGCAGCTCGGCATAGCCGAGATAGCGCACCAGCGAGAGATCCGACATGACCGCGCAGGGCAGGTCGGGCCCGGAGGTTGCGGTGCGGACCCGCAGCATCTGCAGCTTGCAGCGGGTCAGTGCGGGGTGGGCGCGCCTGAGCTCGTCGGCATGGAGGCCGGTGAAATCGTCGCCGGGGCAGATGATGGCGGCATCGGCGCGCAGGGCGCCTTCCGAGGTCTCGATCACCGGCAGGGCAACGCCGCGCACCGTCGCCTGGCGCAGAAAGGAGACGCCCCAGTCGCGCGCGAGATAAGCGGCGAGCAGCGGGATCGCCTCGCGCGATTCGACACGCAGATCATGCGGGCTCCAGAGCGCCGCCTCCTGGCCCGGCGCGAGGAAGGGGAAGCGCTGCGCCAGGGCCTCGCCGCGCAGCAGCGCGCAGCCCTCGCCCATTTCGGTGGCGAGGAAGGCCTCGAGCACGGCGGTCGCCTCCGGCCGGCGCGAGGCGAGGCAGAGCCCGGCATGGACCAGCGAAATCCCCGCCTTCGGGGCGATTTCAGCCCAGACATCACGCGAGCGCCGCGCCCGCTGCCAGGTTTCGCCCGCCTGCTGGCCGGTGACGGTGACGAAGCCGAAATTGCGGACGGACGCGCCATTGGCCTGCGCATCGCGGTCGATCACGACGACCTTCAGCCCGCGCCTTGCGGCGGCCAAAGCATGTGCGAGGCCGACGATACCGGCGCCAACGATGGCGAGGTCGAAACTGCGATCCACTGGGCTCTCCCTCCCCGGCGCTCTGGCGCGCCATGGCAAGCCCTCCCGCTTAGAGCAGGCGTAATGCAGATCGATGACAGCGATGCGATTGCAAGCGACCAGCGCCGCGGAGGAGCCTGGCCTTGCCTTGCGCTCCTGGCCGCCGCCGATCGGCGACGGAAATGCCTGGAATCATCAGTTCTTGACGAGTTCTATATGGCGGGGAAGCAGACGCCGCTTGTCCGCGACCCTCGATAGGCCGGTGTCTTCAGGCAGTCTTGAGGTTGACGGCCGCCGACTTGCCGGTCTTGCGGTCTGCTTCCAGATCGTAGCTGATCTTCTGGCCTTCGTTCAGGCCGCGCAGGCCGGAGCGCTCGACTGCGCTGATATGCACGAAGACATCGCTGCCGCCGGCATCCGGCGTGATGAATCCGTACCCTTTGGTCTCGTTGAACCACTTCACGGTGCCCGTTGCCACGTGCTCTCCCTTCACTTTCGGCAGGCGGCGAGTGCCGCCCGGCGCGCACTCTAGGGCGATCCTTGCGCATGTGGCAATCCGGCTCAGCAATGAGCCGGATCATCCCTTTCGGGGAGAAACTCAGGAACGTCCGCCATCGACCGACAGAACCTGGCCGGTTGTCCAGCCCGCCTGCTCCGAGAGGAAGAACAGGCTGGCATGGGCGATGTCGGCCGGCGTGCCGAGCCGGCGGGTATGGATGCCCTCGACCAGCCGCTTCTGACCTTCCGCGCCATAGGACTGCCATTGCCGCTCGGTCGCCGGGTTGGAGCGGACGAAGCCGGGCGCCACCGAATTGACGGTGATGCCATGCGGGCCGAGTTCCCAGGCGAGCTGCCGGGTCAGCCCGACCAGAGCGTGCTTGGCGCTGGCATAGGCCTGGATGCCGGTCAGGCTCGGCCGCAGGCCGGCGCCGGAGGAGATGTTGACGATGCGGCCGTAAGCAGCCTGCTTCATCGCCGGTGCAACGGCCTGCGACAGGAAGAAGGCGGCGTCGACATTGGCGGCGAAGATGGCGCGCCAGTCGGACTCGGAGATCTCCTCGATCGGCCGGCCGACCTGGCCGCGCACGCCGCCGGCGGCGTTGGCCAGAAGGTCGAGCCGACCCTCGGCCGCAAGCACGGCGGCGACCGTCTCCTGCGCCGCTGCGGGCCCGCCGAGATCGGCGACATGAGCGGCCGCGCCGAGTTCTCTCGCCGCGGCGGTGACGCCTTCGGCATCGAGATCGACGAGATGGATCCGGGCGCCGGCCTGGGCCAGCGCCTCGGCGATGGCGCGGCCGATGCCCTGCGCAGCGCCGGTGACGAGGGCTACACGGTCGTCGAAACGGATCTGCATTGCTCGATCAGCACCTTCAGGGTTTCGAACGCCATCGGCCGGCGGCCTTCCTCGATGTCTTCGATGAGCGTGACCAGCGTCGTGAGCGCTGGCGTCGCGACGCCGACCTCGCGGCCGAGCGCCGAGATGATGCCGATCTGCGGCCGGGCTTCGGTCCTGCGCTTGCGGACGGCAAGGTCGCGCCAGATGCCGGAATGGGTCTTGGCCGTCTTCGCGGTATAGTCGGCGAGCCAGGCAATGGTCTTCACCTGCGGGCCCTCGGGCGCGCCGGGTGCGAAAACCTTCGGATCGAAGTCGCCGAAGCCGAGCGATGTCACACCGCGCGCCGCCGCGACAGCACCCACCTCGCGCCCGAGCGCCAGCCAGACCGGCAGCCGCGCCGGATCGGCGAAGTTCGCCGACATCGAATCATTGGTGAGGGCGGTGCCGAACAGCATCGCGCCATAGGCGAGCTTGCCCCAGAGATAGCCGTAGATGTTGTCGGTCAGGATCGCGTCCGGCTCGAACAACCTGAGCAAACGGTGCATCTCGCGGGCCCGGCCGGTCATCGCCCCATCGAGCTCACCGACGACGACGGCGCCGCGATTGCCATAGAGGATCTCGCCGGGACCATGCCAGTCGGCCCCGAAATTGACGAAGCAGCCCATGGTGCGCGCCTCGCCAACCGCCCTTGCGATGGTGATCTCGTTGAGCCCGTTCTGGGCCGAGAGCACGAAGCCGCCTTCCGCAAGATGCGGCGTCAGTGCCGCGAGCGCGGCCTCCGTCGCCCCGGCCTTCACCGCCAGCACGATGCGGGAATAGCTGCCGGAGAGCTCCTGCGGCGTCGCTGCCGGCACCACCTGCCGAAATTCCTCGACCGGGCCGGCTATCGATAGGCCCGATGTCCGGCAGGCCTCGACATGCTCGGGCACGATGTCGACCAGCAGCACGGGCACGCCGGCCCGCGCCCAATAAGCGCCGAGCGTGCCGCCGATCGCGCCTGCGCCCCAGATCAGGATCGGTTCGGTCGTCATGAGCCCGCCTTCTCCCACTCGAAGCCCTCATCCTGAGGAGCGATCCCAGATCGCGTCTCGCAGGATGCTCCAGAAGACTCCCTGACCAGCTGGAACATCCTTCGAGACGGCCGCATACGCGGTCTCCTCAGGATGAGGGCTGAGAGGAGGTAATCGCCGCTCACGCCTGCCCCATCACTTCGACATCGGCATGGGTCGCGACATGGACGAGGCCGTCAGGCGTGACCCAGCCGCGATACATGCCGCCGGTGTTATAGGGCGCGACGATCTCGCCATCGGCGTCGATGGCGACGAGGCCTGCCCCGATCTTGTGCGCCGTCAGCTCGGCCATGGCGCGCTCGGCTGCTTCCTGCAGCGAAAGCCCGGCATAGCCGATCAGCGACGCGATCTCGTGGCCGACGCAATAGCGGATGAAATACTCGCCCTTGCCGGTCCCGGAGACGGCGCAGCGCCCGTCGCGCGCATAGGTTCCGGCGCCGATGATCGGGGAATCGCCGACACGGCCCGGCGGCTTGTTGGTATAGCCGCCGGTCGAGGTCGCGGCGGCGAGATGACCGGCCTGGTCGCGGGCGACGGCGCCGACCGTGCCGTGCTTCTCGGCCTCGCTCGCTCCGGCCATGGTGCCGACGAGCTCGCGGATCTTCATCGAGGCGAGGTTCTTGCGCCGGCGCTCGGTCGAGAAATGCTCATTGGCGACGATGTCGAGCCCCTCGGCCTGGGCGAAGGCGTCGCCGGCCGGGCCGGTCAGCAGCAGCGGGTCGCCGCGGCGCATCAGCGCCTTGGCGGCGGTGACGGGATTGCGGATGCGCTTGACGGCGCAGAGCGCCCCGGCCGCCAAGGTCGCGCCGTCCATGATCGAGGCGTCGAGCTCATGCTCGCCATCGGCGTTGAGGGCGGCGCCATGGCCGGCATTGAAATGAGCGGAATCCTCCATCACCACGACCGCCGCTTCGACCGCGTCGACGGCACTGCCGCCCTTGGTCAGGATCGCCCAGCCGGCACGCAGCGACTTGGCGAGATGGGCCTTGGCCTCGGCCCATTCGGCGTCGGTCATTTCGGATTTGGGCAAGGTGCCGCAGCCGCCATGGATGGCGAGAGCGATGGTCATTTTTGCTTATCCTGACTTCAGTCACATCGTGGTGAGGGTGCGCCGCGACGTCATGGTCGGGCTTGTCCCGACCATCCACGTCTTCGTCTGGGCAGTCCGATGTTCAGGACGTGGATGCCCGCCACAAGGGCGAGCATGACGGTCCTGGTTCCCCTTACTTCGCCGGCTTGATGTCCATGGCCAGCGTGTCCTCGTCGACGCGCGGGCGGATGGTCACCTTGGCCTTCTGCATCGCCCAGGCCGAGCCGACGGCGACGATCGGCAGCCGCGGCCGGTCCTTGGCGACGATGGCGTTGGCCTGCGCCAGGAGGTCGTTGCGCTTGGCCTCATCCATCTCGATCGCGGCATCCTCGATCAGCTTGTCGAGCTCCGCGTTCTTGTAGCCGAGCACATTGAAGGCGCCGAGCTTCTTGGCGGGGTCGTTGGAGTGCACCACCGAGGAGAGCGTGTAGTTCGCCTCGCCGGTCAGCGTGCCCCAGCCGGACATGGAGAGCGAGAACTCGCCGCGCAGCCGGGCCGGGAAGAAGACGGCGCCGGGCTGGGCGTTGGCGTTCACCTCGATCCCGATCCGCGCCAGCATCTGGGCGATGGAGGTGCCGACCTGCCGGTCGCCGGGCAGGCGATCGCTGGTGAAGGAGAAGCCGACCTTGAAGCCGTTCGGGTAGCCGGCCTCCTCCATCAGCTTCTTGGCCTTGGCGAGATCGGGCTTCAGCGGCGGCAGGCTCTTGTTGTAGCCGGCGATATCCGGCGTCACCAGCTGGTTGACCGGTGCACCCAGCCCTTCCATCGCGATCTCGGCGAGGGCCGGCCGGTCGATGGCGAGGTCGATGGCCTCGCGGACCCTGGCGTCCTGCAGCGGGTTCTTCGGGAGGGCCGAGCCGTCCTTGGCGCTGACCTGCGGGGACTTGTCCCGCATGTCGAGCTCCATGTTGAAGACATAGACGGTGTCGATGGTCGCTACCGAAAGCTTGGCATCGCGCTTCAGCGTCGGCACGTCGGAGGCCGGCGCGCGCACGATGATGTCGACCTGGCCGGCCTTGAGCTGGGCGACGCGGGCGGCGTCGTTCGGCAGCTCCTTGCGCAACACCCGGGCCCAAGGCTGCTTCTCGCCCCAATAGCCGTCGAAACGGTCGAGCACGAGCTGGTCTTTCGGCGTCCAGGAGACGAATTTATAGGGGCCGGTGCCGATCGCCGCCTTGCCGCCGTTGAAGGCCTCGTTCGCATTGTCCTTGGTCAGGCCGGCGGCCGCCTTGTGCGAGACGATGAAGAGCCGGATGAAATCGTTCGGCAGATTCGGCGCCGGTCCGTCGGTGACGATGTGGACGGTGAGCGGGTCGACGATCTTCACCTCCTTGACGCGGCGGACATAGATCGTCGTCGGGTTCGGTCCGGCCACGACCGGGATGCGCTCGATCGAGAACTTGACGTCCTCGGCGGTGAAGTCGGAGCCGTCATGGAACTTGACGCCGGGGCGGAGCTTGAACTCCCAGACGGCGGGCTCGATCGCCTTCCAGCTCGTCGCCAGGCGCGGCTCGATCTGCAGCTTGTCGCCTGACCAGGTCAGCGTGTCGAAGACATGCTTCAGCGCCTCGGCATGGGTGCCGGTCGCGGTGAAATGCGGATCGATCGATTCCGGGCCGGCGCGCACGCCGATGGTCAGGTTCTGGGCGAGAGCAGGACCGGCGAGCCCGATGCCGCACAGGGCAGCGAAGGTGGCCCGCCGCCAGAGCGGGAAGATGCGCAAGGTCTCGGTCATGACGGGTTACCTTCGGGTTCGAGGTCGACAGGCCAGGTCGGAGAGGCGATCACCATCTTGTCCAGGAGCTCGCAGAACTGCTTCTGCTCGGCCTCGCTCAACGCACCCAGCATCGCAGCCTGCTGCTGCACCATCCGCGGCATGGTCTCGTCGAAGATCGCCCTGCCGGCAGGGGTGAGGGCCAGCACATAGCTGCGCAGGTCGTCGGGATCGCTCTCGCGCTTGAGCAGACGGCGCTCGAGCAGCTTCTGGATGGCGCGCGACAGCGTGTTCTTCGGCAGCCCGGCAGAGGCGACGATGTTCTTGGCGGCGACGCCGCCCTTCAGGCCGACCGCGTAGAGCGCGACGAATTCCGGCCGGACCAGCCCGTAGCGCGCCTCGATCCAGCGATAGACCGGATCATTGAAGCGGAAGGCGATGAAATTCAGCCGGAAGGAGAGCCAGCAGGGATTGCCCCAGAGCTTGGTGACGATCAACGGGTCGAGATTGCGCAGAGCGGCCTCGCGCTCGCTGTCCAGCTTCGACAAGGCGGTCGGCGCGAGGCGCATTGCGACACTCCCTGACTTGGTTCCATATGGAACTTGACGACCCCGGATGCGGCTGTCAAGGATGACGTGGTTTCGTCGAAACGCAAGGATCGGTCATGCTGGTTTCCCGGATGAACTGGATGCAGATCGAGGAACAGGCGAAGCGCGACGACCGTTGCGTTCTGCCGCTCGGCTGCGTCGAGCAGCATGCCTATTTGAGCCTCGCCACCGACGCGATCCTCGCCGAGCGCGTCGCGAACGAGGCCGCCGAACCACTCGGGATTCCGGTCTTTCCGGTGCTGGCCTACGGCATGACGCCGGGCTTCACCGCCTATCCCGGCACGGTCTCGCTGCGGATGAGCACCTATCTCGCTGTGATCGAGGACCTGCTCGAAGGCGTCTATCGCTCCGGCTTCCGCCGTATCGTGCTGGTCAACGGCCATGGCGGCAATTCGCCGGCGATGACGCTCGCCACGGAATGGATGGGCAGGCGCCCCGACGCCAGCGTCAAGATGCACAACTGGTGGGCCGGCCCGCTGTTCCAGGCGGCCGTCCGGCAGATCGACCCGGCCGCGTCGCATGCCTCCTGGATGGAGAATTTTCCCTGGACCCGCCTTGAGGGCGTGGCCATGCCGGACATCGTCAAGCCGCCTTTCGATGCCGCCCTCTACCAGGCAGCCAATCCCCAGCGAAAGCGCGAGATTCTCGGCGACGGCAATTTCCACGGCCGCTACCAGCGCCCCGACGCGGAGATGCTCAGGGTCTGGACGGTCGGAGTCGAGGAGACACGGGCGGCGATGGCGGAGAGCTGGCCGTGACGAGCGGTCCCTCCTCGGACCTTATCCTGAGAAGCGATCGCAGATCGCGTCTCGAAGAATGCTCCGGTGCACCCTGGACCATCCTTCGGGACGCCGCTTTGCGGCTCCGCAGGATAAGGTCCGAGGGCATTTTTCGAAGAACGCCGCGCCGATGCTGACGCACGTCCTCGAGCGGATCCTACAGGCGCTCGCCGTCATGCTCGTCATGTCGGCGCTGGTCTTCATCGGCGTCTATGCGATCGGCAATCCGATCGACGTGCTGATCGGCCCCGATGTCAGCCAGGATATCCGCCTCGAGACGATCGTCCGCTACGGGCTCGATAAGCCGCTCTGGGAACAGTATTTCACCTTTCTCGGCCGCGTGCTGCACGGCGATTTCGGCCGCTCCTTCGTCTTCGGCATGCCGGTGCTGGAGCTGATCCTGTCGCGCCTGCCGGCGACGCTGGAGCTGACGATCGCCGCCGTGGTCGGCGCGGCACTGATCGGCGTCCCGGCCGGCATCTATGCCGGCTACCGGCCGGACAGCGCGCTCGCCAAGACGATCATGGCGATCTCGATCCTCGGCTTCTCGGTGCCGACCTTCTGGATCGGCCTCGTGCTGATCATGACCTTCGCCGTCGAATTGCAGATCCTGCCGGCCGGCGGACGCGGCGACACGGCCGCGCTGTTCGGTGTCGAATGGAGCTTTCTGACCGCGAACGGGCTCAGCCACATGCTGCTGCCGGCCGCCAATCTCGCCTTCTTCAAGCTCGCTTTGATGACGCGCCTCGCGCGCGCCGGAACCCGCGAGGTCATGCTGAGCGACACGGTGAAGTTCGCCCGCGCCGCCGGCCTGTCGGAATGGACCGTGCTGCGCCGGCATGTGCTGCGGCTGATCTCGATCCCGCTCGTCACGGTGTTCGGGCTCGAATTCGCCTCGACGCTCGCCTTCGCCGTGGTCACCGAGACGATCTTCTCCTGGCCGGGCATCGGCAAGCTGATCATCGACTCCATCCAGTCGCTCGACCGGCCGGTGATGGTCGCCTATCTGATGCTGGTCGCCTTCGTCTTCATCATGATCAACTTCCTGGTCGACCTGACCTATTTCGCGCTCGATCCGCGGCTGCGGAAGGGGCGCGGCTGATGCGCAAGGATTCGCCCGCCAGACGCTTCTGGGCCGAGTTCCGCGAGAGCAGGATCGCGGTCGCGGCGCTCGCCCTCGTCGTGGCGCTGGTCGGCGTCGCCCTGCTCGCGCCGCTGATCGCGCCGCAGGACCCTTACGACCTCGCCAAGCTCGCGCTGATGGATGCCCGCCGGCCGCCCGGCTATGTCGGCTCCGGCGGCTATGTCCACTGGCTCGGCACCGATGCGCAGGGGCGCGACCTGTTCTCCGCCATCCTCTACGGCCTGCGCATCTCGCTGCAGATGGGGCTGGTCGCCGGCGCCATCGCCTTCGTCGTCGGCGTCGGGCTCGGCATCAGCGCGGCCTATCTCGGGGGACGGCGCGAAGCCTTCATCATGCGGGTGATCGACCTGCAGCTCGCCTTCCCGGCAATCCTGCTCGCGCTGGTGATCTCGGCCCTGCTCGGCCAGGGCAAGGCGCAATTGATCGCCGCGCTCGCCGCCGCGCAATACGCCTATTTCGCCCGAACCGCCCATGGCGCGGCCTCGGCCGAGCGCGGCAAGGACTATGTCGAGGCGGCGCTCTCGACGCCGCTGCCGGCGCGGCAGGTGGTCTGGCGCCACATCCTGCCGAACTGCCTGCCACCGCTGATCGTGGTCGCGACCGTGCAGGTCGCCAACGCGATCGCACTCGAGGCGACGCTGTCCTTCCTCGGCGTCGGCCTGCCGGTGACCGAGCCCTCGCTCGGCGCGCTGATCGCCAATGGCTTCCAGTACATGCTGTCGGGCCGCTACTGGATCTCGATCTATCCCGGCCTTGCCCTGATCCTGCTGATCGTCGCGATCAATCTCGTCGGCGACCAGGTCCGCGACCAGGTCAATCCGAGGCTGAAGCGATGAGGACGCTCTCGCCGGGACTGGCCGCCACCGTGCCCCCTCTCCCCTTGCGGGAGAGGGCTGGGGTGAGGGGTCGCACGACGCTGGCCGGTTCGCGCCAAGAGGGGACGACGACATTCAGCAATGTCGCGCGACCCCTCATCCGCCTGCCGGCACCTTCTCCCGCAGGGGGAGAAGGGAGCAAACCATGACCGACGCGCCCCTCCTCGACGTCCACGACCTCAGCACGCATTTCTTCACCCGCGCCGGGGTGGTGAAGGCGGTCGACGGCGTCTCCTTCTCGCTGCGGCGCGGCGAGGTGATGGGGCTCGTCGGTGAATCCGGCTCGGGCAAGAGCGTCACTGGCTTCTCGATCATCGGCCTGATCGACCCGCCCGGCCGCGTCACCGGCGGCTCGGTGAAGCTCGAAGGGCGCGAGCTCACCGGCCTGCCGCAGGACGAGCTCCGGGCGCTGCGCGGCAAGACCGTCTCGATGGTCTTCCAGGACCCGCTGATGACGCTGAACCCGGTCCTGACCATCGGCGAGCAGATTCGGCTGGCGCTGGAGGCGCATCGGAAGATCACGGCAACCGAGGCGCGCCGGCGCGCGATCGAGGGCCTCGCACAGGTGCGCATCCCCGATCCGGAGGCGACGGTCGATTTCTACCCGCACCAGCTCTCGGGCGGCATGCGCCAGCGCGTCGCCATCGCGATCGCGCTGCTGCATGGGCCAAAACTGATCATCTGCGACGAGCCGACCACCGCGCTCGACGTCTCGATCCAGGCCGAGATCCTGGCCGAGATGAAGGAGCTCGTCGCCGAGCTTGGCACGGCGCTGATCTGGATCAGCCACGACCTCGCCACCGTCGCCTCGATCGCCCGGCATGTCGCGGTGATGCGGCTCGGCAAGATCGTCGAGGAAGGCCCGACGCTCGACGTGCTGACGCGGCCACAACATCCCTATACCCGCGCCCTGCTCGATGCCCTGCCCTCGCGTGCCAAGCCGGGCACCTACCTGCTGCGTGGCGAAGTGCCCGACGCCGCCCCACCGCCACGCCTGCCGGCCGCGAAGGCGGAGCCGGCCGGTGACGAAGCGGCGCCCTATTTCGTGCTCGACGACGTCAGCAAGCGCTTCGAGACCCGCACCGGCAGCCTGCGGACGCTGGCCGAGAAGTTCGGGCTGGCAAAGCCGGCGGTCTCGGTGCTGGCGGTCGATTCCGTCAGCCTGACCGTGCCGCGCGGCGAGGCGCTCGGTCTGGTCGGCGAATCCGGCTCCGGCAAGTCGACGCTGGGGCGGATGGCGGCGGGCATCTACGCGCCGAGCGCCGGCACGGTGCGCCTCTCCGGCCAGCCGGTGATGAGCACCGGCGAGACGCCGCACAAGCTCACCACCCGCGTCCAGACGATCTTCCAGGACCCGTTCGCCTCGCTCGACCCGCGCATGCGCATCGGCGACAGCATCAGCGAAGGGCCGCTCGCCCATGGTCTGGTCGACAGGGCGCAGACCGACGCATATGTCCGCGACTGGCTCAACGCCGTCGGGCTCGATCCAGCCGTCGCCGGCCGCTATCCGCACCAGTTCTCCGGCGGCCAGCGCCAACGCGTCGCGATCGCCCGCGCGCTCGCCATGCAGCCGGATCTCGTGATCTGCGACGAGCCGGTCGCCTCGCTCGACGTCTCGATCCAGGCGCAGATCCTCAACCTCTTGATGCGGCTGCGCAGCGAGCTCGGCCTGACGCTGATCTTCATCTCCCATGACCTCTCGGTGGTGCGCCATCTCTGCGAGCGGGTGGCGGTGATGTATCGCGGCCGGATCGTCGAGGAAGGCCCGGCGGCAGAGGTCTATGACCGGCCGCAGCACGACTACACCAAGCGCCTGCTCGCCGCCGTGCCGGTGCTGCCGGCAGCGGCCTCGTGACTGGAGGATGACGATGGACGATCTCGAACCCTGGCAGTGGCCCGAGGAGACCTGGCGCGGCAAGGTCGAGCGCGTGCGCGCCGGCCGTAATCTCAAGCCGAAGAGCTGGCCGGGCGGGGCGCGCTGCGCGGTCGCGCTCTCCTTCGACGTCGACCATGAGACCAATGAATTGCGCGACGGCGGCAAATCCGTCGGACGGCTGTCCTGGGGGCAATACGGCAACCGCGCCGGCATGCCGCGCATCCTGTCTATGCTGGCGAGGGAAGAGATCAAGGCGAGCTTCTTCGTGCCGGCCGTCACCGCCCTGCTCTATCCCGACGAGCAGCGCCGCGTCGTCGCCGAGGGCCACGAGATCGGCCTGCATGGCTGGATCCACGAGGTCAACACGGCGGTGCCGCCTGAGAAGGAGCGCGAGCTGCATCTGCGCTCGGCCGATACGCTGGAGAAGATCACCGGGGTCAGGCCGGTCGGCATGCGCACCCCGTCCTGGGACTTTTCCGAAGTGACGCTCGCGGTCGAGCGCGAGCTCGGCCTGCTCTACGATTCCTCGCTCTTCGCCGATGACGACCCCTATGAACTGGTCGAGAAGGGCGAGCCGACCGGGATGGTCGAGCTGCCGGTCGAGTGGATCCGCGACGACGCGGTCTATTTCAACATGAACCGCTTCCAGGCGCTGCGGCCCTATACGCCGCCGGAAGCCGTGTTCGACATCTTCCGGCGCGAATTCGACGGCGCCCACCAGGATGGCGGGCTGTTCCTGCTGACGATGCATCCGCATGTCATCACCTATCGCTCGCGCTTCTGGATCCTCGAGGAGCTGGTGCGGCACGCCAAGGGCAAGGGCGATGTCTGGTTCGCGACGCATGCCGAGATCGCGGCCTATGTGAAGGCGCAGGCCGGACTCTGAAACCCGCGAAAACGGGCGTGGCCTGCCCTTTGGGCAGCGGAACCGTGCCCGATTTCAGCCGTTTTCGGTTCATCCGGAATTCAGGGCGCGGCAGCGCTGATGTCCGGAAGAACAACTGGAAACGGACGTCACCATGCGCCTCAAGAACCTGCTCCTGCTCGGCACCCTGATCCCCGCCATCGCTCTATCGCAGGGCAGTTTCGCCGCGCCATCGCTCCAGCTCGCCCAGGCCCAGCCGGGCGATGACGACCGTCCCGATCCGCGGCGCCAGCGGCCGGGCGGGCAGGAACGTCCTCCACAAGGCGGGCAGGAACGCCCCGGTGCCCGCCCGGCGCCGGGTCAGCCGCCGGCGGCCCGTCCCGCCCAGCCCGAGCGCCCGGCCGGGGTGAACCCGAACGTGCCGCGCCCGCCTTCCGCCCCGCAGGCGGCGCCTCCGGCCGGCCGGGCCACGCCGAGCGAACCCGAGCAGCCGCGTCGCCCCGTGCCGCCTGCCGGCGCAGCCCCAGGCCAGATCGCGCCGTCCGCCCCACAGGGGGCTCCGCGTACTCCCTCGGCCGTACCCGGCGCGCCGCAACGTCCGGCTCCCGGCCAGATCGCGCCGCAGCCTTCGCCGGGGCGGCCCGGCGCACCTGCTGCCCAGCCCGGCAGCCCGGTTGCACCATCGGGCGAGGACGGCCAGCGCCGGCCCGCTCCGGCGCAGACCGCGCCAGGCCAGCCCCCCGTGGCACCGGCAGCACCCAATCGCCCCGGACCGGGTCAGGTGGCTCCGGGCGGCGGCCAGCCAACCGCCGTGCCGCCGGCCGGACGGGCTCCCACTGCCGCGCCGCAGCCGAGCGCAGCTCCGTCGCAGCCCTCACCAAGCTCGAACCGCCAGCCCGGCTCCGGACAGGCGGCTCCCGCACCGGGCACGCCGCCTGCCCCGACGGCGCCGGCCCAGCCGCCCTCCGGGCTTAACCGCCAGCCGGCGCCCATCCCGGCGCCCGTTGCCCCCGTGCAGCCCGGAACCGGCCAGGGCGCAGCCGGTGGCACCGCCCAGCCCAGTCCGGCTCAGCCCGGGCCCGCTCCGAACGCCGGCCGCGCGCCAGGCGCCCCGCCGCAGCCGGGGGCCGCGCCTTCGCAAGCTGCGCCTGCCCCCGGTCAGCTGCCGCCGCCCGAACGTCAGGGCCGGCGCGGCGGCCTCGGCCTCGGCGGGGCGGCCGCGATCGGGCTCGGCGCGGCCGCGATCGGCGGCATCATGGCGACACAGGGTGCCGACCGGATCGACGATGTCCGCAGCCGGCGGCAGGAGACGCGCGAGGGCGACGTCACCATCATCCGCGAACCCGGCCGGACGCTCATCCGCGGCGATGACGATCGCGTCATCATCCGGCGCGACGAGAACCAGCGCTTCCGCGATCTCGGCCTCGACACCCGCAGCGAGCGCCGTGGCGAAGAGACGGTCACGGTCTATGAGCGCCGGGACGGTACGCAGATCGTGACGGTGACGGATGGCGACGGCCGCCTGCTGCGGCGCTCGCGGCGCGAGCGTGACGGCACCGAGATCATCATTATCGACAATATGCGTCGCGACGGGCCGCGCCCGCGCTTCGCCGAGGAGATCGTCGAATTGCCACCGCCGCCGCTGCGCATCCCGCGCGAGCGGTATGTCGTCGATGCCGGCCACGCCGATGAACGGCTGATCTACGAAACGATCACCGCTCCTCCGGTCGCCCCGGTGCCGCGCCGCTACACGCTGGACGAGGTACGCTACTCGCCTGATCTGCGCGCCCATATGCGCAGCGTCGATGTCGACACGATTAACTTCGATTCCGGTTCCTGGACGGTCGGCACCGACCAGGCCCAGCGCCTGCGGGTGCTGGCGCAGGCGGTGATGCAGGCGGTCGAGCGCATGCCGAACGAGGTCTTCCTGGTCGAGGGCCATACCGACGCGGTCGGCTCCGATATCGACAATCTCTCGCTCTCGGACCGCAGGGCCCAGTCGGTCGCCGAGATCCTGACCCGCGATTTCGGCGTGCCGGCCGAAAACCTGACGACCCAGGGCTATGGCGAGCAATATCTCAAGGTCCAGACGCAAGGCGACTCGCGCGAGAACCGGCGCGTGACGCTGCGCCGGATCACCCCGCTGCTCACCGGCCAGAACGCGCGGTGAGGGCACGGCCCGGGCGCTTTCCTCGCGGACGCCCGGGCCTTCGCCTGAAATTGCGATGGAACCTTCGCCGCCGCTGGGCGTTTGATCGTCGGGCCGGATTCCGCAGACGACCGGCCAAGCGCGCAGGAGGGCTCCATGCGCAGATCATTCTGGTTCCTGACGGGTCTCGTGCTCATCGGGCTGATCGCCGCCGAAGCGGCAGCCGGACAAGAACAATCCAGCCCCCGGACGCCGACGGCACAGCGCGAGCGTGCGCCCGGCGTGCCGATGGCGCCCAATGCCGAGGAAGTTCAGCAGCGCGAGCCCGCGCCGGAACGCGCCGAGGTCCAGCGGGAGCGCGAGCAGATGTCGCGCGACCGCCAAGGCGCGCCTGCGCCGAACCGCAATCTGCCGATGCCCCGGGGCGTACCATCGATCATCGCACCCTAATCGCTCTGGAGCGCCGCCGAGGATTCAGATTTGCGTAAGGGCTCGCCGCCTATGGTCGCGGCGAGGAGTTTGCCATGAGCGAAATGTCGGCCGCGATCGCCCAGAGTCTGGTCAGCATGCGCTCGGCCGCGACGCAGCAGACCATGCAGCTCGAAATGCTCAAGCAGAACGCAAAGGCCGATCAGGCCGTGGTCGCGATGCTGCAGCAGGCAGCCGAGCAGCAGCAGGCCACGCTGCCGACCGGGCAGGGCGGCAACCTCGACGTGACCGCCTGATCGGCGCCGTCTGCCGCAACGCGCGGTTTCTGATTCAGATTCGGGTAAGGCTCGCTCCCTATCCTCCAATACGAGGGAGGAGAGCATGAGCGACTCGTCTTTTCTGATCGCCGAAAGCTTCGTCATCCGGCCCAATGAGCGGCCCCAGCCGACGCAGCAGAGCGAAATGCAGAAAGAGCTGGACGATGCCCAGCGCGGCCTCGTCGAGATGCTGGAGCGCAGCATCGCCGAGCAGAAGGCCGCCCTCCCCTTCGGCCAGGGCGAGCATCTCGACGTCACCGTCTGAGCCGAGCCGATCGCAAGCGGCAGCGCCGGCCTTCGCCCATGCCGCCATCACATGGCCGCCGGCCCAAGGCCGGCTTGCTTCCTCTCTCGAGCGCCTCTAACCTCCGTTTCGTTCCGAGGGGTGCTCGCAAGAGCTGAGATGGCGTCCGACGCCGAACCCGTCGAACCTGATCCGGGTCATACCGGCGGAGGGACTGGAACGCGGCCTACGCCCTATTTCCGTAGCCGCTTAACAGCGACTGGACCGTCCAGACACCCGGATCTCCTGAACCTTGGACCAAGGGGGAGATCCCATGAACGCCCATACCAAGCCCCAGAAGAATTCAGTCAAGGCCGCGCCGCAAAGCGTGACGACCGGGCCGATCATCGGCTCGCGCAAGATCTATGTCGCGGCGCCCGAGCATCCCGAAATGCGCGTGCCCTTCCGCGAGGTGGTGCTGACCACCGATGCCGAGCCGCCGGTGCGCATCTACGATCCGTCCGGCCCCTATACCGAGAGCGATGTGCAGATCGACCTCAATGCCGGCCTGACGCAGCCGCGCCGCGCCTGGCTCGATGCGCGCGGCTTCGCGACCGTGCCCGGCCGCGCCGTCACCGCCGCCGACAACGGCAACATCTCGGAGGAGCACCTGGTCCCGGCCTGCCCGGCGCAGCGCCCGATCCTCGAGGCCAAGCCCGGCCAGATGGCGACGCAGTACGAGTTCGCCAAGGCCGGCATCATCACCCCCGAGATGATCTATGTCGCCCATCGCGAGAATCTCGGCCGCGCCGCCATGCTGGAAGGCGCGAAGGAACGCCATGCCGATGGCGAGAGCTTCGGCGCCTCGGTGCCCGAATTCGTCACCCCGGAATTCGTCCGCGAGGAGATCGCCCGCGGGCGCGCCATCATCCCGGCCAATATCAACCATCCGGAACTGGAGCCGATGGCGATCGGCCGGAATTTCCTGGTCAAGATCAACGCCAATATCGGCAACTCCGCCGTGACCTCCGGCGCCGCCGAGGAGGTCGAGAAGCTGGTCTGGGCGATCCGCTGGGGCGCCGACACGGTGATGGACCTCTCCACCGGCCGCAACATCCACAACATCCGCTCCTGGATACTCAGAAACTCGCCGGCTCCGATCGGCACGGTGCCGATCTACCAGGCGCTGGAGAAGGTCGGCGGCGACCCGATCAAGCTCGACTGGGAGGTGTTCAAGGATACCCTCATCGAGCAGGCCGAGCAGGGCGTCGACTATTTCACCATCCATGCCGGCGTGCGCCTGCCTTATGTTCCGCTGACCGCCAGCCGCGTGACCGGCATCGTCTCGCGCGGCGGCTCGATCATGGCGCGCTGGTGCCTGGCGCATCACAAGGAGAGCTTCCTCTACGAGCGCTTCGACGAGATTTGCGAGATCATGCGCAAATACGACGTCTCGTTCTCGCTCGGCGACGGCCTGCGTCCAGGCTCGATCGCCGACGCCAATGACCGCGCCCAGTTCGCCGAGCTGGAGACGCTGGGCGAGCTCACCAAGGTCGCCTGGGACAAGGGCTGCCAGGTGATGATCGAGGGCCCCGGCCATGTGCCGATGCACAAGATCAAGGAGAACATGGACAAGCAGCTGCGCGAATGCGGCGAAGCCCCGTTCTACACTTTGGGACCGCTGACCACCGACATCGCGCCCGGCTATGACCACATCACCTCCGGCATCGGCGCGGCGATGATCGGCTGGTTCGGCTGCGCCATGCTCTGCTATGTCACGCCGAAGGAGCATCTCGGCCTGCCCGATCGCGACGACGTCAAGACCGGCGTGATCACCTACCGGATCGCCGCCCATGCCGCCGACCTCGCCAAGGGCCATCCGGCGGCGAAGCTGCGCGACGATGCCCTGTCGCGTGCCCGCTTCGACTTCCGCTGGGAGGACCAGTTCAACCTGGCGCTCGACCCGGACACGGCGCGGTCGTTCCACGACGAGACGCTGCCGAAGGACGCCCATAAGGTCGCGCATTTCTGCTCGATGTGCGGGCCGAAGTTCTGCTCGATGAAGATCACTCAGGATCTGCGCGCCGAGGTGCTGGCGATGGGCGAGAACGAGCGGGCTGCGCTCGAGGCGATGGCGAGCGAAGGCATGGCGGCGAAGTCGGAGGAGTTCCTGAAGAAGGGAGCTCAGCTCTACTTGCCGGCGGCCGAATGAGCGCGGTCATGGCGATGGACCGGCTCGATGCTGCGCGCGTCGCCTCGGTCCTCGCCCGCGTGGCGGAAAGCCGCCCGCGGGTGCAGTGCCTGACCAACACGGTGGCGCAGAACATCACGGCGAACATGCTGCTCGCCTTCGGCGCGATCCCGTCCATGGCGATCCATGTCGACGAGGTCGCGGCGATGGCCGAGGGCGCCGGCGCGATCCTGATCAATATCGGCACGATCAACGCCGAGAGCGAGCTCGCGATCCCGAAGCTGCTGGAGGTGGCGCGCGACCGCGGCAAGCCCCTGGTCTTCGACCCGGTATTCGTCGAGCTCTCGCCGCTGCGCCTGCACATCGCCCGCGAGGTGCTGCGCCTGCCGAACCTCGTCGTGCGCGGCAACGCCACCGAGATGACGGCGCTCGCCTTCGATCTTGCCGCTGCCGAAGGGGTGACCCGCGTCACCACCGGCAAGGTCGACCGGATCGAGAGCGGCGCGGCGCGTTTCTCGGTCGCCCATGGCCATAAGCTGATGACCAAGGTCACCGGCGTCGGCTGCGCGGCGGGGGCGCTGATCGCGGCCTGCTGCGCCGTCGAAGCGGACCCGGCCGTCGCCGCCGCGGCGGCCTTGACGGCCTATGGCATAGCCGGCGAAATCGCCGCGGAACGTGCGCGTGGACCCGGTAGCTTCGCGGTCGAGCTCGTCGACGCCCTCGCCGGCATCGACGAGGCGACGCTGGCGCAACATCTGGCGGGGTGATACCCGCCGCGGGCGCCGGACGCGCAGGGAGGCAAGCTTGCTTCCCAGCGCCGCACGGCGCCCGGCATCACCAGGACAGGAAGACCGCCATGACCGTCGACATCAGCCTCTACGGCATCGTCGACCCGCAGATCGCCCGCGGCCGCTCGCTGGCTGACATGGCGCGCGAGGCCGTCGAGGGCGGCGCGACGCTGATCCAGCTGCGCGCCAAGAACGAGACGACGCGCGAGATGGTGCGCGAGGCCCGCGCCATCCGCTCGGCCCTGCACGGCACGCTGGTGCCGCTGCTGATCAACGACCGGGTCGATGTCGCGCTCGCCGCAGGCGCCGACGGCGTCCATCTCGGCGCCGACGACATGAAGCTCAGCGACGCCCGCCGCCTGCTCGGCCCGCGCGCCATCATCGGGGCGACGCTGAACAAGGTCGAGGACCTGCCGGAACTGGCGGCTGCGAAGATCGACTATGCCTGCGCCGGGGCCGTGTTCTCCACGCAGCACAAGGACGATGCCAAGGCGCCGCTCGGCATCGAGGGCTATTCTGCACTGCGGCGCGCGGCGGCGCAGGCGCTCGGCGATCTCCCGGTCGGCGCCATCGCCGGGATCGATGCCGGCAATGCCGGCTCGGTCATAGGCGCCGGCGCCGATGGCGTCGCGGTGATCGGCGCGCTGTTCGCAGCCGAGGACATCACGGCGGCGGCCCGCGCCCTCCGGGCCGCGATCGACGCGGCGCTGACGCGGCGGCTGGCGGCGCCGGTCTGACCGGCGGGATCTTGGTGCCGTCACTCTGCCGTCATCCTGGACAAGCCGCTATAGCGGCGCAGCTCCGGGATCCATCATAAGGCTCTGGCGACCTTCGATGGATCCCGGGACAAGCCCAGGATGACGTTGAGGTTCTGAGCGAATCCCGCAAGCGCTGCCGTTCAGCCCCTCAGATACATGTCCCAGCAGGGCGAGAGCGCGATCCTGGCCCGCCCTTCCAACGCCCTCGCGAAGTGCGTGAGGATCATGCCGCGCGCCGTGGTCTGCGGGCATTTCGGCGCCATGATCGCATCGATTTCGCGCAGATCCTCCAGCGCCGGGGCCGCGACCTTCGGATTGCTGCGGAACGGATCGATGCCGATCGGGACATGGCGCGGCGGCCTGCGGTCGAGCCCGCGATTGAACAGATCGACGAAATCGAGCGTGAAGAAGCCGTTGAGCTGACGCCTGTTGGTGCTCTCCCAGGCGCGGATCGCCTCGACGCCCTGCTCGGCCTCGAGCAGCCAGGTCGCCTGATAGTCGATGGCGGAATAGAGGATGAAAGCGGGGAGCTGGCCCTTGGCAGCGAGGTCAGCATAGGCCGGCTGGTTCCGCGCGTAGTGCTCCAGCATCAGCGGCGCGCGCTCGGCGATCTCGCGCTTGACGCTGACGCGGCCGATCCGGCCGAGATCGTCGACGCGCAGCGCCTGATAGCTCGGTGCGCCGAGCATGGCGCGGGCGCCGCGCTCGATGAAGATCAGCGCCGAGGGCAGGGACGCGGCCAGGAGCAGCACCAGCACCACCGGGCGAAGCCGGTCCGCCCGCCCCTGCCACTCCAGCAGGATCGCCAGCAGCAATGGCCAGAGCGCGATGAATTCGAGACTGCCGGTGTTCTGCGTCTCGAAGAAGACGAGCGCGAACAGGGTGACCGCGAGCCAGCCGGTGGTCGAAACCGCAAGCCTGCGCAGGAACGAGCCCAACGCCGCCGGCCGGTCGCGCCAGGCCGCCCAGACCAGCACGCCGAGCAGGACGAGTACCGAGCCGACGACGTTGAACTTGACCGAGGCCACGGTCAGGAAGCGCGGCAGCAGCGCCCCGGTATTGAGCGAGAGCAGGATCAGGATGTCCTCGACATAGGCCCTGACCAGGCCGGTACCGAGGTCGACCAGGGCGAGGATGGCGATGACGGCGGCGGCGGCGAGCGCCGCATCCCTGAAGCGCATCCGGCCGGTCAGCACGGCATAGCCGACCAGAATGGCGCCGCTGACGGCACCGGTGACCTTGACCAGGAACAGCGCCAGCATCAGCGTCGCGACCAGCACGGTCAGCAGCAGCGGGCCGCGCACGAAGAACAGCGCCGCCACCAGCAGATAGAGCAGCAGGCAGATATGGCGGTTGTAATGGCCGAAGCCGTCGAGGCCCGGTAGCGGATAGAGTTCGTGCAGATTGATCGGCAGCGAGGCGAAGAGCAGGAAGGGCAGCAGCAGGGCGAGCGCCTGTCCGCGCGAGCGCTGTCCGACATGGAAGACGATGACGGCGAGAAGCGGCAGCGCCACCGGCAGCACGCCCCAATTGGCGAGCAGGATCGGGTGGGCGCTGGGGAAGGCGAGGTCGAGGCCTGCGACGAGATAATAGCCGAGCGGGCCTACCGGCGCGAAGAAGTCGATGCTCGGGATCTGGCCCTCATGGATGCGCTGGGCGGCGTCGAAATAGACGGCGGTGTCCCAGTAGTTGGAGCCGAGCGGCAGGCGCAGCGGCAGGAGCAGCCCGGCGAGGACGAAGGCGAGGAAGAGTGCGAGCCAGAAGAGAGGGCTGAGGGCGAGGCGGCGCAGGCTCCAGCCTTCGGTACCGCCGGCGCGTCCTTGCTGCGCGTTGGCCGTTCCCATCACCATGCCACCCTCCTGATCGCGCGGAGACTGGCAGAAAAACCTTACCGGGAGCCTGCGGGAACCGGCGAATGACGGCGAAAGCCGTCCTAGCCCCGCGCCGGAGCGCCTGGAATCTCGGCGAAGCGCCGCGGCAGGGCAAAGCCATGACGCAGCGGATCGTCGGCCTCGATGACGAAGCTGCCTTCGCCGGCAAGATGGCTCGTGCCGGCGACCGCGACGGTGACGGCACCGGCAGCGGGACATTCGACCGGGCCGATCACCGTGCCGGTAAAGGTTCCGCCGGTGATGCTGCGGAAGCTGCGGCTCCTTCCGGCCGGGACCAGGCCCTTGGCATGGTCGAGCGCCATGCGCGCGGTCACGCCGGAACCGGTCGGCGAGCGGTCGATCTGGCGTTCGGCGAAGACGCAGAGATTGAAGCTCTCGGCCTCCGGTCCAGCCTCGTCCGTGACGATGGTGCCATAGAGGAAGCCGAGATCGGGTTCGGTCGGATGGGTGATCACCCGTGCCGTCCGCACGGTGTCGGTCAGCAGCCCCGCCGCCGCGACGATTTCCGCGACGGGACTCGCGAACAGGTCGAGCCCGAAACGCGAGGCCGGCAAAATGCAGTAATAGGCGCCGCCATAGGCGATGTCGGTGACCACCGTTCCGAAGCCGGGCAGCGCGACCGGAAGAGCGCGCGCTTCCACGAAGGCGGGAACGCTCTCGAAACTCACCTTGCCGACTTTCCCGCCCTCGACCTCGCAGGCGAGGCGTAAAAGGCCGCAGGGTGCCTCGATCGAAAAGCGCGTCACCGGCTCGACCGCCGGCACCAGCCCATGCTCGATCGCATAGCGGCCGAGCGCGATGGTGGCGTGGCCGCACATCGTCGAATAGCCCTCATTATGGGTGAAGAGCACGCCGAAGGCCGCCTCGGGATGGCTCGCCGCCACAGGGATGACGCCGTACATGCCGTCATGGCCGCGCGGCTCCAGCATCATCGTCCGGCGCAGATGGTCGTGGCGTTCGCGGGCCTGCCGGCGCTTCTCCAGAATGCTCGCGCCAGTCAGCTCGGGATAGCCCGAGGTGACGATCCGGACCGGCTCGCCGCAGGTATGGTAGTCGACATAGGCGAGGCGCATGGCTGGTCTCCAGATGGCGGCCCAGCCTAGCCGGATCGCGCGCCGCCGCCAGAGGCGCAGCGGCGCTTCCACGCCTCAGAGATTGAAGACCCTGTGCGGCACGAACTCGCCCTGCTCGATCGCGCCGGTGGCGATCAGCACGCCGCCACAGGTGGTGTAGACCGCCTGCGCCTCGATCGGGGCGTCGCGCCCGCGCAGCAGGATGCTCTGACCGCGCTTCAACCTGAGCGCCGCATCGCGATGGATGACGATCTCCGGGATCAGCGACAGGGCGGTCGCGACCGGCCGCAAGGCGCTCGCCGCCGCTTCCGGCCCCTCGCGCAGGGTTTCGACGGAGACCGCATCCTCGACCGCGAACGGCCCAACGCGGGTGCGCCTGAGATGGGCGACATGGCCGAGGCAGCCGAGCGCCAGCCCGAGGTCGCGCGCAATGGCGCGGACATAGGTACCCTTGCCGCATTCGGCCTCGAAGGTCGTCGTCTCCGGCGAATGCGTGACGATGCGCAGCGCGGTGATCTCGACCGGCCGCGCCTCCAGCGTCACCTCCTCGCCGTCGCGGGCGAGGTCATAGGCACGCTCGCCGGCAATCTTGATCGCCGAGAATTTCGGCGGCACCTGCTGGATCGTGCCGGTGAAACGCGGCAGCAGCGCCGCGATCGCCGCCTCTTCGGGCCGCGCCTCGGAGGTCGCCACGACCTTGCCCTCGGTGTCGTCGGTATCGGTCTGCGAGCCCCAGGCGACGGTGAACTGATAGGCCTTGCGGCCGTCCATCACGAAGGGGACGGTCTTGGTCGCCTCGCCGAGCGCGATCGGCAAAAGGCCGGAGGCGAGCGGGTCGAGCGTGCCGGCATGGCCGGCCTTCTTGGCCGAGAAGGCGCGCTTGACCACGCTGACCGCATGGGTCGAGGTCATGCCGACCGGCTTGTCGAGCACGACCCAGCCATGGACGTCGCGGCGTTTCGGACGCGGCGCGAATTCCCTGCCGCCGGTTTCCTTGCCACCCGTTTCCTTGCCGGCCTCGGGGGCAGCGCCGTTCTCGTCACTCATCATCATGGGGCTTGTCTTGATCGGTCTCGTCGCGGCCGATCCGGAGCGGCTTGCGATCGGTGTCGCGGCGGACGGCATCGGAATCGAGCAGCGCATCGATCCGCGCCGCCTCGTCGAAGCTCTCATCCTGGCGGAAGCGGATATCGGGCGCGTATTTCAGGTTCACGCGATGGGCGACCTCGCCGCGGATATAGCGCTTATGGGCGTCGAGCGCCTTCAGCACGGGAGCGATGTCATCGCCACCGAGCGGCATGATGTAACAGGTCGCCAGCCGCAGATCGGGCGAGAGCCGAACCTCGGGCACGGTGATGACATGCTTGGCCAGCACATCGTCATGGATGTCGCCGCGCGCCAGCATCTCGGCGAGCGCGTGGCGGATCAGCTCGCCGACACGGAGTTGGCGCTGCGAGGGACCGGAGGTTTTTACAGGTTTTGCCATGGTTTCTCGTTCTCCGGGATCGGACCGGATCAAAAGTCATGGCCGGGCTTGACCCGGCCATCTCTTGAAAGACGGGCGCCAGGCGGCGCGCTTTCGTCACGAGATGGCCGGGTCAAGCCCGGCCATGACGCGGCGGCAAACGAACGCTCAGAGCGTCCGCTTGATCTCCTCGACGCGATAGCACTCGATCACGTCGCCCTGGCGCATGTCCTGATAGTTCTCGAAGGACATGCCGCATTCCTGGCCGGCCACCACTTCCTTGGCGTCGTCCTTGAAGCGCTTGAGCTGCGAGAGCTTGCCCTCGTGGACCACGACGCCGTCGCGGATCAGGCGGACATTGGCGCCACGCTCGATCGTGCCGTCGGTGACGCGGCAGCCGGCGATCTTGCCGACCTTCGAGACGTTGAAGATCTCGAGGATCTGGGCGTTGCCGAGCATGGTCTCGCGCAGGGTCGGCGCCAGCAGGCCCGACATCGCATCCTTAACGTCATCCATCAGGTTGTAGATGATGTTGTAGTAGCGGATCTCGACGCCTGCCCGCTCAGCCGCCTCGCGCGCTTCCTTATGGGCGCGCACGTTGAAGCCGACCACGACCGCACCCGAGGCCTGCGCCAGGGTGACGTCGGATTCGGTGATCGCGCCGACGCCGGAGGACAGCACGCGGGCGCGCACCTCGTCATTGCCGACCTTTTCGAGCGAACCGACGATGGCCTCCACCGAGCCCTGCACGTCGCCCTTGACGACGAGCGGGAACTCCTTGCGGCCGGCGCCTTCCTTGAGCTCGCGCATCATCTCGGCGAGCGAGCGGCCGGCACCCGAGCCGGCGCCGCGGACGGCGAGGCGATCGCGCTTCTGGCGCTCGCGATAATCGGTGATCTCGCGGGCGCGCGCCTCGGACTCGACCACCGCGACGCGGTCGCCGGCCTCGGGCGTGCCGTTGAAGCCGAGCACCTCGACCGGCAACGAAGGCGGAGCCTCCTTGATCTGGGCGCCGGTGTCGCCGATCAGCGCCCTGACACGGCCCCATTCGGAGCCGGCGACGATGATGTCGCCGGTGCGCAGCGTGCCGCGCTGGACCAGCACGGTCGCAACCGGGCCGCGGCCGCGGTCGAGCTTGGCTTCGATCACCGTGCCTTCGGCGGCACGATCCGGATTGGCCTTGAGGTCGAGCACCTCGGCCTGCAGCGCGATCGCGTCGAGCAGCGAGTCGAGCCCCTGGCCGGTCTTGGCCGACAGCTCGATCTCCAGCGTCTCGCCGCCGAGCGACTCGACCTGGATCTCGTATTGCAGCAGCTCGGAACGCACCCGATCCGGGTTGGCGTCGGGCTTGTCGATCTTGTTGATCGCCACGATCAGCGGCACCTTCGCCGCCTTGGCGTGATGGATGGCCTCGACCGTCTGCGGCATGACGCCGTCATCGGCGGCGACCACGAGCACGACCAGATCCGTCACCTTGGCGCCGCGGGCGCGCATCGCCGTGAAGGCGGCGTGACCGGGGGTGTCGATGAAGGTCACCTTGGCGCCCGAAGGCGTCGTCACCTGATAGGCGCCGATATGCTGGGTGATGCCGCCGGCCTCGCCGGTGACGACATGGGTCTTGCGGATCGCGTCGAGCAGCGAGGTCTTGCCGTGGTCGACATGGCCCATGATGGTGACCACCGGCGGGCGCGAAACCAGCGCCTCATCGGTGTCCGGCGTGTCGAACAGGCCTTCCTCGACGTCGGATTCAGCGACGCGCTTGACGGTGTGGCCCATTTCCTCGGCGACGAGCTGGGCGGTGTCGGCGTCGATCACATCGGTGATCTTGTGCATCGCGCCCTGCTTCATCAGCAGGCGGATGACGTCGACGCCCCGCTCGGTCATGCGGTTGGCGAGTTCCTGGATGGTGATCGTCTCGGGGATGATCACCTCGCGCATCACGCGCTCCTTGGCGACGTCCGAGGCGCGGTGGCCGGTCATGCGCTGCACGCGGCGACGGAAAGCCGCGACCGAACGCGTGCGCTCGTCATCCCCGCCAGTGGCGGTGGACAGCGTCAGGCGGCCACGCGGCTTCTCGCCGGCCTTCGGGGTCTTGGGAGCCGGAGCCGGAGCGCCACGCGGCGCGCCACCGGGGCTACCGCCCGGGCGACGGAAGGCGGGACGCGCCTCGCCCTCTTCGGGGCGGCTGCGCGGCGCACCGGCGGAGGCGGGCGCCTGGCGCGCGGGCCGGGCGACGAGCGGCTCTGCCGTCGCATTGGCGTCGGGACGCGGCGGACGCGGCGTATCGGGGCGGGGCGGGCGATAGTCGAGGCGCGGCGGACGGGCGCCGACATCGCGCATCGGGGTACGCGGCGTTCCGTAATCACGCTGGCCGGACGGCGCCGGGCGCGGCGCGGCGGCCTGCGGAGCGGCAGGTGCGGGCGCGGCCGGCGGCGAAACCGGGGCGGCGGCCTGCGGGGCGGGAGCGGCCGGGGCGGCCGGGCGCGGCGCGGCCACTTCCTCGCGCTGGCGCATGGCGCTGTCGGCGCGGCGCTTGCGCTCCTCCTCCTGGCGGCGACGCTCCTCCTCCTCGCGCTGACGCGCCTGGGCGGCCTCGCGTTCGGCGCGCTCGCGTTCCTCGCGGGCGGCACGCTGGCGGGCCTCCTCCTCGGCGCGGGCACGCGCCTGGGCCTCGCTGGCGCGGGCATCGGAAAGGGCGCGCAGACGCGCATCCTTCTCGTCATCGGACAAGGTGCGCAGGAGCATGCCCCCTGCCGGACGGGCCGGAGCAGGCTGCGGGCGCGGCGCGACAGGCGCGGCCGGCGGCTGCGGGGCGCGGGCGACCGGCGCCGGAGCGGCAGGCTCATGGCCGCCGACGCGGCGCTTCACTTCGACAACGACCTGCTTCGAACGCCCATGCGAGAAGCTCTGCCGAACCGTGCTCTGTTCGACAGGCCGCTTCAGCGACAACGTCTTGGGAGGCGTCACGCTCAAGGTCTTGTCGCCCGGGTTCTTCGTGTCAGTCATTCCGCTTTCGGTCCTGCCGGTTCGGTCTTCGTTTGATCTGCAGCGTCGGATTCCGCCGGGTCGATAATCGGCGTCCCGCCAGCATCGTCCGTCCGAAAGCGGACGAGCCGACGCCAGCGCGAGAGGAAGCCCTCGGTCGCCGGTCCCGGAACAAGGGCTGCATGTATCACATGCTCACGCCCTAACGCCAGTTCCAGTTCTGCCGCCGCGAAAATCGCGACGACCGGGATGTTGCGCGGCTTCAGCCCGGCCTCGGCGCGGATCGCGGCAGCCCGCCGCAGCGCCTGGCCGATCTTGCGCTTGCCGTCCTCGGCGCCATCGCTCGCGGCGATGATCGCCGCTGCCTGGCCCGAACCGGCGAGCGCCTCGACCTTGCCGAAGCCGCTCGAAACCAGGCCGGCCTTATTGGCCATGGCCAGCGCCTGGATCGCATCGCGCACCATCAGAGCGTCGACCTCGTCGGCCAGCGTCGCCGAAACCGCGACCTTCTGCTTCAACGAGCGCTCGAAGGCCTTGCGCTTCACCGCCTGGCCGACCGCAGCGGCGCTCAGCCCGACCCAAACGCCACGCCCCGGCAACTTACGCCGGAGATCGGGCACCAATATGTCGCCGGGGCCGACGACGAAACGGATCAGGTCCTCGGGAGCGCGCGCCTGGCGCGTCACCACGCAGGTCCGTTCCTGGGCCTTGTCCGCTCGGGCTTCGCGCTCGACCCGCGGCGCCATGGCGCGGTCTCCGGCTTTCGTCCTCAGGCTCTTGTCCTCAGGCCTGCGCCTCTTCTTCGGCGTCGGTTTCGGCAGCCGGCTCCGGCGCCTCGACCCAGCCCGCCTTGATGCGGGCGGCCATCACCATCGCCTCGGCGTCCTGACGCGACAGATCGAAACCGTCGAGATAGCCGGAATGGCGGGTGGTCTCGCCATCCTTGCGTTCGGTCCAGCCGACGAGGTCGTCAGTGGCGCAGCCGGCAAGGTCCTCGACGCTCTTCACGTCGTTCTCGCCGAGCGCGACCATCATCGCGGTGGTGACGCCCTCGACCTCGCGCAGCTCGTCCTCGACGCCGAGCGCCCGACGCTTCTCGTCGAACTCGGCCTCGATGGCGGCGAGATAGTCCTGGGCGCGCGTCTGGATCTCGGCGGCGGTATCCTCGTCGAAGCCCTCGATCGAGGAGAGCTCGGAGGGCTCGACATAGGCGACCTCCTCGACCGAGCGGAAGCCTTCCGAGGCGAGCAGCTGGCCGACGGTCTCGTCGACATTGAGCGCGTTCATGAAGATCTCCGTGCGCTGCACGAACTCCTTCTGGCGACGCTCGGATTCCTCGGCCTCGGTCAGGATGTCGATATCCCAGCCGGTGAGCTGCGAGGCGAGACGGACGTTCTGGCCACGGCGGCCGATGGCGAGCGAGAGCTGCTCGTCCGGCACCACGACCTCGATCTTGTCGGCTTCCTCGTCGAGCACGACCTTGGCGACTTCCGCCGGCTGCAGCGCGTTGACGACGAAGGTCGCGACATCGGGCGACCACGGAATGATGTCGATCTTCTCGCCCTGCAGCTCGCCGACCACGGCCTGCACGCGCGAGCCGCGCATGCCGACGCAGGCGCCAACCGGGTCGATCGAGGAATCGCGCGAGATCACGGCGATCTTGGCGCGCGAACCTGGGTCGCGGGCAACGGCTTTGACCTCGACAATCCCGTCATAGATCTCCGGAACTTCCTGGCCGAAGAGCTTGGCCATGAACTGCGGATGGGTGCGCGACAGGAAGATCTGCGGGCCGCGCGGCTCGCGGCGCACATCGTAGACATAGGCGCGGGCGCGGTCGCCGACCTTGAAGGTCTCGCGCGGGATCATCTCGTCGCGGCGGATGATCGCCTCGCCGCGGCCGAGATCGACGAAGACATTGCCGTATTCGACGCGCTTGACGGCGCCGTTGACGATCTCGCCGATGCGATCCTTGTACTCGTCATACTGACGATCGCGCTCGGCCTCGCGCACCTTCTGCACGATGACCTGCTTGGCCGACTGGGCGGCGATGCGGCCGAAATCGAAGGGCGGCAGCGGATCGGCGATAACGTCGCCGACCTGGGCGGCCGGGTTGTGGCGCTTGGCCTCGTCGACGGTGATCTCGGTCGCGCCGTTCTCGACAAGGTCGACGACCTGGAGATGGCGGGCCAGGCGCAACTCGCCGGACTTGGTGTTGATCTCGGCATGGACATCGGTCTCGGCGCCGTAGCGCGAGCGCGCCGCCTTGGCGATGGCGTCCTGCATCGCGTCGATCACGATCTGACGGTCGATCGACTTCTCGCGGGCGACGGCGTCTGCGATCTGCAGCAGTTCGAGCCTGTTGGCGCTGACAGCCATTGCACTCACTCCTCTTCTTCTCGGTTCTGCTCGGAAGACGGCTTCTTGCCCTTGGCCGGCTTGCGGGCCTTGGGGTCGCGCGGCCCCAGCGACTTGCCGCGCCCGGGCACGGGCATCGCGATCTCGTCGGCCGGAGGCATTTCCGGCGGCAGGCCGGATTTGCCGCGCCGGAGCGATTCGGTGACCAGCGCATCGGTCAGCACCAGCCGCGCCTCGTCGATCATCCGCATGGGGATCGCGACGTCGCGCTCCTCCTCGGATTTCGCATCGTCGCGGCTGAGCAGGACCTCGGCGCCGGCGACACCGCGCAGGATGCCGCGGAAGCGCTTGCGTCCGGCGACGGGCTCGACGGTCTCGATCTTGGCGAGATGGCCGGCCCAACGCTCGAAATCAGCCGGGCGGACCAGCGGCCTGTCGATGCCGGGCGACGAAACCTCGAGATGATACGCCGCCTGGATGGGGTCGTCGACATCGAGGGCCGGCGAAACCGCCTGGCTGACAGCTTCGCAGCCCTCGACGGTCATGGTACCGTCCGGCTTTTCGGCCATGATCTGCAAGGTGCAGCCATTCTGGGCGGTGATGCGGACACGCACCAGCCGATAGCCGATATCGGCGATCGCCGGTTCCACGATCGCGGCGACACGTGCCGCGACGCCGGTCTCGACGACGATCCGCTGTTCCTGATCCTGCATGTCCTGCTCGCCCATTGCCCGGCTCGCCATCACCTCGCCTGCGGCGCCGATGGCGGCCGCTGCGCCCGGACGGCTTCGGCCAACAAAAAAGAGCGGGCCGGTGGGCCCGCTCTTGATCGCCGGCTTACACCGAAACCAGAGCTGTTGGCGCCCTATCTAGTCCTGTTCGGCGCATCTTGCAAGTTGCATGGCGGCACGGCGCGGTTTGGATCGTTCCGCTAACCGGCTGGTCATTCTTGCCTGCTAGCCTTTCGCCCGTCCTGGTGAAGAGGTTGCGTTGATGAGTCCCGTCGGAGCGCTGCTGCGCGACCTCGAAACAACGATGGCGCGCGGCTCCAGCGAAGAGCGCGCCGCCATCCTGGCAAAGCTGACCGAACTGTTCCTGAGCACGGCCGCCGGCATGGCCGAGGACCAGATCAGCGTCTTCGACGTCGTCATCGGCCGTCTCGCGCGCGCAATCGAGCTGCGCGCCCGCATCGAATTGTCGGAGCGCCTTTCGGAGGTGCCGAACGCGCCGAGCGGCGTCGTGCGCCAGCTCGCCCTCGACGAGATCGCGGTCGCCCGGCCGGTGCTGGTCGCCTCGCCGCGCCTCAGCGACAACGACCTCGTCGCGATCTCGGCCGCCAAGGGCCGCGACCACATGCTCGCCATTACCGAGCGGCCTGATCTCGGCGAACCGGTGACCGATTTCCTGATCCTGCGCGGCGGCCGCGTCGTCACCCATGCGGTCGCGGCAAACCAGAGCGCGCGCTTCTCACGCCATGGCATGGGCGTGCTGGTGATGCGCGCCGCCCAGGACGACGCCCTGCAGGCGACGCTGGGCACCCGCGCCGACGTGCCGGCCGACCTCACCGATCAGCTCCTGACCGCGGCCAAGAACTCCGCCCGGCGGCGGCTCGAAGCCTCGCTGGAACCGGCCATGGCCGGCGTCGTCGCCGGCGCCGTCGAGCGCAGCGCCGAAACCGTGTCGTCGGAAAGCGAGATCGGCGACGATCTCGGCAAGTTCGGCACGGCGCTCGCCGACATCAAGGCCCTCAACGAGACCGGCAAGCTCGACGAAGCCATGGTCGCGCACTACGCCGCGTCCGGCGCCGCGGAGCATGCGATCTGCGGCGTCGCGGTGCTCGCCGGGCTCTCCCTGCCCGCGACCGAGCAGATCGTCTTCGGGCCGGATCGCGACGCCGTGCTCCTGGTGGCGCGCGGCATGGGCTGGTCCTGGGAGACCACCAAGACGCTGATCCAACTGCGCAAGGGCGACGGCAAGTCGGCGCCGGTCCTCGAGCGGGCGCAGATCAGCTTCCGCAACCTGACCCCGACGACGGCCCAGCGCGTGCTCGGCTTCCTCAGGATGCGCGACGGAACGCCGTGAGATAGCTGGGCACCCGCCCCTCCCTCACCGCCTTGGCCTCGTAGCGGGTGCGGATCCAGCCCGGATAGGGTCGGCGCCAGTCGTCGGCACTCTCGTCGGCCCAGTCGAAATCGGGCGAGGCGAGCAGCCGGGCCAGCGTCCAGCCGACATAGTCGTCGATATCGCTGGCGAAGCGGAAGCGGCCGCCCGGCCGCAAGGCGCGCGCCAGCAGGCCGAGCGTGCGCTCCGAGACGAAGCGACGCTTGCGCTGGCGCCGTTTCGGCCAGGGATCGGGATAGAGCAGATCGGCCGCGTCCAGGCTGCCGGCCGGCAGGCGCGGCAGCATCAGGGCGGCATCGCCATCCCAGAGCCTGACATTGCGCAGCCCCTCGCGCTCGATCACCGCGAGGAACTTCGCCATGCCGTTGATGAAGGGCTCGCAGCCGATGAAGCCGATCTGCGGGCTCTCGCGCATGCGGTGCAGCAGATGCTCGCCGCCGCCGAAACCGATCTCGAGGCGAACGGCCTCGACGGGAGCCGGAAACAGGCTGGCGAGGTCAGCGATCTCGCCCTCCGGCAGGCGCAGGCGCGGCAGCACGTCGGCGATCCGGCCGGCCTGGCCCTCGCGCAGGCCCTTGCCCTTGCGCCGGCCGAAAAAGGCCCGGTCTGGATCGTGCTGATCTGTCATCGCCGCCGTCCTGACGAAAGAAAATGGCCGGGGCACCCTGCCCCGGCCATGGTGATCGAGAATGCCGAAGCGCAGATCAGGCCAGCGCCTTCTTCAGCGCGTCGACGAGATCGGTCTTCTCCCAGGAGAAGCTGCCGTCGCGGCCCGGCTTGCGGCCGAAATGGCCGTAGGCGGCCGATTTGGCGTAGATCGGCTTGTTGAGGCCGAGATGGGTGCGGATGCCGCGCGGGGTCAGGTCCATGACCTCGCCGAGGACGGCTTCGAGCTTGGCCTCGTCGACCTTGCCGGTGCCGTGCAGGTCGACATAGATCGAGAGCGGCTTGGCGACGCCGATGGCATAGGAGAGCTGGATCGTGCAGCGCTCGGCGAGCTTGGCGGCTACGACGTTCTTGGCGAGATAGCGCGCGGCGTAAGCGGCCGAACGGTCGACCTTGGTCGGGTCCTTGCCCGAGAAGGCGCCGCCGCCATGCGGCGCAGCGCCGCCATAGGTGTCGACGATGATCTTGCGGCCGGTCAGGCCGGCATCGCCGTCAGGGCCGCCGATGACGAACTTGCCGGTCGGGTTGACGTGCCAGACGGTGTCCTTCGAGATCCAGCCATCGGGCAGGGTCTGACGGATATAGGGCTCGACGATCTTGCGGACATCGGCCGAGGAGAGCTTCTCGTCGAGATGCTGGGTCGAGAGCACGATCTGGGTGACGCCGACCGGCTTGCCGTTCTCGTACTTGACGGTGACCTGGCTCTTGGCGTCGGGGCCGAGCTTGGCGGCGGCACCTTCACCGGAATGGCGGGCCTTGGCCAGGACCTCGAGGATCTTGTGGGCGTAATAAATCGGCGCCGGCATCAGCTCCGGGGTCTCGCGGCAGGCATAGCCGAACATGATGCCCTGGTCGCCGGCACCCTCGTCCTTGTTGCCGGAGGCGTCGACGCCCTGGGCGATGTCGGCCGACTGGGCGTGCAGCAGCACGTCGATCTTGCACTTCTTCCAGTGGAAGCCGTCCTGCTCGTAGCCGATCGCGCGGATCGCCTTGCGCGCCGCCGACTTGACCTTGCTCTTCATCGCCTTCTCGTCGAGCGAGGTACGGACCTCGCCGGCGATCACGACACGATTGGTGGTGGCGAGCGTCTCGCAGGCGACGCGGACCTGGGCCGCGTCCATGCCGGCCTTGGCCGCTTCCTTGAAGAACAGATCGACGACCTCGTCGGAGATCCGGTCACAGACCTTGTCCGGATGGCCTTCGCCGACCGACTCGCTGGTGAAGAGATAGTTCTGGCGTGACACAGGCGGTATCCTCGTTGGCGGAATCGTCCAGGCAGCCGCAGGCGCGCCTGCAGGATTGCAAAAACGCGCAGCGTCTTTGCAGCGGAAACGTTCGCCGTCAAGGCCGGATAGTGATTTGAGAAATGATTCGTTCGACAAGGCGAACGAAGCGGGCCCGATTCAGGCGTTTTCCTCGCCTTCTTCGGCCAGGGCCTCGACGAGATCGACGATGCGCCGGCGAACCCGGCTGCTCTTGATCTTGATGAAGGCCTTGGTCAGCTGGACGCCCTCGCTGGTGGCGAGGAAGTCCGAGACATAGGTCGTCGCGGACATGTCCGCGAAGCCGCCTTCGGGCATGTCGCCGCTCGGCGCCCCCTCGAAGAAGAAGGACACCGGCACGTCGAGCATCTTGGCGATCTGCTGCAGGCGACTGGCGCTGATCCGGTTGGCGCCCTTCTCATATTTCTGCACCTGCTGGAAAGTCAGTCCGAGGGCCTCGCCGAGTTTCTCCTGGCTGACGCCGGCAAGCATGCGGCGCATGCGCACGCGGCTGCCGACATGGCGATCGATCGGATTGGGGACTTTCTTCAACATCGGTGCTGCCGGCCTCGCGTTCCGTCATTCCTCGTACCGCCCGGTGTGAGCGGCACGTAGCGACCACGACCGTACCTCATAGCAGGTGTCGATCGACGGGAAGGTTCCAAACGGGATCACTTGCGCCGTGGCCATAGCCCAAACAGCAGGGAGGTTACAATCAGGCATGCAAAAAAAACATCCCCGAAGCGCGAATAGGGTGTCGGCGGCCCGGCCCGCGGCAGACTCGCATCGAGCACGCCGGACTCGCCCAGCGCCAAGGCGGCTCGAACCCGGCCATGGCCGTCGAGCACGGCCGATATCCCGGTATTGGCGACGCGGACCAGCGGCAGCCCTTCCTCGATCGCCCGCAGCCGCGCCTGCGCCAGGTGCTGATAGGGACCACTGGTCCGGCCGAACCAACCGTCATTGGTCAGATTGAGGATATAGCCCGGCCTCGGCCCGCTCGGCATCGCGGCGCCCGGAAAGACGACCTCGTAGCAGATCAGGGCGGCAGCCGGCGGCAGCCCGCGCACCTGGAGTGGCGTGCGCCGCGTGCCGGCGGCGAAGCCGCCGGGCACCGAGACGAACTCGGACAGGCCGACGGCCCGGATCAGGCGCTCGAGAAAGGGCGGCAGATATTCGCCGAAGGGCACGAGGTGCACCTTGTCGTAGCTGCCCGCGATCACACCTTCGTCATCGACGATCTGGATCGAATTGTAGATCGGCGGCCGACTCTCGCCGGGCAGCACCTCGCCGGCGCGCGCCGCGCCAGTGATCAGGGTCGCACCGGGCGGCAGCAGGGCCGCTATCCGCGCCAGCGCCTGCGGCGTCCGCCCGAGCAGAAAGGGAAAAGCCGATTCCGGCCAGATCAGATGGGTGACGTCCTGCACGCCCAACGTCTTCGGTCCGGTCGCCCGATCACTCAGCGCGAGATAGCGCGCCAGGATCATCTCGCTGTTGCTCGGGCTGAACTTGGCGTCCTGCGGCAGGTTCGGCTGCATCAGGCGCAGCTTCACACCCGCAACCGCGGCCGTCGGCCCGGCAGGCACGCGCCAGGCGCCGAACGCGGCCATGGCGGCGAGCGCTACGACGGCGAGCCCGGTCGGCTGCCAGCGCGCCCTTGCGGTCTCGCCCGTTCCGAGCGCCGCCGGTGCGGCCCCGATCGCCACCGCGAGCAGCGTCAGCCCGTAGAGCCCGAACAGCGAGGCGCTCTGCGCCAACCATTCCGGCCCGGCCAGCATCATGCCGTACACGTTCCAGGGAAAGCCGGTGAGCACATGGCCGCGCAGCCACTCGCTCAGCGCCAGCATCGCCGCGAGCACAAGGATGCGCCCTGCTCCCGACGGCCAGAGCAGCCGGGCGAAGCCGAAGCCGAGCGCCGGGAAAAGCGCCAGGAAGGCCGGCAGCGCCACGACGCCGAGCGGCATCGCCCAGGCGAATTTGTCGGCTTCGACCAGAAAGGCGGCGCCGAGCCACCAGAGCCCGGCGAGATGGTAGCCGAAGCCCCACCACCAGCCGGCGAGCGCGGCGGCGCGGAAGCGGCCAGCCCGGCTGTCGGCAACCGCACCATCGATCAGCCAGACCGCCACGGTCATCGGCACGACGAGAAGCGGCCAGAGATCGAGCGGCGCCAGGGCCAGAGCGCCGCTCGCGCCTGCCGCGAGGGCGATCAGGCGCTTCGGCCAGCCCCAGGCGAGGATGACGCGATCGGCCAGAGCCGCCAGTGCCGTCATGGCGCGTCCGGTGCGGCGGCCTCGCCGGCCGCGACCTCGCTACGGCGATGGATGCGCAGGCGCTTGACGCGGCGGGGATCGGCGTCGAGCACCTCGAATTCGAGGCCTTCCGGCCCCTTGATCAGTTCGCCGCGTGCCGGCACGCGCCCGGCCAGGGTCACGATCAGCCCGCCGAGCGTATCGACCTCCTCGGCGACCTCTGCCCGCGAGAGATCGATGCCGGTGGCTTCGTTCAACTCCTCCAGCGTCGCGCGCGCATCGGCGATGAAGCGGTTCTCGCCGGCCGGCGCGATGGTCGGCGCTTCGTCATGATCGTGCTCGTCCTCGATGTCGCCGACGACGATCTCGATCAGGTCCTCGATCGAGACCAGCCCGTCGGTGCCGCCGTACTCGTCGATCACCAGCGCGATATGGGTCCGCGTCGCCTGCATCCGGACGAGGAGGTCGACTGCCGGCATCGAGGGTGGGACGTAGAGCACCGGGCGCAGGATGTTCGCCTGCGCCAGCGTCGCCGAGAGATCGACGGCACCGAGATCGGGAACCGCCTCGCCCTCGCCACCCCGGCCGGGCTTCGCGCACGCCGCGAGAAAGTCGAGGAAATCGCGGATATGGATCATGCCGCGCGGATCGTCGAGCGTCTCGCCATAGACCGGAAGGCGGGAATGACCGGCGCTGCGGAACAGGGCGAGCAGCCCCGCCAGCGTGGCATCGAGGGAAACCGCGATGATGTCGGCGCGCGGCACCATGACATCGTCGACCCGGCGCTCGCGCAAGCTGAGCACATTGGAGAGCATCGCCCGCTCCTGCGGGCTGATGTCGGCGATCCCGCCGCTTCCCTGCGCCAGGGCCTCGGTGATCTCCTCGCGGACGGAGCCGCCATGGCGCAGGCCGAGCCGATCGAGGAACTGGCCGAGCCAATGGGTCAGGCCGCGGCCGGCGGGCTCGGAGGTGGTGCTAGGTCGAGGGTCGTCGCTCATGGCGCGGGTGAAGACTGCTTCTTGGAGGCGGCCGCTCCGGGAGGCGGCCTGGTGGGTTCCGGATCGCTTCCGGCATAGGGGTCAGCGATGCCGAGCCGGGCGAGCGCCGCGGTCTCCATCGCCTCCATCCGCTGCGCCTCGGCCTCGGTCTCGTGGTCCTCGCCGAGCAGATGCAACAGGCCATGGATGACGAGATGGCTGAGATGATCGCCGAGACTCTTGCCCTCGGCCTGCGCCTCGCGCGTCAGCGTCTCGAGGGCGAGCACGATGTCGCCGAGCACCGGGCTCGCGGCGACACGCTCCGGCGGCACGGCCGGGAAGGAGAGGACATTGGTCGGCTTGTCGAAGCCGCGCCAGTCGCGATTGACGGCGCGGATGCGCTTGTCGTCGGTCAGGAGCAGGCTGAGCTCGGCGCCTGCGAGCGGCGTCAGGCGCGCTTCTGCGAGACCGGCGGCGAGCGCCGCCTCGATGCGCGGCCTTAGATCGCCGAGCTCACGCCAGCGCCGCGATTGCAGGCGCAGTTCGAGCGTCAGCCCACCGGCCGGCAACTCGGATCGCGGCGCGGCGCGCCGCGATCGAGGTCGATCGTTCATCGCGGTCTCTCCCGCGACAGCATGCGCTTCAACCCGTCGGCATCGCCCTCCACCGGGCCGGCATCGGCCGGCTGGAGATTGGCGAGCCGGGCCTCACGCTCGTCGCGTTCCTTCCTGGCGGCATCCTCATAGGCCATGACGATGCGGCGCACGAGTTCGTGGCGGACGACGTCGCCCTCCTCGAAGCGGGCATGACCGACGCCCTCGACGCCCGAGAGCAGCCTGACCGCCTCGACCAGACCGGAGCGCTGGCCCGGCGGCAGGTCGATCTGCGAGGGGTCGCCGGTAATGATCATGCGCGAGCCCTCGCCGAGGCGGGTCAGGAACATCTTCATCTGCACGGAGGTGGCGTTCTGGGCCTCGTCGAGCAGCACGACCGCATTGGTCAGGGTGCGGCCGCGCATGAAGGCGAGCGGCGCGATCTCGATCATGCCGGTCTGCAAAGCGCGTTCGACATGGCGCGCCTCCATGAAATCGTTGAGCGCGTCGTAGATCGGCCGCAGATAGGGGTCGACCTTCTCGCGCATGTCGCCCGGCAGGAAGCCGAGTCGCTCTCCGGCCTCGACCGCCGGCCGCGACAGCACCATGCGCTCGACGACGCCCTGCTCGATCAGCGAGACCGCATGGCCGACCGCTAGCCAGGTCTTGCCGGTGCCGGCCGGCCCCTCGGCGAGGACGAGCTCATGGCGCTTGAGCTGGCGCAGATAAGCGTCCTGCGCCGCATTGCGGGCGCGCACCGGGCCGCGCTTGCGGGTGACGATAGCGTCGAAGGCCGATTTTCCGGCATTGTCGGCCGGAAAGAGCGAGCGCTGCACATTGCTCTCCTCAATCGCGCCGTCGACCTCGCCGAGATTGACCGCGGCGCCGATCTTGGCGCGGGCATAGAGGGTGCGCAGCACGCGGCTGGCCTGCTCGGCGGTGTCCGGCGGCCCCTTGATGGTGATGTGGTTGCCATTGGGGCTGACGACGACGCCGAGCCGGCGCTCGAGATGTGCCAGGTTCTGGTCGTATTGCCCGAAGACCAGGCTGGCGAGCTGGTTGTCGTCGAAGGACAGCACCACTTCCGTGCCGGACAGGCCGGCGCGCGCCGGCACCTCCTCGCGGAGCGCCAGCGGGTCGCGGCGAAGGCCGCGTTCGGGTCTCGGGTTCATCGGATCGGCCTGGGCCAAAGGTGTCTTCTCCTGGAGCGGGGGTCGTGGGCAGGCAGAGGCACGCGACGAGACCCGACTCGACTTCTAGGCATACGCACTCAGGCAGCGAGCTCCCGTGAGACGGCCCGGCCGAACAGCGAGTTCGAGCCGGCCCGCTCGATCGTCACCATGACGCGCTCGCCGATGCGATGCGTCGCGGTTTCGATCTGGACCGCCTGGAGATAGGGGGTCTTGCCGGCAAGCTGGCCGGGATGGCGCCCCGCCCGCTCGAGCAGCACCTCGACGGTGCGTCCGACCATGGCGTGGTTGAACTCCTGGCGATGGCGCTCGACCAGGGCCTGCAGGCGCTGCAGGCGCTCGTCCATCACCGCCGGCTCGACCTGTGTCTCCAGTTCCGCGGCCGGGGTGCCGGGGCGCGGCGAATACTTGAAGGTATAGGCCGAGGCGAAGCGGATATCCTCGACGAGCTTCAGCGTCGCCTCGAAATCGGCATCGCTCTCGCCGGGGAAGCCGACGATGAAGTCCGAGGACAGGGCGATGTCCGGCCGGGCCGCGCGCACCTTCTCGATCAGCCGGCGATATTCGTCGGCGGTGTGCTTGCGGTTCATCGCGGCGAGGATGCGGTCGGAGCCGGCCTGCACCGGCAGATGCAGGAAGGGCATCACCTGCGGCAGGTCGCGATGGGCGGCGATCAGCTCATCGTCCATGTCGCGCGGATGGCTCGTGGTGTAGCGGATGCGGGCGATGCCGGGCACCTCGGCGAGGCGGCGCATCAGCCGCGCCAGCCCCCAGATTTGCCCGTCCTGCGCTTCGCCATGATAGGCGTTGACGTTCTGGCCGAGCAGGGTGACGTCCTGCACCCCGGCACCAGCCAGCCGCTCGACCTCCGTGACCACCTGCGCGACCGGGCGCGAGAACTCGGCGCCGCGCGTATAGGGCACGACGCAGAAGGCGCAGAACTTGTCGCAGCCTTCCTGCACGGTGACGAAGGCCGAGATGCCGCGCGCCAGGATCGCCGCAGGCTTGGGCGCCGGCAGATGGCCGAACTTGTCGTCCGGCGGCAGGTCGGTGTCGACGACGCGGCCGGCGCGCGCCTGGCGCAGCAATTCGGGCAGGCGATGATAGGCCTGCGGGCCGACGACAAGGTCGACCGCGGGCTGCCGACGCTGGATCTCGGCACCCTCGGCCTGGGCGACGCAGCCGGCGACGACCAGCGTGGTCTCGCGACCATCGGCCTTGCGGTCCTGCTTCAGCTCACGCAGCTTGCCGAGCTCGGTATAGACCTTGTGCGCCGCGCGCTCGCGGATATGGCAGGTGTTGAGCAGGATCAGATCGGCGTCGTCGGGCGTCGCGGTCTCCTCGTACCCCTCGCCGCCCAGGACATCCGCCATGCGCTGCCCGTCATAGACGTTCATCTGGCAGCCATAGGACTTGATGTGGACTTTCTTCATCAATGCCGATCCGACCTCAATCCCGTCTCCTTAACCCAGCCGGCCGCGATTTGGGAATCATACTGCCGCGGGAGGCGGGCACGCAATATCCGGGCCGCTCCCGACGAATCGCCTGGAGGCTTGCTCAAGCGCGTGACCGGCCGGTGACGGCCTCCTGCCGGGCCCGGCGGATGGCGATCTCGGCGAGCCGCGTCGCCTCCTTGCGCGAGAGCTTGCGGCCCATCCGGATCGGCTCGCCCCAGGCGAGCTCGACATCGACCGCCCCGGCCGCCAGGATCGACTTCAGATGCGGCGCGAGCTCGGTGTCGCCATGCCAGGCCAGGGCCGAGCGTATCGCCCGCCCGCCGGGCAGGCCATGATAGCCGAGATAGGTGATGCAGAGCGGGTAGATCGTCACCTCGCCCTCCGCCTCGCTCTCGCCGCGCACCGCCTCATGTGCAGCGCCGAGCAGCGAGGAACGCAAGGGCAGGACGCGGGTGCCGTCGCCGGTCGTGCCCTCGGCGAAGAGCACCACAGCCTGCCCGTCCGAAAGCCTCTGCCCCATCTCCACGGCGACGCCGGCGGTAGCACCGCGGCGCTTCCGGTCGATGAAGACGGTGCGCTGCAAGGTCGAGAGCCAGCCGATCACCGGCCAGGTCGCGACCTCGGCCTTGGCGACGAAGGAGAGCGGACGCGCGGCGCCGAGCACGGGGATGTCGAGCCATGAGACATGGTTGGCGACGATCAGCCCGCCCTCACCGGGGCCAGGAGGCGTGCCGCGAATCACCGCGCGGACGCCGAGCCCCCGACAGACCAGCCGATGGAACAGGCGCGTGAACAGGAAGCCATGGCCAGCCCCCAGCCGCATCGAGACCAGTTGCGGCGGGATCAGGACGAGCGTTCCGAGGCTGATCAGCGCCATGCGCAGCATCGCACCGGGACCCAGGCCGTTCATTCTCTGCACCAAGCTCCGCTCACAGGGTTCCGGCTATAATCGCCGCCCGGCCGCCCGTCCATGGCGTGCAATCGCGCAGGACAGCTCGGCCCAGGGCAGCTCAGCCAAGATCGAGCCGCATCACCAGCGCGGCCGCGCGGCTGCCGTCGGGCTTCGGGTAATAGCCCTCGCGCCGACCAACCTCGGCGAAGCCGAACTGGCGGTATAGGCCGACCGCGGCCGCATTGGTCTCCTCGACCTCGAGGAAGAGCCGGGCGACGCCCCGCGCCGCGAGCCTTGCGAGATGCCCCGCCAGCAGCGCCTGGGCGAGACCGCCACGCCGGCTTCCCTTGGCGACGACGATACTGAGGATCTCGGCCTCGTCGGCAGCGATCCGCGACATCACGAAGCCTGAGGGCTCGACGGCGCTACCGGAGAAGACGCCATCGGCGAGAACCGAGGGATCGGCCAGAAGCGCCGCGCATTCGCCGGGATCCCAGAGCCGGGCGAAGCCGCCCTGATGATGCAAGACGGCGACCTGTCGCGCCTGGGCCGTATCGAGCCGGCCCGTCCGGGCCGGGGCCGCACGGCGGTGGCGGAGGCGGTCGAGCCAGTCCATGCTCAGCGCCGCGGCAGGCGGGCACGATCCTGCGGCGTCGTCTCCGGCTCCTTGAGGTAGAGCGGGCGCGGCGGGGCGCTCTGCGGATCGGCGATCATGCCGAGCCGCGCGACCCAGATCACGTCGGGCGCCCTGGCGTCGTCGACGACGACGGCATCGAGCCCGATCGCCCAGGCCTCGTTGGCGACGGCGAGCGCCGCCGAGCCGACGAGCGAGACCGGGCCGGCGCCGATGGCGCGGGCTGCATCGCGATGGTTGACCTGGCGGATCGAAACCAGCTGCTTGCCCTGCGCGTTCAGCGCCTGGAACCAGACCTGGCCGTGCCTGGCATCGAGCGCGGCGGCGATCACCCGGCCGCCCTCGCGCCCGATCAGCGGAGCGGCGGTCGCCGCCAGGGTCGAGACACCGACTGCCGGAATGCCGGCAGCAAAGGCGATGGCGCGGGCCGCACTGATGCCGACCCGCAAGCCGGTATAACTGCCGGGACCGATGGTCACGGCGACGCGATCAAGCGAGGAAAAGCCTCCCTCGACCTTGCCCATCACACGCTCGATCATCGGCATGAGCGCTTCGGCGTGGCCGCGCTCCATCGCCACCTGCTCGATGGCGACGGGCTGGGTGGCACCGGCCTCGAGCACGCAGGCGGAGCAGGCGCCGAGCGCGGTGTCGATGGCGAGGATGCGCATTAGTTGCCTACCCGGCATGAAAAATGGCCGGTCGTCCCGGGCGACCGAAGGAAGACCCGGGACCCATGCCGGAACATCACCGATGAAGGCTCAGGCATGGATCCCGGCTCTGCGCTGCGCTCCGGCCGGGATGACCGCCGGAGAATATTGAAGGAACCGAGGCGGGGCGGCGCTCAGACCGCCTCGACCTCGCGAACCTGCGGCAGGAAGTGCCGCAGCAGGTTCTGGATGCCGTGCTTCAGCGTCGCGGTCGAGGAGGGACAGCCCGAGCAGGAGCCCTTCATCGCCAGATAGACCGTGCCGTCCTTGAAGCCGCGGAAGGTGATGTCGCCGCCATCGCCGGCCACGGCCGGGCGGATGCGGGTCTCGAGCAGCTCCTTGATCGTCTCGACGGTCTGCGCGTCCTCGTCGGCGAAGAACTCCTCCTCGCTCTCCTCCGGACCGGCATCCGCAGCGCCGTCCGCCATCAGCGGGGCGCCCGACATGTAGTGCTCCATGATCGCGCCGAGGATAGCGGGCTTGAGATGCGGCCATTCGCCCTCCGCCTTGGTCACGGTGATGAAGTCGGAGCCGAAGAACACCGCCGAGACGCCCTTGACGCCGAACAGGCGCGCGGCGAGCGGCGAGCGATCGGCCTGTGCCGGGTCGCGCAATTCGACCGGCCCTCCGGGCGAGACGCTGCGGCCGGGCAGGAATTTCAGGGTCGCGGGATTGGGCGTGGCTTCGGTCTGGATGAACATGGATCTTACCTCCGGCACCGACGGGTCAAGGCCGCCGTTCCTGTTCCCGATATAGGCCCATTACTGGAATCATTCCAGCCGCGCCGGCATGCCGGATCAGGCGAGTGCGTCGATTTCCTCGTCGGCGAGATGGCCGGGAACGATGGCCACCGGAATCGGGAAGGTCCCGGCGCTCTTGCCGGCGAGCGCGCTGACCAGCGGCCCCGGCCCGTTGCTGCCTGTGCCTGCAGCCAGCACCAGCAGCGAGATGTCCTCGTCGGCCTCGATCAGCTTGACCACCTCGTCGGCCTTGATGCCGGTACGCACCACCTTCTCGGGCTCGAGCCCGGCGAGCGAGCGCACCGTGGCGGCCGCAGCGGCGATCAGCGCCTCGGCTTCCGCCTCGGCCTCGGCCCGCATCACCTCGCCGACGCCGAGCCAGTTCTCCTCGGCCGGAGGCGTGACCACGCCGAGCAGCACGATGGTCGCACCGACGCGGGCGCAGCGCCTGGCCGCGAAGCGCACCGCCTTGGCGCATTCCGGGCTGTCGTCCACCACCGCCAGGAATTTCGGGCGATGGCCCGTCTCATAGGACCGCCGTCTCTTGACCATTGCCGCCGCCTGTCGCCGCTTCCCGAGCCTGATATCGTGGCAGGCGCCGCAAGGTCAGCGCAAGCCCCGGCCCGCGCTGACCGCGCGGACCGCACTTTGCCCGGCCGCCTATGGCCGGGCAGGATAATCGCTTGATCTCAAAGACTAAGACGCCTGGCGCCGGCGTACGAAGCCAACGATGTCCTTGACGTCGCGCATGATCGGCGCGGCGATCGCATCGGCACGGTCGGCGCCATCGCTGAGGATGGCGTCGACATGGCCGGGATCGGCGAGCAGCCGGCGCATCTCGGCGGCGATCGGGGCGAGCTTGGCCACGGAAAGATCGACCAGGGCGCCCTTGAAGCCCGAGAATTGGCCACCGCCGAACTGGCTGAGGACCTGCGCGCGGGTGGCGCCGGATAGGCCGGCATAGATGCCGACGAGGTTCTCGGCCTCGGGCCGGCCCTCGAGTCCCTTCTCCTCTGAAGGCAGGGCCTCGGGATCGGTCTTCGCCTTGCGGATCTTCTGGGCGATGGTGTCGGCATCGTCGGTCAGATTGATGCGCGAGAAATCCGAGGCGTCGGATTTCGACATCTTCTTGGTGCCGTCGCGCAGGCTCATCACCCGGGTCGCCGGACCCTGGATCATCGGCTCGGGCAGCGGGAAGAAGCCGAGATCGCCGGTCCCGGTGCCGAGCTTCTCGATCTGCTCGGCGAAGTCATTGTTGAACTTCTGGGCGATGTCGCGGGTCAGCTCGAGATGCTGCTTCTGGTCCTCGCCGACCGGGACATGGGTCGCCTTGTAGAGCAGGATGTCGGCGGCCATCAGCACGGGATAGTCGTAGAGCCCGACCGAGACGTTCTCGCGGTCCTTGCCGGCCTTCTCCTTGAACTGGGTCATGCGGTTGAGCCAGCCGAGGCGGGCGACCGTGTTGAAGACCCAGGCGAGCTCGGCATGGCCGGTGACCTGGCTCTGGTTGAAGATGATGCTGCGCTTAGGGTCGACACCGGCGGCGATATAGGCCGCGGCGACCTCGCGGGTGGCGCGGGTCAGCTCGACCGGGCCGCCCCAGACCTCCATGGACGGCGTGATCGCGTGCATGTCGACGACGCAATAGATGCAGTCATGCGTTTCCTGCATCGCCACCCAGTTCACGAGGGCGCCGAGATAATTGCCGAGATGGAGCGTCGAGGTCGGCTGCATGCCGGAGAAGACGCGGGGAAGAAAAGCAGCCATCGGGCGCTCCGTCGTCATTGGCGTTATCGGGCCCGGGCCGAAGGTTTTCGGCTCAGGAACGCGGCGTTCTGACGGAAGCGCCGCGAAGGCGCAAGAGCAGCGGCCCGAAAGCCCCGAGCATCCAGCCTGCGAGGCCATAGACCAGGGCCCCGCCGAGACAAAGCACAGCCAGCGCCGCGGCACGCGACAAGGCCGGCTGGCCATGGGCGAGCCAGGGCTGCAGAGGCGGCAACAGGACCGCGAGCGCCGCCGCCATCAGCGCCGCAGCGAGCAGAATGGCGAGGATGGCGCGAATCGTCGCAGCATCGGGCCGCCACAGCCGCTCCCGCAGCAGGCAGCCCGCCAGCAGCAGCGCCTGGACGAGGAAGGCGAGGCTCGCGGCCAGCGCGCCGATCATCGCGGCGTCGCGCCAGCCGAGCAGGGCATAGCCGGCGCCGGCCGCGACGAGTACGGCGGCGAACCCCGCGAGCAGTGGCAGGCGCGGCCGGCGCCGGACGAAATAGGCCTGGCCGAAGACCTTGGCGACGAGCGCGAAGGGCAGGCCTAAGGCGAAGGCTGAAAGCGCGTAGGCGGTGCGCGCACGGTCGGCGGCGCCGAAGCGGCCCTGCTCGAACAGCACCGAGACGATCGGCTCCGCCAGCAGGAACAGGGCGGTCGCGGCAGGGATGGCGAGGGCGAGGCCGAGCGCCAAAGCGCGGCCGAGCAGCGCATCATGCGCCGCCTGCGCCTGCTCGCCCGCCATGGCCGAGAGCACGACCGTGCCCATCGCCACGCCGAAGAAGGAGAGCGGCAGCTGGAAGATGCGGTCGGCATAATAGAGCGCGGCGACCGAGCCGGCTTCCGTGGAGGCGATCTGGGTCGAGACCAGCAGGATGAGCTGCGCCGCCGATGCCGCGAGCAGGGTCGCGCCGCCGGTCCTGACCAGCCGCGTCATGTCGCGCGACCAGCGCAGGCTCGGGCGCGGCAGGCCGATTCGGCGCAGGGGAGCGAGGATCAAGGCGAGATGGGCAAGCCCGGTCAGGCTGAGGCCGGCGGCGAGCAGGGTCGCGCTCTCGGCGCTCGACCCGCCGCGGAAGAGCTCGACGAGCAGGGCGACAAGCAGGATCGCGTTCATCAGCGCCGGCGCCAGCGCCGCGACCGTGAAGCGGCCCTCGGCATTGAGCAGCGCCGCGAGCAGAGCCGCGAGCGTCGTCAGCAGCACGAAGGGCAGCATCAGGCGGGTATAGAAGGCGGCGAGCGCCAGCGTGTCGGGCTCCCCAGCAAAGCCGCCGGCAAGGCCGAGGACCACCCAGGGCGCGAACAGCTCGGCCAGGGCGACGAAGAGAAGCAGCAGCAGGCAAAGATGGCTCGCCGCCTCGCCGGCGAAGCGCCGCGCCGCCGCCTCGCCGTGCTCGGCCTTGATCGCAAGATAGAGCGGCACGAAGGGCGCGTTCAGCCCGCCCTCGCCGAGCACGCGGCGGACCAGATTGGGCAGGCGCAAAGCCGCGAGGAACGCGTCGGCCACCGGCCCGGTGCCGAGCAGGCGGGCGATCAGCACGTCGCGGGCGAAGCCGAGCAGGCGCGACAGGATCGTCGCCGCGCCGACGACGAGGGAATCGCGGGCGAGGCGGGAGGAGGACTGTACCGGAGCGCCCTCCGGCACTCTCACAGAATGAACCGGCTGAGATCGGCATTCCTGGCGAGGTCGCCGATCCTCGCCTCGACATAGGCGGCGTCGATCTCGACCTTCTCGCCGCCGCGATCGGTGGCGGTGAAGGAAATCTCGTCGAGGATGCGCTCGATCACGGTCTGGAGCCGGCGCGCGCCGATGTTCTCGACCGTGGCGTTCACCGCGACCGCGATCCTGGCGATCGCGTCGATCGCATCGGGCGAGAAGGAAATCTCGACCTGCTCGGTCGCCAGCATCGCCACCGACTGCTTGATCAGGCTGGCCTCGGTCTCGGTCAGGATGCGCTTGAAGTCCTCGACGTCGAGCGGCGAGAGCTCGACGCGGATCGGCAGGCGGCCCTGCAGCTCCGGCAGCAGGTCGGAGGGCTTCGAGACGTGGAAGGCGCCCGAGGCGATGAACAGGATGTGGTCGCTCTTCACCGGCCCGTGCTTGGTCGCGACGGTGGTGCCCTCGATCAGCGGCAGCAGGTCGCGCTGCACGCCCTCGCGCGAGACATCGGCGCCGGAGCGACCCTCGCGGGCGCAGATCTTGTCGATCTCGTCGAGGAAGACGATGCCATTGTTCTCGACCTCGCGGATCGCCTGCTGGACGATCGCATCCTGATCGATCAGCTTGTCGCTCTCCTCGGCGAGCAGCGGGCCATAGGCGTCCTTGACCTGAACACGGCGGGGCTTGCCCTTCTGGCCGAAGGCCTTGCCGAACATGTCGGAGAGGTTGATCGCACCGATCGAGGCGCCGGGCATGCCGGGGACCTCGAACATGGGCTGGCCGGAACCGCCCGAGGCGACCTCGATCTCGATCTCCTTGTCGTCGAGCTCGTTGGCGCGCAGCTTGCGGCGGAAGGCGTCGCGCGTCGTCGTGCTCGCCGTCGCCCCGACGAGCGCATCGAGCACGCGCTCCTCGGCGGCGACATGCGCCTTGGCCTGGACGTCCTTGCGCCTGAGGTCGCGGACCAGCCCGATCGCGACCTCGACGAGGTCGCGCACGATCGATTCGACGTCGCGGCCGACATAGCCGACCTCGGTGAACTTGGTCGCCTCGACCTTGAGGAAGGGCGCGTTCGCCAGCTTGGCGAGGCGCCTTGCGATCTCGGTCTTGCCGCAGCCGGTCGGCCCGATCATCAGGATGTTCTTGGGCGCGACCTCCTCGCGCAGCGGGCCTTCGAGCTGCTGCCGGCGCCAGCGATTGCGCAGCGCGATGGCGACGGCGCGCTTGGCGTCGTTCTGGCCGACGATGTAGCGATCGAGCTCGGAGACGATCTCGCGGGGGGAAAACGACGTCATCAAACAGGTTCCTGGACCATGATCAGCGCGCGACCGTCGCCGGTATCGCGTTCTTGGAGAGCGGTGAAGCCGGCCTTCTCATAGGCGCGGATCGCGGCGAGATTATCCGACCCGCTCATGGCGAGCCCTGCAGGAAGACCGGCGGCAAGCGATCCGCCAGCGCGCCAAGTGGAAGCCGCGGGACGATCAGCGTTCTCAGGGAGCGCCAGCCGGCGGAAAGCCCGAGCACCACAACCGCCAGACCGAGCAGGGTCAGCGGCAGGCCGAGCCCACCCTCGACGCGCTGGGCCAGCAGATAGGCGATGGCGATGCCGGCATAGCTCAGCCCGGAGACGATCAGGGCGCGGCGGTCGATCACCAGCGCAACCAGCCCGAGCAGGACGAACAGCACCAGCACGACCAGTGCCTTGCCGGTGCCGATATCGCCGATGCCGCCGGTCGCGAGCTGGATCGTCGGGTGGACGATCAGCGGCGCGGCGAGCAGATGCAGCCAGAAGGCGCCATCGGAGCGGCGCGTCAGCCGGCGCGGGTCGCTCATATCGGCGCGCATGGCGAACAGGAAGATGCCGACGCCGACCACGAAGGCCAAGGCGGTCAGATGGTTCTCGATCAGCCGGGGATCGGCGAGAGTCAGCAATCCCGCGAGCACGGCGACGCAGCCGGCCGCGGTGATCGCAGCATCGATCGGCACGCGAAAGCGCCAATGGTGCAGGCCCGCCGCGAGCGCACCGCCGAGCCCACCGCCGATCAGCAGCCAGCCTTGCCGTGCCTCGCCGCGAATCGCCGCCTGCTGGACCAGCAGCTCGACGGCAAGCAAGGCGAGGAAGCCTGCGGCAGCCGCGAACATCAGGGCAAGCGCAATCGACGGCAAAGCGAGCCGCATGCGGCGCGAGAACCATTCCGACAGCCCCCAGGCGACGACGAGGCCGGTCAGGGCGAAAGCCTCGCCGAGACCGAGCAGTTGCGTCAGCCCGAGCAGCGCCGAGGCGAGGAGCCCGACCCCGATGGTGACGAAGACGTCGTTGAAGCCGCCGATCAGCCGAAAGCGCTCGTCATCGGGATCGACCGCGCGGCTGTCCTCTGCGGCGACATCGCCGGCGAGCGGGGAAACGGCCTCGCGGCGCAGCCGCGCCAGATGGCTGAGGCGCACCGCCTGGGCCTGGTCGATGATGCCCTCTGCGACCGCGGCCTGCAGATCCTCCTCGCGGATCATGCCAATTCCAGGCTCTCGATGACGAGGGAATGGTTGGTGTAGACGCAGATATCGCCAGCGATCTTCATCGCCTTGCGGACGATCGTCTCAGCATCGGGCTCGACATCGACCAGCGCGCGGGCGGCGGCGAGCGCGTAATTGCCGCCGGAGCCGATCGCCATCACCGAGCCGTGCTCGCTCGCCTCGGGTTCCAGCACGTCGCCGGTGCCGGAGATCAGCAGCGAGACCTCCTTGTCGGCGACGAGCAGCATCGCCTCCAGTCGGCGCAGATAGCGGTCGGTGCGCCAGTCCTTTGCGAGTTCGACGCAGGCGCGCAGCAGCTGCGTCGGGTACTGCTCGAGCTTGGCCTCGAGCCGTTCGAACAGGGTGAAGGCGTCGGCGGTGGCGCCGGCGAAACCGGCGATCACCGCGCCCTTGGCGAGGCGGCGCACCTTCCTGGCATTGCCCTTCATGATCGTCGGGCCGAGTGAGACCTGGCCGTCGCCGCCGATCACGACGCGGCCGCCCTTGCGCACCATCAGGATGGTGGTCGCGTGCATGCTGGGAATGCTGGAGGTCTCTGACATCGCGATTCAGTCTCGGTCGGAACGGGTGCCGCCAACATGTTCAGGCAAAGCCCCGGTATCAAGGGCAGGAACAGGAATCGAGGTCGGGACGGCTATGCCGGCCAAGCCGTGACAACCTCCGCGTCGTCCTGGCCGTAGCCCCCGGGTCCGGCCTTCGGCTGGCCCGAGGATAAACTCCGCGGAGCGCCGGGATCCATTGGAGAACACCGAGCCCAACGATGGATCCCGGGACGGCCTGCGGCCGCCCAGGATGACACAGGAGGCTGGCATCGAGCGCAGGGCATTGGCCATGACGCTCCGCGCCTGCTAAAGCGACGCCAAATCCCGCAAGAGACAGAGGCCAGCATGCGTTCGGGCGAGGTCAAGCGCCGTACCAACGAAACCGACATCGCGGTGAAGCTCGTGCTCGACGGCACCGGCAAGGCCGAGATTTCGAGCGGCGTCGGCTTCTTCGACCATATGCTCGACCTGTTCGCGCGGCATTCGCTGATCGACACCACGGTCACGGTGAAGGGCGACACCCATATCGACGACCACCACTCGGTCGAGGATGCCGGCATCGCGCTCGGCGAGGCCCTGAAACAGGCGCTCGGCGACAAGAAGGGCATCCGTCGCTATGCCGACGTGCATCTGCCGATGGACGAGACGCTGACCCGCGTCGCGGTCGACGTCTCGGGCCGGCCCTTCCTGGTCTTCCGCACCGAGTTCAAGGCGCAGAAGATCGGCAGCTTCGACACCGAGCTGGTGCGCGAATTCTTCCAGGCCTTCGCCATGAATGCCGGCATCACCCTGCATGTCGAGACGCTCTATGGCGACAATGCCCACCATATCGCCGAGAGCTGCTTCAAGGGGCTGGCGCGGGCGCTGCGCCAGGCGCTGGAAGTCGACCCGCGCGAGGGCGGCCGCGTGCCCTCGACCAAGGGCGCGCTGTAAGGGGCCGATGCCATGGCATTCTATCAGGTCCTGATTCCGCCGCCCGGTGCCGGCGGGTTGCGCGAGGAAATCGAGCAGGCCCGCGTCCTGCCCGAGAGCTTTACCTGGTCAGCCTTCCTGTTCGGCGGGTTCTGGCTCTTGCTGAAGCGGCTCTGGCTCGCCTTCCTGCTCTACGGCCTGGCCTGGGGCGGCATCATCTATCTCCAGCGCCAGTTCGGCTTCTCCTTCGCCGCGGTCTCGCTGTCGCATCTGGCGCTCGGCCTCTTCCTCGGCCTCGAAGGCCAGAACCTGATCGCCCGCAAGCTGATGCGCAAAGGCTGGCGGCTGGTCGACATCGTTGAGGCGCCGGACCTTTCCAGCGCCGAGCGGCGCTATTTCGAGCGTGCCCTGCCGGAAGGCGCAGCCCCGCGCCCCGTGACCCCGGCGAACGCGCCGGCCCGCTTCGCAGGCGGACCGACGCCGGTGATCGGCCTCTTCCCGGAAGCGAGCGGACGATGAGCCAGACCGTCACGATCGTCGATTACGGCTCGGGCAATCTGCACTCGGCCGCAAAAGCCTTCGAGCGCGCAGCGGCCGAGGCCGGCCTCGCCGCCAGCATCCGCGTCACCAGCGATCCTGATGCGGTGCGCGCCGCCGACCGCATCGTGCTGCCGGGCGTCGGTGCCTTCGCCGATTGCCGGGCCGGGCTCGATGCGGTCGCCGGCATGGTCGAGGCGCTCGAGGAGACCGTGCGCGGCAAGGGCCGGCCCTTCCTCGGCATCTGCGTCGGCATGCAGCTGATGGCGAGCCGCGGGCTGGAATACGTCACCACGCAAGGGCTCGGCTGGATCCCCGGCGATGTCAGCCTGATCCGCCCGCGGGACGAGAGCCTGAAGATCCCGCATATGGGTTGGAACACCCTGCACAAGCAGGACGAGCACGCTTTGCTCGACGGGATCGAGACCGGCCCCTCCGGCTGGCACGCCTATTTCGTCCACTCCTATGCGCTCGTCGCCGAGCAGGCGCAGGACGTGCTCGCTTTGACCGATTATGGCGGCCCGGTCACCGCCATGGTCGCGCAGGGCAACATGGCGGGCACGCAGTTCCATCCCGAAAAGAGCCAGAGGCTCGGCCTCAAGCTGATCGCCAATTTCCTGAGGTGGAAGCCTTGATCCTTTTCCCCGCCATCGACCTCAAGGAAGGCCGCTGCGTTCGCCTGAAACAGGGCGACATGGAGCAGGCGACGATCTTCAACGACGATCCCGCCGCCCAGGCCGCAACCTTCGAAGCCCAGGGCTTCCAATGGCTGCATGTCGTCGATCTCGACGGCGCCTTCGCCGGCAAGCCGATGAATGCCGACGCGGTCGAGGCGATCCTGAAGAAAGTCGCCTTCCCGGTGCAGCTCGGCGGCGGCATCCGCGACATGAAGACGGTCGAGGGCTGGCTGACGAAAGGCATCGCCCGCGTCATCATCGGCACGGCGGCGGTGCGCGACCCTGGCTTCGTGCGCGAGGCGGCCAAGGCCTTCCCGGGCAAGGTCGCGGTCGGCATCGATGCGCGCGACGGCTATGTGGCCGTGGAAGGTTGGGCCGAGACGTCGGCACTCGCCGCCGACGATCTCGGCCGGCGCTTCGAGGATGCCGGCGTCGCGGCGATCATCTACACCGACATCGCCCGCGACGGCATGCTCCAGGGCATCAACTGGGACGGCACGATCGGTCTCGCCCAGGCGCTCTCGATCCCGGTGATCGCCTCGGGCGGCCTTGCCTCGATGGCCGATATCGAGCGACTCTGCGCGCCCGACGCGGCGATCCTCGAAGGCGCGATCAGCGGCCGCGCCCTCTATGACGGGCGGATCGACCCCGCCGCCGCGCTGGCACGGCTCGCGGAAGCTCGCCGCTGACCAATCGCACGACGCCGTGCTATGCTGCCGCCATGGCGAGCCAGAACATCCTGAGCAAGCGTCCGGCGCGTGCCATTCGGTACGAGCAGGATTTCTATGGCTGGGCGCTTGAACAGGCCGCGCTGCTCCGCCAAGGCAGGCTCTCCGAATTGGACGCCGCGAATCTTGCCGAGGAGCTCGGAGATTTGGGCCGCGCGGAATTCAACTCGCTCGTCAGCGCCTTGCGCGTCCTGACCATGCACCTGCTGAAATGGGACCATCAACCCGAAAAGCGCAGCCGAAGCTGGGAGCTGACCATCGCCAGCCAGCGACTGGAACTGGCTGACATCCTCCAGGACAGCCCGGGTCTCAAGCCGCGTTTCGACGAGGCACTGGCGCGGGCCTATCGGCGTGCACGCCTGGAGGCCTCCAGCGAGACGGGGCTCGAGGCATCCGTCTTTCCAGAGGCCTGTCCCTACGACCTGAGGGCGATCGCCACGCGCGAGATCGCGCTGCGCTGACGCCCGCCCTGTCGCAGGCCATTCAGACCAGCCCGACCTTGCCGGTGGCGAGATCGTAGACGCCGCCGACGACGACGAGCTTCTTCTCGGCGACGCGCTGCGAGAGGATCGGCCCCGCCTTCTTCAGCTTCTCGACGTTGAGCCTGACATTGGCGATGGTCGCGGCCGCCAGCATGTCCTCCGGCTTCTCCTTCTGCGCGGCGAGCACTGCCGGGCGGATCGCCTCGATCAGCGCGGGGAGATGGCCGGGCAGCTGGGTCTGGTTCTTGACCACGTCGATCGTCGCCGAGATCGCGCCGCAGCTGGTATGGCCGAGCACCAGGATGAGCTGCGAGCCCAGCACCTGCGCCCCGAATTCGAGGCTGGCCAGCGAATCCTCGTTGACGAAATTGCCGGCGACGCGGGTGACGAAGAGCTGGCCCGGCCCCTGGTCGAAGGCGAGCTCGGGCGCGATGCGGGAATCGGCGCAGCTGACGATCGAGGCGAAGGGCGATTGCGAGGCGGCGCGCGCCGCGCGCCCGGCCGAGAAATCGCGCTCGTTGAGCTGGCCGGCGACATAGCGGGCATTGCCCTCGACCAGACGCTTCAGCGCCTCGTCGCCAGCGACACCCTGGGCCCGCGCCGGCGCAGGCAAAGCGAGCGCAGCGGGGAGGCCGGCGCCGAGCGCCAGGAGCCCGCCGGCCCTGAGAAAGCCGCGGCGCGAGCCGGAGATCGACAGGCCGTCAGCGCATTGGTCACACATGGTCTTCCCCCCGAAGCGACCCAGGCGGAGCGCCGGGCCAAATTCCTGCGCTGCCCTTGCGGCAGGCAGCGCAGAGTGCACGAGGGAGCGTTGGGCTCCGGTTAAGGCGCTCCGGCAAATCCGAGCGGAATTGGCGGTACTCGCCTCAGCGGAAATGCTTGTCGAAGATGCGCTGGTACTCGCCGGTCGATTTGGCGATGTGCAGCCACTGGTCGACGAAGGCCTTGAAGACGACGTCGCCGCGCGGCAGCAGATACCCGATCTCCGAGAAAGTCAGCGGCTTGTCGGTGTTGACCGCGCAAAGGCCGGGCTTGAGCCTCTCCTGGATCGTCGCCTCGCGGGCCTCGGTGATCATCACGTCGGCGCGGCCGGCGAGGATCTCGTCGAAGATCGAGACATTGTCGGTGTGCAGCTGCAGCTTGGCCTGCTTGAAATTGGTGCGGGCGAAGCGCTCATTGGTGCCGCCGGGATTGAAGATCACGGTGGTGCCGGGCTTGTCGATGTCAGCCACCGTCTGGAGCCTGCCCTTGTCGGCGCAGCGCACCAGCGGGACCTTGCCGGTGGCGAGCGTAGGCGCCGAATAGAAGGCGCGCTTCTGGCGCTCCAGCGTGACGCCGATGCCGCCCATGGCGATGTCGCATTTGCCGGCAAGGAAATCCGGCATCAGATCGGCCCATTTGGTGCGCACGAAGCGCGGTTCGACGCCGAGCGCCTTGGCCAGCGACTGCGCCATCTCGATGTCGACGCCCTCATAGCCCTCGCCCACCGCGACGGTGAACGGCTTGTAGTCGCCGGCCGTGCAGATGCGCAGCACGCCGGCGCCAAGAACGGCATCGAGCTGGCTGGCGGGAGCCTGCGCCCGCGCCGGGCCGGCGAAGGCTGCGCCGATGGCGGTGCAGAGCGCCGCACCCCGGAGCGCGCGCACAATGATTGCAGAGATCCTCACGAAGACCATTCCTCCTGTTCCGGGCTCGATCGGCCCGCATGGCCCAACAGAGCAGGCGAACGAAACAGGTTCAATCCGCGCCCGCACGGCGCTAGAGGGCATTCCAACCCGCCGGCCCATGCTCTAGGGTCCCGCGCCGTCACCTTCCGTCTTTTCGCCAGCAGGCAGACATGACCCTGAAAACCCGGATTATCCCCTGCCTCGACGTCAAGGACGGCCGCGTCGTCAAGGGCGTGCAGTTCCTCGACCTCGTCGATGCCGGCGATCCCGTCGAGGCCGCCAAGGCCTATGATGCGGCGGGCGCAGACGAACTCTGCTTCCTCGACATAACGGCGAGCAGCGAGGATCGCGGCATCCTGTTCGACGTCGTGACCCGGACCGCCGAGGCCTGCTTCATGCCGCTGACCGTCGGCGGCGGCGTGCGCTCGCTCGAGGATATCAGGCAATTGCTGCTGGCCGGGGCCGACAAGGTCTCGATCATGACGGAAGCGGTGAAGCGGCGCGAATTCGTGCGCGAGGCCGCGCAGAAATACGGCGCGCAATGCATCGTCGTCGCGATCGACGCCAAGCAGGTCTCACCCGATCGCTGGGAGATCTTCACCCATGGCGGGCGCAACCCGACCGGGCTCGACGCCGTCGCCTATGCCCGCGAGGTCGCCTCGCTGGGCGCCGGCGAGATCCTTTTGACCTCGATGGACCGCGACGGCGCCAAGACCGGCTTCGACATCGAGTTGACGCGGCGGGTCGCCGATGCGGTCGCCGTGCCGGTGATCGCGTCGGGCGGTGTCGGCACGCTCGACCATCTCGTCGAGGGCGTGCGCGACGGCCATGCCTCGGCCGTACTCGCCGCCTCGATCTTCCATTTCGGCACCTTCACCATTCCGCAGGCCAAGGCCCATATGGCGGCGGCCGGCCTCGCCATGCGGCTGGATTGAGACGATGACGAACTTCACCCTCGACGATCTCGAACGCATCGTCGCCGAACGCAGCGCTGCCTCGCCGGAGGAATCCTGGACAGCGAAGCTGATCGCCGCGGGCCCGGAGCGGGCCGCGAAAAAACTCGGCGAGGAAGCGGTCGAGGCCGTGATCGCCGCCGTGAAGGGTGATCGCGAGGAGCTGATCGCCGAAAGCGCCGACCTCATCTATCATCTTTTGGTTGTGCTCAGGGCCCGTAATGTTGCATTGCGGGACGTGTTGAGCCAGCTTGAGGCTCGAACGGGGCGTTCCGGCCTGGCAGAAAAGGCCGCTCGCCCGCGTTGAACACGAGGCGAGTCACGCGTTGAACCTCGAAGCCTGGAATGCGGGTCGCTTCACCATGGACCAGCGTCTCGCCCTCTCGTCCAAGGACCCCGAGCTGGTCTCGCCCTACCGTGCCTTCACGCGCGACGAATGGGCCCATCTGCGCGCCGACACGCCGCTGACCCTCTCGGTCGACGACCTGACCAGGCTGCAATCGATCAACGACCCGATCTCGCTCGACGAGATCGTGGCGATCTATCTGCCGCTGTCGCGCCTGCTCTCGCTCTACGTCGCGGCGACGCAAGGGCTGTTCAAGGCGACCCAGCGCTTCCTGATGGCCGAGGCCGAGGTCAAGGTCCCCTATATCATCGGCGTCGCCGGCTCGGTCGCGGTCGGAAAATCGACCACGGCGCGCGTGCTCCAGGCCCTGCTCTCGCGCTGGCCGAACACGCCGAAGGTCGAGCTCGTCACCACCGACGGCTTCCTCCTGCCCAATGCCGAGCTGGAACGGCGCGGGCTGATGCAGCGCAAGGGCTTCCCGGAGAGCTATGACGGGGCGGCGCTGCTGCGCTTCGTCTCGGATGTGAAGGCCGGCAAGCGCGCCGTCGCCGCGCCGGTCTATTCGCATCTCGTCTACGACGTCGTGCCCGGCGAGCAGGTCACGGTCGAGCGGCCGGACATCCTGATCCTCGAAGGGCTCAACGTGCTGCAGGCGAGCCGCCTGCCGAAGGACGGCTCGGTGATCCCCTTCGTCTCGGACTTCTTCGACTTCTCGGTCTATCTCGACGCCGACGAGAACGATCTGCACCGCTGGTACGTCAACCGCTTCATGACCCTGCGCCAGACCGCCTTCCGCGACCCGCGCTCCTTCTTCCGCAAATATGCCGAGATCGGCGAGGAGGAGGCGCTCGCGATCGCCGAGAAGCTCTGGACCGGCATCAACCTGCCGAATCTGCGCGAGAACATCCTGCCGACGCGGCAGCGCGCCAGCCTGATCCTGACCAAGGGCGCCAGCCATCGCATCCAGCAGGTCGCGCTGCGACGGCTTTGAGTCCGGAACTACCCGAGTTTCCGATCCCTCATCCTTCGAGATGCTGCTGCGCAGCGCCTCAGGATGAGGGCTCAGCTTCCGGCCTGCCTTCGGACCGTTGAATGGAAACCCTCTCCTCGCTCGGTCTGATGGCGGGCGCCGCCCTGGTCGCCGCGACACTGCTGCCGGCCCAGTCCGAAGCGGTCTTCCTTGGATTGCTCGCGGCGAGGACCGTCGATCCGCTGCTGCTCTTCCTCGTGGCGAGCGTCGCCAATACCGCCGGCTCGGTGATCAACTGGTGGCTCGGCCGGCTGATCGCCAAAGGCGGGATCGAGCGCCTGCCGGCGCGGCTGCGGCCGGACCCGGTGCGTTTCGCCAAGGCCCAGGGCTGGTTCGCCCGCTTCGGCTGGCCGTCCCTGCTCTTCGCCTGGCTGCCGATCGGCGGCGATCCGCTGACCTTCGTCGCGGGATCGCTGAACTATCCGCTCGGCCGCTTCGTCCTGCTGGTGTTCATCGGCAAGGCGGCGCGCTATGCCCTGCTCTGGGCCGGCTGGGCCGCCGCCTCCTAGATCGGGCGCAACATGGCGCGAGACAGCAGCCTATCTCTTTGCGAAAGCGTCATAATAGCCGGAAAAACAGCATCCGCTTGCCGGCCCGGCGCTCGCAGCGATTGCACAGCCGAAGGTCTCGGGCTACCAGCAAACCCCATCCTAGTGGAGAGATAGGTCATGAGCATCAAGCGCATCGCCCCCGGCCCCCGCATGTCCAAGGCCGTCGTGCACGGCGACACCGTCTACCTGGCCGGCCAGGTCGCCGACAAGGCGGCGGGCAAGAGCGTCGCCGAGCAGACCAAGGAAATCCTCGGGATCATCGACGGTCTCCTGGCCGAGGCCGGTTCGGACAAGAGCAAGCTGCTGATGGTCAACATCTGGCTTTCCGACATGTCGACCTTCGCCGAGATGAACGCCGTCTGGGACGCCTGGGTCTCGCAGGGCAACGCGCCCGGACGCGCCACGGTCGAGGCCAAGCTCGCCGGCCCGCAGTTCACGGTCGAGATCGCGGTCATCGCCGCGCGCTGAGATCAGCACATGTAAGGCCCGCGACGCATGAACCAGGAAATCAGCAACATCCTGGCGCGGGTCTCGCAGCGCGAGGGCGTGCCCCCCGCGCTGCTACTGGCCGTGCTCGCGGCGATGGGACAAGCCTCCGGCAAGCCGGATTTCAGCCGCATCGAGCATGACCTGCGGCGCAAGGCCGGCGAATTCCGGAGCCTGCGCGAGCGCCTGCTGAAATCCTCCGTCGCCGACACCGAACTCGACCGGCTGCGCGCCGAGGCGGCACGCTCGCTGACGGAAGGCCGTTTCGCCGAGGCCGACCGGGCGCTCGCCCAGGCCGAACTGCGCAATCTCGACGGCACCGTCGCGCTCGACAAGATGTCGAAGGAAAAGCTGCTCGCCGCCGCCTCCGGCCGGGCCGATCGCGGTGCGGTCGCGATGCTGCGCTTGAATGCGCAGGCCTATCACGATGCCGCCCAACGCTTCGCGGAGGCCGCGCTGATCGCCGCTTCCGCCGATCAGGAACGGTCCCGTGTCTATGCCTGGCTCCAGGGCGACGCGCTCGCCCGGCTCGGCGCCGATTTCCGCGACAAGGATGGCTTCAACGCCTCGATCGCGCATTTCCGGACGATGCTGGCCAAGCTCGACAATTTCGACCAGACCGTGGCCTGGGCGACGACGCAGCAGCGCCTGGCGCGCGCGATCAACGGACTGGCGCGCCTGCAGGGCGACCGAAGGCTGACCCGCCAGGCGATCGATATCTATCGCACCGTCCTCGACGATCTCACCCAGAAGCAGGCACCCGCACTCTGGGCCGCGATCCAGAGCCGTTTCGGCGAAGCGCTGACCTCGCTCGGCGACGCCGAGGATGATGCCTCCATGCTCGAGGAAGGCATCGCCGCCTTGCGCGCCTCGCTGGCCGCGCTGGACCGCGGCACGATGCCGGCGGAGTGGACGCGGCTGAATTTCGAGCTCGGCAAGGCCTATGTCGCGCTCGGCCTGCGCGCCAGCGGCGCGGCGGCGCTGGAAGCGGCGATCAACGCCTTCAAGCGCGTCCTGGACGACTGGCAGCAGAGCACCCGCCCGCTCGAATGGGCCGAGGTGCAGGACCGGATCGGCGCCGCGCTTTGCGGGCTTTCCGCCTATTACCGCGAGCCCGTGGTGCTGGAGGAGGCGATCGCCGCCTTCGACGCGGCCCTGCTGGAGCGGCGCCGCGAGATCGTCCCCGCGCTCTGGGCCGAGAGCGCCGGCAACCGCGCCGATGCGCGGCTGCGGCTCGCGGAGCAACTCGGCGAGCGCCCGATGGCCGAAACCGCCGCCGCCGAACTGATGGGGGCGATCGAAACCCTGCGTGGCCTCGGCCTCGCGACCGAAGCCAAGCGCTTCGAGCCGGCACTGATCCGCGCCGGCACATTGGTCAGCAAGCTGCGCCAGCCTTGACCGGTCAGCCCTTGCGGGCAGCTTCCAGCCGCTCCAGCGCCGAATCGAGCGTGGCGTCGTGCTTGGCGAAGCAGAAACGCACGACATTGCGCACCGCTCCTTCCGCATAGAACGCGCTGACCGGGATCGCCGCGACGCCGTTCTGCATCACGAGGCGCTGGCACCAGGCGACGTCGTCGCTCTCGCCGAGAGGGGCGATGTCGACATTGAGGAAATAGGTGCCCTTGCTCGGCAGCACGCTGTAGCCGAGTTCGGTCAATCCCTTGGCGAAACGGTCGCGCGAGCGCTGGAAATCGGCGCGCATGCCCTCGAAATAGCCGTCCTCCTTGCCGAGTCCGTAGGCGACGGCGGCCTGCAGGTTCGGTGGGGTGGTGAAGGTGATGTACTGGTGCGCCTTGGCGAGCACGCGCATCAATTCGGGCGCCGCCATGACCATGCCGACCTTCCAGCCGGTCAGCGAGAAGATCTTGCCGGCCGAGGAGATCTTGACGGTGCGCTCGCGCATGCCGGGGCGGCTCATCAGCGGCCTATGGCGGTGACCGTCGAAGACGACATGCTCCCAGACCTCGTCGCAGATCGCGACGGCGTCATGGCGCCGGCAGAAATCGGCGAGCAGGTCGAGATCGGCGTCGCTGAAGATCGTCGCGGTCGGGTTCAGCGGATTGTTGAACAGCACGACCCTGGTCTTCGGCGAGAAGGCCTGCGCCAGCGCCTCCTCGGAGAGGCCGAAATGCGGCGGCTTCAGCGTCACGAATTTCGGGATGCCGCCGGCACGGCGCACCAGCGGCACATAGGCGTCGTACATCGGCTCGAACAGCACGACCTCGTCGCCCGGCGAGACCAGCGCCATCAGCGCGCCGGCGATCGCCTCGGTCGCGCCCGACGTCACCATCACCTCGGTGTCGGGATCGAGATCGAGCCCCTGCCAATGCTTGAAATGCGTCGCCGTCGCCTGGCGCAGTTCGGGCAGACCCATCATCGGCGGATACTGGTTCCAGCCGTCCATCACCGCATCGGCCGCCTTGCGCCGGACATCCTGCGGGCCGGGATCGTCGGGAAAGCCCTGCCCGAGATTGACCGCCCGGTGCTCGCGCGCGAGCCGCGACATCACCTCGAAAACGCTGGTCTGGAGAGCGGAAAAGATCGGATTCATCGCGGCGTCATGCAGTCGGCTGGCGAGCCGGATGCCTCGGAACGAAAGCGCCAGGCGCTGCGATCTCGCGGCGAAATCCGTCTCTCATCGGAGAAATGGAAGCTCGATGCGGCCAGAACCACGTCTCGCCTCAGTCCGCTCCCAGCGGCAGGCCGGCCATAGCATGCGGCGCCGCGGTTCGCACGCCTCCAGACATCGCTTCGACGACTATGAAATGAAGAATGTTGACATTCATCAGCGGTCAGTGTCTTTTCGGGCTCAGCCGATTCACGACAGCGGCCTGCGGTTTCTTCGCCCCTTTGAGGCTGCAGGATGCTGACGTGGGTCGGTGAGCCTTTTTCTGGGGTCCGCCACCTGCTTGCCGGCCCGGTGGCCGCGGCCTATCAGGCGCCATGGCCCCGAAACGCTCCACTCCCGCGCTGATGGTGCTCGGCACCGGTTCGAATGTCGGCAAGTCGCTGCTGGTCGCCGGCTTGTGCCGGCTCTTCGCCGATCGCGGGCTGAAGGTGCACCCGTTCAAGCCGCAGAACATGTCCAACAATGCCGCGGCGACACCGCAGGGCGAGATCGGCCGGGCCCAGGCCCTGCAGGCGCGCGCCGCGCGCATCGCCGCCCATGTCGACATGAACCCGGTCCTGCTCAAGCCCGAAAGCAATACCGGCAGCCAGATCGTGCTGCAGGGCCGCATCGCCGGCCGGCTCAGCTCGGGCGATTTCGCGCGCCGCGGCGACTTCCTGCCCAAGGTGCTGGAGAGCTTCGGCCGACTCTGCGACGGCGCCGATCTCGTCATCGTCGAGGGCGCGGGCTCGCCGGCCGAGACCAATCTGCGTGCCCGCGACATCGCCAATCTCGGCTTCGCCCGGGTCGCCGGGGTACCGGCGGTGCTGGTCGGCGACATCGACCGCGGCGGCGTGATCGCGAGCCTGGTCGGCACCCATGCGGTGCTGGACGAAGCCGACCGGGCGATGATCCGCGCCTTCGCGATCAACCGCTTCCGTGGCGATGTCGGCCTGTTCGGCGCGGGCATCGCGACGATCGAGGCTGCGACCGGCTGGCCCTCGCTCGGTATCGTGCCCTGGTTCCCGCAGGCGGCGCGCCTGCCGGCCGAGGACGGGCTCGATCTCGAGCGTGACGCCCGCCGCCCGGGCGCGATGCTCAAGGTCGTCGTGCCGGTCCTGCCGGGCATCGCCAATTTCGACGATCTCGACCCGCTGAAACAGGAGCCCGAGGTCGATCTCGTGCTGATCGGCCCCGGCCAGCCGCTGCCGGGCGATGCCGGCCTCGTCATCCTGCCGGGCTCGAAGACGACGCTGCGCGATCTCGCCCGCCTGCGGGCGGAGGGCTGGGACATCGACATCCTCGCCCATCACCGGCGCGGCGGACATGTGCTCGGCCTGTGCGGTGGCTACCAGATGCTCGGCCGCGTGGTGCGTGATCCGCTCGGCCTCGAAGGCCCGCCCGGCGAAGCGCCCGGGCTCGGCCTGCTCGACATCGAAACCGAGCTGACGCCCGACAAGACGGTGCGCGAGGTTTCGGCGGAGCATGCGGAAAGCGGCGCGACCGGGCAGGCCTACGAAATCCATCTCGGCGCCAGTTCCGGGCCGGACACGGCGCGCGCGCCCTTCCGCGTCGCGGGCGTGAATGAAGGCGCGCAGAGCCCGGATGGACGCGTCAGCGGCAGCTATCTGCACGGCGTGCTCGCCTCGGACCCGCTGCGCGCCGCCTGGCTCGGCGGCATCGCGGGACGCGGCCTCGCGGCCGGGCCGGGCTACGAGGCCGGCGTCGAGGCGGCGCTCGACGCCCTGGCGGCGCATCTCGCCGCACATCTCGACATCGAAGCGCTGCTCGCCCTGGCGCGTTCGCGTACCGGCTTTATTTCGTGACCTACCGTCAAGAAATTGTCAGGAGCGGTTGAATAAAGTCAGCCAAGTCAAATTGTTGACGATTGACGAAAAACGTCATACTGATCGATGGCGTCCTTTCGACACGCGAGCAACCGGAGCGGGAAGCCGCTTGGCATGACCAGTTTAGAGCGCGACACCAGGCAGGACATCGTCGATGTCGCCGAGCGGTTCTTCCGGCAGATCGGCTACCAGAAGACCACCGTCGCCGACATCGCCAAGTCGCTGCGGATGAGCCCCGCCAACGTCTACCGCTTCTTCGATTCCAAGAAGGCGATCAACGAGGCCGTCGCAGAGCGCGCGATGGGCGAGCTTGAAGCGCTGGTGACGGCGATCGCGGCCGAGAGGCGACCTGCCGCCGAAAGGCTGCGCGAGATCCTTGCGACGACCTGCCGGCTCAACTCGGCCCGCTATCTCGACAATCAGCGGCTCCACGAAATGGTCGCCTGCGCGATGGAGGAGAGTTGGGACGTCATCCGCGCCCATGTCGAGCGCTATGACGCGATCCTGCGCGGCGTCGTCGCCGACGGCATGGAAAAGGGGGAGTTCACCGCCGGCGATGCGCGCATCGCCACCTATTGCGTGCGCGCCGCGATGATCCGTTTCTGCAATCCGTTGTTGCTCACCCAATGCGGCGCCCTGCCCGGGCCCGGCGTCGACGAGATGATCGACTTCGTCCTTGCCGGCCTCGGTCACCGCGCCGCCGGCGGCTGAGCGCCGGCTTATCGACCGGAAAACGTGCCGGTCGTCCGCCTTGCGTTGACAAGGCCTCACGGGAGCGGGATACCCCGCCGCGCATGCTGAACCTCACCAAACCGGGCGCCAAGAAGCTCGCCGTGATCGTCCATGACCTGGCGATGACGGCATTGGCGATTCTGTTCGTCTTCGCGGTCCGCTTCGACGGCGCGCAGTTCGACGAGCGCATGCGCGATCTGCCGAGCTTCCTGCCGTTCTTCGTGGCCTATGCCGGCGTCGTCTACTGGTTCTTCCAGCTCTACCGCTCGAAATGGCGCTTCGCCTCGCTGCCTGACCTGTCCAACATCGTGCGGGCGGTCAGCATCCTGGCGCTGACTCTGCTGGTCGTCGACTATGTCCTCGTCGCGCCCAATCTTTACGGCTATTTCTACTTCGGCAAGATCGCCATCGCCCTCTACTGGCTGGTCCAGGCCGCGCTGCTCGGCGGTCCGCGCCTCGCCTATCGCTACTTCAAATACTCGCGCTCCAAGCACCACGCCGCCCGCGAGGCGACGTTGCCGGCGCTGCTGCTCGGCCGCAGCGCCGATGTCGAGGTGGTGATTCGCGCCATGGAAACCGGCACGATGGGCAGGATGCGCCCGGTCGGCATCCTGACGCCGCGCAAGGACGATCTCGGCCAGTCGATCCGCGGCGTGCCGGTGCTCGGCCTGGTCTCGCAGATCGAGACGATCGCCACCGATGCGGCCGAGCGCGGCGAACCCTTCCGGCGCATCGTCGCCGCCCCGAGCGCGCTCCTGCCCGAGGCCGAGCCCGATCAGTGGCTGGCCCGGACCCGCAAGCTCGCCATTCCGATCTCGCGGCTCGACACGCTCGGCGAGGGCATGCGTGGCAGCGAGCTCGCGCCGCTCGAAATCGAGGACCTGTTGGTGCGCCCCTCGGTCACGATCGACCGTGCGCGCCTGGAAGGCTTCCTGAAGGGCAAGCGGGTCATCGTCACCGGCGGCGGCGGCTCGATCGGCTCCGAAATCTGCCTGCGCTGCGCCGCCTTCGGTGCCGCCGAGCTCCTGGTGGTCGAGAGCTCGGAGCCGGCATTGTTCCATGTCACCGAGGCGCTGGCCGCGCAGGAGCTGCCGATGCGCGTCACCGGCGCGCTCGCCGATGTCCGCGACGAGGCCCGCATCGGCCCGTTGTTCAAGGCCTTCGCCCCCGACATCGTCATCCACGCCGCAGCGCTCAAGCACGTGCCCTATCTCGAGGCGGACTGGGGCGAGGGCATCAAGACCAACATCTTCGGCTCGGTCACCGTCACCGAGGCGGCGATCGCCGCAGGCGCCGGCATCTTCGTGATGATCTCGACCGACAAGGCGATCGAGCCGGTCTCGATGCTCGGCGCGACCAAGCGCTTCGCCGAAATGTACGCCCAGGCCCGCGACGCCGAATTCGCCGCCGGCAATCGCGGCATGCGCCTCGTCGCCGTACGCTTCGGCAATGTGCTCGGCTCGGTCGGCTCGGTGGTGCCGAAATTCAAGGCGCAGATCGAGCGCGGCGGGCCGGTCACCGTGACCAGCCCGGACATGATCCGCTATTTCATGACGATCCGCGAAGCCTGCGACCTCGTGCTGAGCGCCGCCTCGCATGCCCCCGAGCATGACGCCGCCGGCGACCGCGCCGCGGTCTACGTGCTGAAGATGGGTCAGCCGCTGAAGATCCTCGACCTCGCCGAGCGCATGATCCGCCTCGCCGGCTACGAGCCCGGCAGCGATATCGAGATCGCGATCACCGGCGTCCGGCCGGGCGAGCGCCTGAACGAGATCCTGTTCGCCAAGGACGAGCCGATGGCCGAGACCGGGCTCGACGGGGTGATGGCGGCCAAGCCGATCTTCGCCGGGCGCGAGCGCATGCTGGCCTGGCTCGAGGAACTGGAGCGGGCCGTCGCCGCCCATGACCGGCGCGGGGCCGAGGCGGTGCTCGACGAAGCGATCCCGGACTTCAGACTTCGCCAGCCGGCGACGCCGCCAGCCGCGCCAGCGCAGCCTCACTCCCAATCCGCGGCTGCCAGCCAGCGCTGAGCAGGGCATCGGGCGGCGCCACCAGCCCGTTGGCCAGCCGCTCATAGACCCCCGGACGCCCGATGAGGCGGGCCGCGAGCCCGAGCAGGGCCGGCGGCACCGCGATCAGCCCCGGACGGCGCCCGAGCCCGGCACGCATCGCCGCGAGCATCTCGGCGACGCCGAGCGCTCCGGGATCGGAGACGATGAAGCTGCGGCGCGCCGGGCAGGCTTCGCCGAGCGCGAAGATCACGGCCTCGCAGAGATTCTCGACCGCCAGCAGCGAGCGTGGCGCCTTGAGCCCGCCCAGCGGCAGCGGCAAAGGCAGCCGCGCCAGCCTGACCAGCCCGGCCATGTTGGCCTTGACCCCCGGCCCGTAGACCAGAACCGGGCGCAGTGCGACCCAGGCGAGATCGCGCTCTGCCAGCCCCCGTTCGGCTGCGAGCTTGGAGCGACCATAGGCATCGGTCGGCGCCGGCGCATCGCGCTCGCTCAGGGGCAGATCATTGGCCGGGCCGCTCTGCGCCCGGATCGAGGAGAGGAAGACGAAACGGGCGACACCGGCCGCCTGCGCGGCATCGGCGAGCGCCAGGGTCGCGTCCGTGTTGACGCGCCGATAGGCTTCCTCCGGCAGCGCGGTATCGGCATGAGCGAGGCCGGCGGCATGCACGACATGGCGGACACCGGCCAATGCCGCGCTCCAGTCGACGAAACCAGAGAGATCGCCGACGATAACCTGCTCGACCCCGGCGATCTCCGGCAGCGGGCGCCGGAGCGCCGCCCGCACCAGGTAGCCCGCAGCGGAAAGCTCGCGCAGGAGATGGCGGCCGACGAAGCCGCTCGCCCCGGTGACGAGAACGCGCTCGCCGCTCATCTTGCCACTCTTGCGGGGCGCCGGCGGGCGAAGCGGCGCAGCAACAGCCCGACGAGGCAAAGCGCGGCAGCGAGCCCGGCCAGCTGCACCCAGAACGCGGGGAACGCGATGGTGAATCCGGCAAGGACGACGAGAGCGAGATTGAGCAGCGCCACCTGCGCCACGATCTCGCTGACCGAGAAGCCGTTATCAGTGGCCTGCTGGTAGAAGTGGCTGCGATGCGCCTGCCAGACCTTCTCGCCGCGTGCGAGGCGGCGGAACAGGGTGATGGTCGAATCCATCACATGGTAGAGCGGCAGGATCAGCGCCGCCGCCAGCGCGCCGGTGCCGGCGAGCCGATAGAGCAGATAGGCGGTGAGCAGGCCGAGCGGCAGCGAGCCGACATCGCCGAGGAAGATTTGCGCCACCGGGCGGTTGAACGGGGCAAAGCCGAGGAGCCCGCCGAGCAGCGCGGCGGCGAGCAGGCCGGCAGCAGGGTCGAGCCCGCCATGCAGGCTCGCCAGCACCAGCGCGGCGCAGAGCGGCACGATGCCGGCCACGGTGATCCAGTCGATGCCGTCCATGAAGTTGACGAGATTGACGAACCAGACGCCGGCCAGGATGGCGAGGCCGCGCTCGGCCCAGAGCGGCAGCACCTCCGGCAGCAGGCGGATGTCCGGCGCGCCCTGGAGGACGACCAGCGTGACGCAGACGAGCTGCAGGACGAGACGCAGGCCCGCCGGCAGCGGGCGGATATCGTCCCAGGCACCGACGAGGGCGACGAGAACCGCTGCACCAATCACCACGAGCAGGCCGGAACCGGCTCCCGCCGGCAGCGGCCACAGCCAGGACACCAGCCCCAATGCCAGGAAGGCGCCGGCGAGCACGGCGATGCCGCCGCCCTGCGGCGTCGGGATGCGATGGCTCGAGCGGGCATTGGGCCGTGCCAGGGCGTAGCGCATCATCAACGGGCGCAGCAGCCGGCAGAACCACCAGGCGAGGCCTGCGGCAGCGAGCGTGATCGACAGGGCTGGGACGAAGGTTTCCAAGGCCGGCGGACCATAGCCAGCCTTCCGCCGGCCGCAAGGGCTTGTTGCGAGGGCATGGTCGCAAAGCGGCATTCCAGCTTGCGTCGACAAGCACAAAAGCAGAACATGCAGGCATGAGCACGACCGAATCCACCCTCAACCCGGCTCCCAGCCGGCCGGAGGTCACCCGCGCCGTCTGCCGCGGCGCCGCCCGGCATCTGCGCGAGCGCGGCTATGCCATCGTCAAGGAGATGACCTTCGCCAATGGCCGGCGCGGCGACATCGTCGCGCTGTCATCGAGCGGCGAATTGCTGGTCGTCGAGGTCAAGTCGAGCCTGGAGGACTACCGCGTCGACGGAAAATGGCCGGATTACCGCGACTATTGCGACGCCTTCCTGTTCGCCGTCGCGCCGGAATTCCCGCACGAAATCATTCCGGACGATGTCGGGCTGATCATCGCCGATGCCTGGGGGGGCGAGATGCTGCGCGACGCACCGCGCCATCCGCTCGCCCCGGCCCGTCGCAAGATGCTGACCATCGCCTTCGCCAAGCTCGCGGCAGGGCGGCTCGCGGCGCTGGAGGATCCTGACCCGCGCTGAAGGCCGCGGCGGGCCTGATCGGATTACCGCCTTAGAGTGCATGACCCCCGGCAGCGCCTGCGCTAAGCGGTTGGGCTCGACCGGCCTCGAGGGGGTGTCGGGATGAAGCTCTTGAACTGGCTCGCGGCCGCCATGTTCGGCCTCCTTGTGGCCGCGGGCAGCGCCCTGGCGCAGGCGCCCGAGGAGATCGTCCGCGGGATCTATGAGGGCGGTGGAGCACGCAGCTCGATCGACCGCCTGCGCGCACCCGGAGCGCGCAATCGCTATTTCCAGCCGGCGCTGGTGCGCCTGTTCGACACCAATGACCGCGAGGAATGCATCGACTTCGGTCTGCATATCAATGGACAGGATTTCGACGAGGCGGAGATCGCGCGCAGCCTGCGGCTGGAAGCCCGGCAGGAGGGCGAGCGTGCCGTCGTCGACGCCCGTTTCCGCAGCTTCGGCAAGCCGAACCATTTCCGCTTCGAATTCCTGCGCTCGGGCGAGAGCTGGAAGATCGCCGACATTGCGTCGCTGGCGCCGGACGAGCGCTGGCGGCTATCGGCCACGCCGTGCCGCGGCGTGCGAGCCGTCGCGGCCGCCGAGAACGGCGCTGCCGGGCCGGGGCAATTGCGTAGGCCTGGCCGCTATTGCTTCTCCAGCCGTTCGTCGCAGTTGAAGATCGATGTGGCCTCCTCGGGCAGCGCCCAGATCAGCCTCGATCATCTCGGCCAGAACGGACATACCTGCGAGGTCGAAGGCATCGGCCGGCCGCTCGGCTCCGGCTGGCAGCTCGAACTCGAGGGCGTCAAGGGGCCATGCCGACTCACGCTCGTCGTCTCGCCGGCCGGCAGACTGACGACGCGCGATCCCGGCGGTTCCTGCCGGGCGACCTATTGCGGGATGCGCGCCGAACTCGCCGATGTCGCCATCGACCTCAGGCGCGGCAAGCGTCCCTGCCGCAACTGAAGCGGCGGCTCAGCGCGGGGCGCGCTTGGCGAGGATGCGCTGCAAGGTGCGCCTATGCATGCCGAGACGGCGGGCCGTCTCGGAGACATTGCGGCTGCAGAGTTCGTAGACGCGCTGGATGTGCTCCCAACGCACCCGATCGGCCGACATCGGGTTCTCCGGCGGCACCGGGCGCGAATCCGGCGAGGCGGCGAGCGCGGAATGGATCTCGTCGGCATCGGCGGGCTTGGCCAGGAAATCATAGGCACCAAGCTTCACCGCGCTGACCGCGGTCGCGATGTTGCCGTAGCCGGTGAGCACGACGCCCCGCGCATCCGGCCGCTTCTCCTTCAGCCTGGCGATCACGTCGAGCCCGTTGCCGTCGCCGAGGCGCAGATCGACCACCGCAAAGGCCGGAGCGGCCTCCTCGACGGCGGCAATCCCGGCCTGAACCGAATCGGCGAGGCGAACCAGATAGCCACGGCCCTCCATGGCGCGGGCGAGGCGGTTGAGGAACGGCTTGTCGTCGTCGACGATCAGCAGGGACATGTCCCTGGCCGCGCCATCCTGGGCCTGGCCTGCGTTGAGAGCCATTTCCATCGCCTTCATCTCCTCCGGGCCCTGGCCCGGCTCCCTACTCTAAAGCCGGAACGCCGCCGATGCGAAGCGCGGTTTCGCATGTTCCACATCGACACCGCTCCGGCATCGATTGGCCGCCGCGGCGAGGCGCCGCAAGGCTTCATGCTGTCGCATGTAGGGCCGAAAGCTCGGAATTTGAAGGTCCGAGCAGCCGATCATCCCGCTCGAACACCTCGCGCAGCCAGGTCATGCGAATGGAAGCGCCTGTCGCCGGCAGCGGCAGATTCGAGAATTCCAGCACCGCGCCGCTGCGCTCGAGCAGCGTCTTGGCGATGAACAGGCCGAGGCCGAGGCCGCCGCCGGCACGCGATTCCTTGTCGCGCGAGCGCGACAGATAGGGCTCGCCGGCACGCATCAGCACCTCGGAGGCGAAGCCCGGACCGTCATCGGCGATGGTCAGGACCACGGCGCCCTGCGTCCACTGGGCGGTTATGGTCACCTTGGAGCGGGCGAAGTCGACGGCATTGTCGACGATGTTGCCGAGCCCGTAGATCATGCCGGGATTGCGGCGGCAGACCGGCTCCGGCTTGTCGCCGACCAGCGTGATCTCGAAGGGCACGCCGAAGGGGCGCTGCGGACCCGCCGCCTCCTCGATCAGCAGGCTGAGCGAGAGCTGGTCGAGCGGGCCGGCATCATCGTCCTGAAGCGAGGCGAGCTTGCCGAGAATGCCGCGGCAGCGCTCGACCTGCTCGCGCAGCAGGTTGATGTCGTCGGCCATCTCGCCTTCGGGCGGCGCGAGCCGGGACAGTTCGCGCGCGACCAGCGTGATCGTCGCCAGCGGCGTGCCGAGCTCATGGGCGGCGGCGGCGGCAAGACCATCGAGCTGCGAGAGATGCTGCTCGCGCGCCAGCACCAATTCCGTCGCCGCCAGCGCCGCTGACAGATCATGCGCCTCCTTGCTGACCCGCCAGGCATAGATGCCGGTGAAGCCGAGGCCGAGCAGCAGGGCGATCCAGCTTCCGGCCTGATAATAGGGCGGCAGAACCGGGCGGTCGCCTCCGGACCAGGGCAGCGGCCAATGTGCTATGGTGAGGAGACTGGCAAGAGCGGCGGCCAGCAGGCCCAGCGCCAATGTATGCCGTGGCGGCAGAGCTGTGGCCGAGATCATCACCGGCGCCAGGAACAGGATCGAGAACGGATTCTGCAGGCCGCCGGTGAGATAGAGCAGCGCCGCGAGTTGCAGAATGTCGAAGGCGAGCAGCGCCGTCGCCGCGCCTTCGCGGAGGCGGTGGCTGAGCGGGAAGCGGATACGCAGCGCGATGTTCAGCCAGGCGGATACCGCGATCACCACGAAGCACCAGCCGAACGGCAAGCTGAAGCCGAGACCGAAATGCACGCCGGCCACTGCGAGACTCTGGCCTGCGATCGCGAGCCAGCGCAGGCGCACCAATGTGTCGAGGCGCAGATGGCGAAGCGCGCGAACCGGCGCTTCCGGGAAGATGTCGGGCATGGTCAGGACGCGCAATCTCTGGAACGGGCGAGGCCTTCTGGCGATGCAAATCTGTGTCTAAACGGCATCACAAGGAAATCTTAGCCCTTTGAACGATTGAATGAGAACAAATTCTATCTACGCTGCGTTCCCCTGTTGCAGTGCATTCAGAATTCGGCACTGCGAAACGGAAGCTGCCGGGACGAGAGGACTGCCATGTCGTTCGCCTATCATGCCTATGAAGCGGTTCATATGATGGTCAGCCCGGCGCGGGCCATGTCCGATGCCATGCATCTCGCCTTCAAGAACCCGGCGAATCCGCTGACCTACACCCCGTTCGGGCGCTCGGTCGCCGCCTCCTGCGAATTGTTCGAGCGGACGACGCGCCGCTACGGCAAGCCGGCCTTCGGCCTCGCCGAGACAACGGTCGGCGGCGTCAGGGTCGCAGTCGAGGAACGCGTCGTCTGGCAGCGTCCCTTCTGCAACCTGGTCTATTTCGACCGCCAGATCGGCCAGCGCCGCAAGCCGCAGCCCAAGGTGCTGATGGTCGCGCCGATGTCGGGCCATTACGCCACGCTGCTGCGCGGCACGGTCGAGGCCTTCCTGCCCGATCACGAGGTCTACATCACCGACTGGGTCGACGCCCGGCTGGTGCCGATGGCGGCCGGCCGCTTCGACCTCGACGACTATATCGACTACGTCATCGCCATGCTGCAGAAGCTCGGCCCCGACACCCATGTCATGGCCGTCTGCCAGCCCTCCGTGCCGGTGCTCGCGGCGATCGCCCGGATGGAGGCCGAGGGCGACCCGAACGCGCCGCGCTCGATGACGCTGATGGGCGGGCCGATCGACACCAGGCGCTCGCCGACCGCGGTCAACGATCTCGCCATGGAACGCGGCACCGACTGGTTCCGCCGCAACTGCATCACAAGGGTGCCGTTCCCGCATCTCGGCGCCTTCCGCGAGGTCTATCCCGGCTTCCTGCAGCTTTCGGGCTTCATGGCGATGAATTTCGACCGCCACCTGACCGCGCATTACGACATGTACAAGCACCTGGTCGCCGGCGACGGCGATTCGGCCGAGAAGCACCGTGATTTCTACGACGAATATCTCGCCGTGATGGACCTGACCGCCGAGTTCTATCTCGAGACGGTCGACAAGGTCTTCGTCCAGCACGCGCTGCCGAAGGGCGAGCTGATGCACCGCGACAAGCCGGTCGATCTGACGGCGGTGCGCCGCGTCGCGCTGATGACGGTCGAGGGCGAAAAGGACGACATTTCCGGCGTCGGCCAGACCAAGGCAGCGCATGATCTGTGCGTCAACATCCCCGACGATCTGCGGGCCGAGTATCTGCAGATGGGCGTCGGCCATTACGGCGTCTTCAACGGCTCGCGCTTCCGCTCCGAGATCGCACCGCGGATCTCCGACTTCATGCTGACGCTCGACATGAAGGCCGCCAGCGAGCGCCGCAACGAAAGCGCTACGACCGCCCGCAAGGCGCTGAAGGTCGCAGGCTGAGGCGGCGGGCTAAGCCCGCCCCTTCCTCTCCCGTCACGAATCCCGCACAATCGCGGCGATGCGGTTCTCTCTGTTCAAGCGCCAGCCCGATCCGGACCGGATCGAGGTCGCGCATGCCGGCGCCGTCTATCCGGTCGCCGTGAAGCGACGCGCCGCGGCGCGGCGCATGACGCTGCGGGTTTCGCAGGCGACCGGCGAGGTCACGCTGACCCTGCCGGAGCGCGCCGATTTCGCCCTGGGCCGCAGCTTTGCCCAGAACCATGGCGGCTGGATCGCGGCAAGGCTGGCCAAGCGCCCGGCCGGCGTGCCGTTCGAGCCCGGCGCGTTGGTGCCGCTGCGCGGCACGCCCCACCGCATCATGCACTGGACCAAGCTGCGGGGTGTCACCCGCGCCGCGCTTTCAAGCGATGGCGAGCCGATCATCACGGTCTGCGGCGAGGCCGCCCATGTCGCAAGAAGGGTCAAGGACTTCCTGCGCCGCGAAGCGCTCGCCGATCTCGAGCGGGCCGTGCGGGTCCATACGGCGACGCTCGGCATCCCCGCCCGCAAAATCACCATCCGCGACACCACCAGCCGCTGGGGCTCATGCTCGTCGAAGGGCCATCTCAATTTCTCCTGGCGGCTGATCCTGGCGCCGCCTTTGGTGCTCGACTACCTCGCCGCCCATGAGGTCGCGCATCTCAAGGAGATGAACCATTCGCACCGCTTCTGGGCCCTGACCCACAAACTCTGCCCGCGCACCGAGGAGGCCGAAGCCTGGCTGAAGCGCCATGGCGCCTCGCTGCACGGCTATGGCTGAGCGCGCGGCACGCCCTCGCGGATCAGCCGCGAGAAATCCGGGTCGTCGAGCGAGATCGTCTTCGCCCGCTCGCTGATCCGGCCGAGCCGGACCAGCTCCGCCAGCGGCAGATCCTGCCGGACCGCGCCGATATCCTTGAGATAACCCGGCAGATAGCCGGAGAGCAGGACGCGCGGGTCGAGCGGCAGCGTGAAGCTCCAGCCCGGCGAGACCGAGGCGACGAGCCGGTAGACCACCGTGGTGCAGTTCGTGGCGATGGTGTTGTACCAGCGCGGCTGCGCCGCGAGCCGGTTCACATCAGCGGCATAGGCGAGCAGCACCTCGCGCGCCTGTTCCGGCGAAGCGCGCAGACGGAACATCCGGACATCCTCGCCGCGCGCATGGGTGCGCAGGCCGACGACATCGCGCTCATCGGCGGTGACATAGGCCATCTCGTAGACCCGGAAAAAGCCGGCGAGCGACGACCATTCCTCGCCCTTCTCGCGCCTGACCTCGATCGAGAAGGTCAGCGGCAGGGAATCGCTGAAATTGAAGCTGACCAAGAGGTGGGCGATCGCCTCGCCCGACCAGTAGGAGAGGAAAAGGTCGATGCCCTCGACCTTACTCAGGTCGTAGCTGCGCGTCTCCCAGCGCTGGTCGTAATCGGCTTCGGTACGCCAGCGGAAATTGCGGAAATTACTGACGGTGAGCTTGTCGCCCTCGCGAGCGATCTCGGGCAGCCGGGCCAGCTCGGGAATCCAGTCGCGCTGATGCGAGGGCTGCATGCTGCTCCACCAGCCGAGCAGGCCGATGAAGAGCACGGCGAAGGACAAGGGCAGCCGCGGCGCACCGGTCCACAGGCCGATCGCGCCCGCAAGGCCGGCGAGCCCGAAGGCGACCGCACCGGCAGTGCCCATCGCCCCCGGCACGCGAAAGACCAGGAGCCCGGCGCCCCACAGTGTGGCGCCGAGAACAACGAGCGTCAGCAACGCTTGCAGGAGAAAAAGAAAGAGGCGGCTCATCGCCGCCTCTCATAGCATGTTCCGCAAAAGTGGTAGCCACTTTTGCGATCAGAACATGCTCAAGGTCTTGATCTGGCGCGAATTCTTGTCGTTCTGCCGATATCGGCAGAACGGAGCGCGCGCCAGCATGACGTCGCGACGCACGCTCAGGCGGCGAGCGAGTTCGTCGGCGCCGCCGCCTTCACCGCGTCGTCGACATGGGCCTCGAACTTCTCGAAGTTCTTGGCGAACATGCCGATCAGGTTCTTGGCGGTCTCGGCGAAAGCGGCCTTATCCTGCCAAGTCTTCACGGGATAGAGGATGTGCGGCTCGACGCCGGGCACCGAAGTGGGAACGGCGAAGCCGAAATAGGGATCCCGGCGGAAATCGGCGCGGTTCAGCGACCCGTCGAGCGCCGCCGTCAGCAGGCGCCGCGTGACGCGGATCGGCATGCGCCGGCCGACGCCATAGCCGCCGCCGGTCCAGCCGGTGTTCACCAGCCAGCAATCGACATGGTGCTTGGCGATGAAGTCGCGCAGCAGATTGGCGTATTCCGACGGGTGGCGCGGCAGGAAGGGCGAACCGAAGCAGGTCGAGAACTCCGGCTGCACGCCGACCAGACCGCGCTCGGTGCCGGCGACCTTGGCGGTGTAGCCGGAGAGGAAGTGGTACATCGCCTCGGCCGGGGTCAGCTTGGCGATCGGCGGCATCACGCCGAAGGCGTCGGCCGTCAGCATCACGATGTTCTTCGGCGTGCCGGCACGGCCGGTGCGCGAGGCGTTCGGGATGAAGTCGAGCGGATAGGCCGAGCGGGTGTTCTCGGTCTTGGTCTGGTCGTCGAAATCGACCTCGCGCGAGATCGGGTCCATGACGATGTTCTCGAGCACCGTGCCGAAGCGCTGCGAGGCCGCATAGATCTGCGGCTCGGCCTCGGCCGAGAGCTTGATCGTCTTGGCGTAGCAGCCACCCTCGAAATTGAAGATGCCTTCCTTCGACCAGCCATGCTCGTCGTCACCGATCAGGGTGCGGTCGGGATCGGCCGAGAGCGTGGTCTTGCCGGTGCCGGAGAGGCCGAAGAACACGGCCGGATCGTCATTGCGCCCGACATTGGCCGAGCAGTGCATCGGCACCACGCCCTTGGTCGGCAGCGTGTAGTTCAGATAGGTGAAGACCGACTTCTTCATCTCGCCGGCATAGGCGGTGCCGCCGATCAGCACGATCTTGCGGGTGAAGTCGATCGCGATCACCGTCTCGCTGCGGCAGCCATGGCGCTTCGGGTCGGCGCGGAAGCTCGGCAGGTCGACGATGGTCAGCTCGGGCACATAGGAGGCGATCTCGGCCGCCTCGGGGCGGATCAGGAGATTGCGGATGAAGAGCGAATGCCAGGCGAATTCGGTGAAGACGCGGGCCTTGACCCGGTGAGCCGGATCGGCGCCGCCATAGAGGTCCTGCGCGAACAGCTCGCGCCCCTCGGCATGTTTCAGGAAATCGGCGAGCAGGACATCGAACTGCTCGGACGAGATCGCGCCGTTATTGTCCCACCAGACGGTGCTCTCGGTCAGCGCGTCGCGGACGACGAACTTGTCCTTGGGCGAACGGCCGGTATGGCTGCCTGTATCGGCGCAGAGCGCGCCGCCGCGGGCGATCTGCGATTCGCCGCGCTTCAGGGATTCCTCATAAAGCCGGGCCGCCTCGAGGTTCCAGTAGACCGCCTTGAGCCGCTGCAGGCCGAACTTGTCCGCGCCATGGGCGGCGTTGACGTGACCGATGGTCTCCACTGGCAATTCCTCCTGCCATGTAGCCGCCTGCTTTGGACGCCGGCGCTTGCGAATGAAACGGGGTCAGATGAAGCGACCCGCGCTGAAGGGCGATGACTGCGACGGCTCTTTAGGCGCATGACGAGGCCGGCTCAAGTCACCTGGAGCGGGGCAAGCCGGCGGATCACCTTCTAAATCGTTTGAAAAAGCAGGCGTGGTGAATCGTCGCGGTCAGCTGCCGGCTCGCGCCTTGGCGGCGAGCGCGACGAGGGTCTTGCGCAGGGCATCGGGGCTGGTCACCGGCTCGTCGAAATTCAGCCGCAGCACCTTGTCGCCGAGCGAGAGATCGCAGCCATCGGGGTCGAGGCTGCTGATCCGCCAGGCGCCGTCCTTGGCCCCGAGCAGTGCGGTGGCGTAGAGCCTGACCGCGTCGGCATGGTCGGCATTCATGTGCGCGACCGCGCCTTCCTCGGCCTCGATCAGGGCCTGTGCCTGGGTGCAGTCGCTCACGAGATCGGCCGCCTCCAGTTCATAGGCCTTGCCGAAGCCGCCATTCAGGCTGGCGCGCCCGAGCCTGAGGGCGAAGAAGGAGAAGTCCGGAAAATCGGCATAGAGCGACGCCTTCGGCTGGCGGGCGAGGAAGCGCCGGCGGATGCGCCGGCCCTCCGCGCTGTCGCGCTCGACCTTCTGCGCCCGGACCTGGAGGGTGATGCGGGGGTGGGCGAGCGGATCACCCTTGCCGCCGGGCGCGAGCAAAAGCGAGGCGCGCGGATCGGCCTCGAGATTCCCGGTATGGCCGGAGAGCGCCGAGATCAGGATCAGCGGCGTGCCGTCGACATCGGTGGCGAGGCTGGTCAGGCTGGCGAAGGGATGGCCCTCGCGCGTCAGCGTCGCCAGCGCGGCCGAGCGCGTGCTGCGCAGCAATGTCTTCGCCAGACCGCGCGCCGTCGCATCGGTCGGGCGGATCGGGTCGATCGCCATGGCACTTTTCCGTTCCTGCAGGGTTTTTCAGGGTGAGACGTAGCGAAACCGCCTCGGCATGGCTAGATTGCAGCCATGCTTTGGCCGTTCTCGCGCGAGAGTGGACCCTTTGATTGCAACGTCGAGAGATGAAAGCCTTATGCCAACCATTGCGCTGGTCGACGACGACCGCAACATCCTGACGTCGGTCTCCATTGCACTCGAGGCCGAAGGTTACCGGATCCTGACCTATACCGACGGCGCCTCGGCGCTGGACGGGCTGAAGCAGAATCCGCCCGACCTCGCCATTTTCGACATCAAGATGCCGCGCATGGACGGGATGGAGCTGCTGCGCCGCCTGCGCCAGAAATCCGATCTGCCGGTGATCTTCCTGACCTCGAAGGACGAGGAGATCGACGAGCTCTTCGGCCTGAAGATGGGCGCCGACGACTTCATCCGGAAGCCGTTCTCGCAGCGCCTCCTGGTCGAGCGCGTCAAGGCGATCCTGCGTCGTGCCGGCGCCAAGGACGCCGCAGCCCCGGCCCGCACCGAGGACGCCAAGGCGCTCGAGCGCGGCCTGCTGCGCATGGACCCGGAGCGCCACACCTGCACCTGGAAGGGCGAGGCGGTGACGCTGACGGTGACAGAGTTCCTGATCCTGCAGTCGCTGGCGCAGCGCCCGGGCGTGGTGAAGAGCCGCAATGCCCTGATGGATGCCGCCTATGACGACGAGGTCTATGTCGACGACCGCACGATCGACAGTCACATCAAGCGGCTGCGCAAGAAGTTCAACCAGGTCGATCCGGAGTTCGACATGATCGAGACGCTATACGGCGTCGGCTATCGCTTCAAGGAGAGCTGAGCCCGGCATCGGTGCCGCCGATAACGGATTCACAGGCTCGCATTGCGAGGATATGAGCCGGTTATGGCGACGATCGAAAAGGAAGGGACCCACCCTGCCGCTCCGGGCTGGATCTCGACGCTGCGCCGCCGGCTGGCGCTGATCGGCCGGCGCGCGGTGCGTGCCGTCTCGGCCCGCGCCGCCTCGAGCCTGACCCGGCGCATCGTCGTCCTCAACCTCGCCGGGCTCGTGGCGCTGCTCGTCGGCTTCCTCTATCTCAACCAGTTCCGAGAGGGGCTGATCGAAGCGCGGGTCCAGAGCCTTCTGACCCAGGGCGAGATCATCGCCGGCGCGATCGCCGCCTCCGCCACGGTCGAGACCGACACGATCGCGATCGACCCCGACAAGCTCTTGCAGATGCAGGCCGGTGAAAGCGGCCTGATCGCCGAGGACCCGCTCGATTTCTCGATCAATCCGGAAAAGGTCGCGCCGCTGCTGCGCCGGCTGGTCACTCCGACCAAGACGCGGGCCCGAATCTACGACAAGGACGGGATGCTGACGCTCGATTCGCGCAACCTCTACTCGCGCGGCGACATCATGCGGCTCGACCTGCCCCGCGTCGGCGAATCCGACGAGCCGCCGCTGCTGGAACGGACCTGGAACCTGTTCCGCAACCGGCTCGGGCGCGCCGACCTGCCCGTCTACGACGATTTCGCCAATGCCAACGGCAAATCCTATACCGAAGTCGCCCGCGCGCTCGCCGGCTCGCCGGCGAGCGTGGTGCGCGTCAACACCCGCGGCGAGACCATCGTCTCGGTCGCCGTTCCGGTGCAGCGCTTCCGGGCCGTGCGCGGCGCCCTGCTGCTCTCGACGCAGGGCGGGGACATCGACAGCGTCATCTCCGCCGACCGCTACGCCATCTTCCAGGCCTTCACCGTCGCCGCCGGCGTGATGATCGTGCTTTCGGTGCTGCTCGCCGGCACCATCGCCGAGCCGATCCGCAAGCTCGCCGACGCCGCCCAGCGCGTCCGCCGCGGCGTCAAGTCGCGCGAGGAGGTCCCGGACTTCTCCAGCCGCCATGACGAGATCGGCCATCTCTCCGCCTCCTTCCGCGAGATGACGCGCGCGCTCTACGACCGCATCGAGGCGATCGAGAGCTTCGCCGCCGACGTCGCCCATGAGCTGAAGAATCCGCTGACCTCGCTGCGCAGCGCCGTCGAGACGCTGCCTTTGGCGAAGAGCGACGAATCCCGCGGCCGCCTGCTGGCGGTGATCCAGCACGATGTGAAGCGGCTCGACCGGCTGATCTCGGACATCTCCGACGCTTCGCGGCTCGATGCCGAGCTCGCCCGCGACGACGCCGTGCCGCTCGACGTCGCGCAATTGCTCGAGGCGGTGGTCTCGGTGCAGAACCAGACCCGCCGCGAGGGCCAGCCGGAGGTAGAGCTCTCGATCGAGCGACGCGGGCAGCGGCCGGCCGCGCCGGCCGGCAGCAACGTCTTCCGCGTGCTCGGCCACGATTCCCGCCTGGGACAGGTCATCGTCAACCTGATCGAGAACGCCCGCTCCTTCTCGCCAGCCGACAAACCTGTGAGGATCAAGCTCTCGCGCGTCGCCGCAGATGTGCTGATCACCGTCGAGGATGACGGGCCGGGCATTCCGTCCCATGCGCTGGAGCGGATCTTCGAGCGCTTCTACACCGACCGGCCGGAACATGGCTTCGGCCAGAATTCCGGCCTCGGCCTGTCGATCTCGCGCCAGATCATCGAGGCGCATCGCGGCACGATCCGGGCGGAGAACCGCTACGAGTCCGAGCAGTCGGAAGGCGAGGACAAGCCGCTGGGCGCGCGCTTCGTGGTTCGCCTGCCGGCTGCGCCGCAACCGGCATGAGCAAGATGAAACGTCCCGAGACCCTGCATGCCGGCGCCGTCGCGATCGGCGAGACCGGCATCCTGATCCGCGGCCCTGCCGGCTCCGGCAAATCGAGCCTCGCGCTCGCCCTGATCGGCCTGGCGCGGGCGCAAGGGCAGTTCGCGCGGCTGGTCTCCGATGACCGCACCGGGATCGCGGCCCGCGCCGGGCGGTTGATCGCCCGGCCGGTCGCACCGCTCGAAGGACTGGTCGAGCGCCGCGGCCTCGGCCTGACACCCGAGCCGCATCTCGGCGCCGTGGTGATCCGCCTCGTCGTCGACTGCGGCACCGAGCCGCAGCGCATGCCGGAACCCGAAGAGCTGGTGGATACGCTGGCGGGCATCGCACTACCGCGGCTGCGGGTGACCGGGCGGGCCGGCGACGAACATCTGGTGCTCGCAGCACTCGCACTTTTCACCGGGGCGGCCTAAGCTCAGATTCGACGAGTTCGAGACAAGCGCTTGCCTATCCTTCGCACCTGCCGCATAAACCGCGACCTTGTCCGGGCGCCACAGGCGCTCTCCGGTGGTGTTGAATGATCGGACTCGTGCTTGTGACGCATGGGCACCTGGCGACGGAATTCCGCGCCGCCCTTGAACACGTCGTCGGCCCTCAGGAAAACCTCGCCACGATCGCCATCGCCCCCGATGACGACATGGAAGGTCGTCGCCGCGACATCATCGCGGCAGTCGAGCAGGTCGAGAGCGGCAAAGGCGTCATCGTGCTCACCGACATGTTCGGCGGCACGCCTTCCAATCTCGCCATCTCGGTGATGGAGCCCGGCCGCATCGACGTCGTCGCCGGGATCAATCTGCCGATGCTGATCAAGCTCGCCAGCGTGCGCGAGGAAAAGACCCTCGACGAAGCCGTCACCAGCGCGCAGGATGCCGGCCGCAAATACATCACGGTCGCCAGCCGCGTGCTTGCGGGCAAATGAGGGCCGAGTTGGACGAGATGCGCGAAGAGGACTGCGACTGTTCGGAGGTCGAAATCCCGGCCGGGGCCGTCCATGGCGAGTTCGAGATCGTCAACAAGAAGGGCCTGCACGCCCGCGCCACGGCGAAATTCGTGCAATGCGCCTCGGGCTTCGACGCCGACATCACCGTGAGCCGCTGTGGCGAGACCGTCGGCGCGACCTCGATCATGGGCATTCTGACGCTCGGCGCCGGCATCGGCTCGACCATCACCGTCGTCGCGCAGGGCAACGAGGCTCAGCAGGCCCTGAAGGCGCTGGAAGCGCTGGTCGCCGACCGGTTCGGCGAAGGCGAATAGGCTTCGGCCGTCTTCCCGGGCGGAGCGCAACGCAGACCCGGCCCTCTCCCAGAACGAGGCAGCAGCCCTGTACGCTCACCATGTCTTGCCCCGGTCAGGCCGGGCATCACGTGTTTGCCGGCCCGCCACGGCGAGACATAAAGACATCTTTATATCTTTGATTGCGCTCTGCCGGCAGCCCTGCTAGAGAGCCCTCCATCATCGCAGAACCATCGATTGGAGCGCTCCCGTGTCGAAGCAGGACTACGTCGTCAAGGACATCACGCTTGCGGATTTCGGCCGCAAGGAGATCAACATGGCCCAGGACGAGATGCCGGGCCTGATGGCGATCCGCGCCGAGCACAAGGGCAAGAACCCGCTGAAGGGCGCACGCATCGCCGGCTGCCTGCACATGACCATCCAGACCGCGGTGCTGATCGAGACCCTGAAGGATCTCGGCGCCGATGTGCGCTGGTCGTCCTGCAACATCTTCTCGACCCAGGACCACGCCGCCGCCGCGATCGCCGCCACCGGCACGCCGGTCTTCGCGATCAAGGGCGAGACGCTGGAGGAGTACTGGGAATACGTGCTGCGCACCGCCACCTGGGGCGATGGCGGCACGCCGAACATGATCCTCGACGATGGCGGCGACCTGACCATGCTGATCATCCTCGGCGCCGAGGCCGAGGCCGGCAATGCCGCCTTCCTCGACAAGCCGGGCAATGAGGAAGAGACGATCTTCTTCAAGCTGATCAAGCGCGAGCTCGCCGCCAATCCGGGCTGGTTCACCAAGACCCGCGCCGCGATCAAGGGCGTCTCGGAGGAGACCACCACGGGCGTGCATCGCCTCTACGACCTTGCCAAGGCCGGCCGCCTGCCCTTCCCGGCGATCAACGTCAACGACAGCGTCACCAAGTCGAAGTTCGACAACCTCTATGGCTGCCGCGAGTCGCTGGTCGACGCCATCCGCCGCGGCACCGACGTGATGATGTCCGGCAAGGTCGCGGTCGTCGCCGGCTATGGCGACGTCGGCAAGGGCTCGGCCGCCTCGCTGCGCCAGGCCGGCTGCCGCGTGCTCGTCACCGAAATCGACCCGATCTGCGCCCTGCAGGCGGCGATGGAGGGCTATGAGGTCGTCACCATGGAAGACGCCACCTCGCGCGGCGACATCTTCGTGACCGCCACCGGCAATTGCGACGTCATCACCGTCGACCACATGCGTGCGATGAAGCACCGCGCCATCGTCTGCAATATCGGCCATTTCGACTCGGAGATTCAGGTCGCCGGCCTGAAGAACTTCAAGTGGGACAACGTCAAGCCGCAGGTCGACGAGGTCGAGTTCCCCGACGGCAAGCGCATCATCCTGCTCTCGGAAGGCCGCCTGGTGAATCTCGGCAACGCGACCGGCCACCCGTCCTTCGTGATGTCCTGCTCGTTCTCGAACCAGACGCTGGCCCAGATCGAGCTGTGGAACCACCACGCCAAGTACGAGAACAAGGTCTACACGCTGCCCAAGCATCTCGACGAGAAGGTCGCGGCGCTGCATCTCGCCAAGGTCGGCGCCAAGCTGACCGTGCTGACCGACGCGCAGTCGAAATATCTCGGTCTCGCGCAGACCGGCCCGTTCAAGCCGGAACTCTATCGCTACTGAGCGGCAAGAACCGCTGAGACGACGAAAGCCCGGCCTCGCGCCGGGCTTTTTTCATGGCGCCTGCATTGCGGCCCCTCAGCCGGCGGCAGCCGCCGCTACGGGCTCGCTGCGGACAGGGCCAAGCCCGGCGACCGCTTCCTCGATATCGTGGGCAATGAAATCGACGTCGACCGCGGCAGCACTCTCCTCGGCTCCACGCGGCTCGGCCGGATCGCGCCAGAACACCAGACCGATCCGCAGATCGGGCCGGGCCCGCTTCAGGCGCCGCACCAGGAAGCGGCCATGGCGCAGGGAATCGCGGCTCAGCAGGCAGAGCAGGACCGCGTCCGGCCCCGCGGCGAGCAGCGCCCGCAGCCTTGCGGCCTCCAGATCGGCGAAGCCGGCGCTTGACGCGTCCGCGCCCTGATGGAGCAGGACCTGCGCGAGCATGGCGGCGCTCGCATCGTCGAGGGCGTTCCTGCCACCGAGACAGAGGACGGTCCGGCCGGCCAGCGCCGGCAGCCGCCCATCCCGCCCGGCTTCGTCGCCAGGCTGCGCCGCCTCGCCTTTCTCGGCCTCGTCCGAACCGGCCCGCGGCTCCGCGAACTCGCCGAGATTGGCGACCAGGGCGCGCGCCGTCGCCGCGACGCTCTCGCGCTGCTCGGCGCTCATCACCCCGCGGGCGCGATCACGCTCGGCGAGGATCAGCGCCGGGATCGCGACCCGGCCATAGACCTCGGGCAGGGATTGCTCCTCGAGCAGCTCGTCGAGCTGGTCGGTCGCCTCGTCCGGGTCGTTGGCGAGCAGGCGCTGATAGAGCCGGGCTTCGGGATCGAGCACCGGTTCGCTGCCGAACAGGACCTCGAAGAAGCGGAACTGCGGCACATGCTTGCCGAGGACGACGAGGCAGACGGTCAGCGGCGTCGAGAGCACCAGGCCGACCGGCCCCCAGAGCCAGGTCCAGAAGATCGCGGCGACGATGATGGCGAGCGGGGATAGCCCGGTCCCCGAGCCATAGAGCCAGGGCTCGACGACATTGTTGCTGATCAGCTCCATGACGAGAAAGAGCGCCACGACCCAGAGCACGAGCGACCAGTCCGGCGAGACCGCGACAGCCAGGAAGAGCGGCAGCACCATCGAGATGGCGGGGCCGATATAGGGCACGAAGCGCAGGATGATGGCGAGCGCGCCCCAGAGCATCGCATTGGGGATGCCGATCAGCCAGAGGCCGAGGGCGACCGGAATGCCATAGGTGACGTTCACGACGAGCTGCATCAGGAGATAGCGGCCGACGCGGCTGCCGGCGTCCTGCAGCGCTTCGGTGGTCCGGTGCAGGTCGCTGTAGCCGACCAGGCGGATGAAGCGGTCGCGCAGATCCTCCCGCTCGAGCAGCATGAAGATCACCACGACGATGACCAGTCCGGCGGTCGCGAGCGGCCCGACCAGGGACAGGATCATGCTGGTCAGCAGCTGGATGGGCCTCTCGGGCGAATAGATCTCGACGAGGATCGGATTCGCCGAGCGCTGGCTCTCGACGGTCTGGCTTGTATCCTCGGGCTGGCTGATCTCCTTGCCGACCCGCTCGACGGCATCGGTGATCCGCTTGACGATGCCACTGCCGGTGCCCGTGTCCTTGGCCGACCTGATTTTCGTCAGAATATTCGACTGATAGGTCGGCAATTGCTGCGCGAGCTCGCCGACCTGCGTCACGACGACGAAGCTGAAGGCGGAGATCGCGATGAAGGCCGCCGTGACCGCGGCGATGACCGCCGGCATGCGGGGCATGCCGGATTTGCGGATCATCGAGACGACCGGCGCCAGTGCGAAGGTGAGGAGCACCGCGATGGCGAGAGGCATGAAGACCTCCCGGGCGAAATAGAGCACCGCGATCGCGCCGACCAGCACCATCAGAGGCGGCAGGGCGTCCGGCATGATCGTTGCGCCGGTGAAAGACCCCGCCTTGCCCGAATCCGGCAGCCGCGCCTGCCCGTTCTCCCGCCCGCTCGCCATCGCACCCCCCTCTATCCGAGCCGACAACGCGGCACCGGCGAAAATGATCCGGTCGTGCACCGCGAAAGCGCCGTGCTCCGGTCCTGGCCAACCCCGGTCCCGACCGTCCCGTTTCGGGGCTGCGCCGCCCGATCCGACTTTACCGTCGATTAAGCACTTCCTGCCGGACTCTCCCGATGAGTAGAGTGGCAGTGATTCGAGCCCTCGACCGCCCAGGCGGGTCGCGGCCGGATTTCGTTCACTGGTGGCTTTGCGGCGTTGCGGCGTGGATTCTTTCCAAGGCCGCGGCGCGCGTTTGCAATGGCGGTCTCCCTATCCGATTTCGGCCAATCGAGGCCGGACTGACGAGATGACGGAAGCGATGATGAGACGTGCAAGGCAGTTGGGGCGCAGATTGGACGGGACGGCATCCCGCCTGGTCCTGGCCGGCCTGGCCGGCGGGATCAGCCCGAGCCCTGCCCTGGCGCAGGCCGAAACGCTGTTCGCGCTGCAAGGCACCACGTTGAGCGCCGGCCTCCTCTCGCTGATGTTCACCGGCCTCGTGGTCTTCGCCACCACCACCTCGCTCTTCTATGTCCACGAGCGCTCGCGCTGGCAGCGGCGCGAGAGCGAACTCGCCGCCGGGCTGGAAGCGGCGCGCGGCCATCAGGAACGGCTCGCCGCCCTGCTCGCGGCCGATCCGCAGGTGGTGCTGAGCTGGGACGGCCCCGGCGCCAATCCGGTCTTCGAGGGCGATAGCGGCTTTCTCGGCGTCAACGGCTCGGCGATGGCGCTGGCCTATGGCTCCTGGGCACCGCCCGCCGAAGCCAAGCGGATGGAGCTCGCGACAGAAGCGTTGAAGGAACGCGGCGAGGCCTTCGCCTTCACCTTCCGGGCCAAGGGCGGGCAATATGTCGACGCGGAAGGACGACCGGTCGCCGGCCGCGCCGTGATCCGCCTGCGCGAGGCCAGCGGCGAACGCGCCCGGACACTGACCCTGCAGGACGAGCTCGTCCGGGTCAGCTCCGACCAGGCGACCTTGGCGACCTTGCTCGCGGGCCTGCCCCAGCCGGTCTGGACCCGCGCCAGCGATGGCCGGCTGAGCTGGGCCAACGCGGCCTATGCCCGCGCGGTCGAAGCGGCGGATGGCGACGCAGTGGTCAAGAATGGGCTCGAGCTGTTCGACCGCTCGGAGCGCGAGGCCGCCGCCCGGGCACGCAAGGAGGGCCGTCCCTATACGGTGCGGGCTCCGGTCGTGATCGCCGGCCAGCGCCGCATCGTCGACATTCTGGAAACGCCGACCCCCTCGGGCTTCGCCGGCATCGCCACCGATATGAGCGAGCTCGAGGCAGTACGCGCCGATCTGCAGCGCCAGATGGATGCGCATGTGGGCACGCTCGACCGGCTGAAGACCGCCGTCGCGGTCTTCGACGCCTCGCAGCGGCTGGTCTACCACAATAGCGGCTACGAAACGCTTTGGTCGCTAGATCCGAGCTTCCTGGAGAGCCGGCCCAGCGATGGCGAGATCCTCGACCGGCTGCGCACCGAGCGCCGCCTGCCCGAGCTCGGCGACTACCGCAGCTGGAAGGCCGGCGTGCAGGCCGCCTACACAGCGACCCGCGCCAGCGAGGACTGGTGGTATCTGCCCGACGGGCGCACCATCCACGTCGTCGCGAGCCCGCATCCGCAGGGCGGCGTGACCTATCTCTTCGACGACGAGACCGAGCGCTTCACCCTCGAATCGCGCTTCAACGCCCTCTCGCGCACCCAGCGCGAGACGCTGGATTCGCTGCGCGAGGGCGTCGCGGTGTTCGGCTCCGACGGCCGCCTCAAACTCTCCAACCCCGCCTTCTCGCAGCTCTGGAAGCTCGCGCCGGAGCGCACCGTCGGCGCGCCCCATATCGACGAGGTCGTCAGGCTGTGCCGGCCGCTCTTCCCGGAGGATGCGGTCTGGACCGAGATTCGCAGTGCGGTCGCCGGCGTGCGCGATGCGCGCGAGGATTACCGCTGTCATATGGCGAGGCGTGACGGAACGGTGCTCGACTGCTCGGCGGCGCCGCTGCCGGACGGGGCGACGCTGATCACCTTCGCCGACGTCACCGCAGGCGTGAATGTCGAGCGGGCGCTGACCGAGCGCAACGAGGCGCTGGAGAAGGCCTCGCGGCTGCGCGAGGAGTTCGTCCATCACGTCTCCTACGAGCTGCGCTCGCCGCTCACCAACATCATCGGCTTCGCGCAATTGCTGGGCGAGGAGACGATCGGCGCGCTCAACGAGAAGCAGCGCGACTATGCCGGCCACATCGTGCGCTCCTCGGGGGCGCTGCTCGCCATCATCAACGACATTCTCGACCTCGCCTCGATCGACAATGGCGCGCTGGCGCTCAATCTCGATGAGGTCGACGTCGCGCAGACGATCGCCCAGGCGACGACCGGGCTGCAGGACCGGCTCACCGACAGCAAGCTCAAGCTGCAGGTCGAGATCGCGCCCCAAACCGGGCCGCTGCGGGCCGACGGCAAGCGCCTGCGCCAGATCCTGTTCAACCTGATCTCGAACGCCATCGGCTTCTCGCAGCCGGGCCAGACCATCCGGATCAGCGCCGGACGCGTCGGCGGCGAAATCCGCATCACCGTGGCCGATGACGGCCGTGGCATCCCGGACGAGGTCAAGGAGAAGGTGTTCGACCGGTTCGAGAGCCATTCCCTGGGGTCGCGCCATCGCGGCGTCGGTCTCGGCCTGTCGATCGTCCGCTCGATCGTCGAGCTGCATGGCGGCCGGATCGAGCTGGAATCGGCGCCGGGCGCCGGCACCCGCGTCACCGCCGTCTTCCCGCCCGAGGGCATGCGCATCTCGGACGCTGCGGAATGAGCGAGGAAGCCGCCAAGGCGGGCACGCATACCCTGGTCCTCAGCGACGAAGCCGCGACCACCAGGCTGGCGCGCGACATCGCCGACATCCTCAGGACCGGCGACATCGTCGCACTTTCCGGCCATCTCGGCGCCGGCAAATCCCTGATCGCCCGGGCGATGCTGCGGCGGCTGGCCGAGGATCCGGAACTCGAGGCACCGAGCCCGACCTTCACCCTGGTCCAGAGTTACGACGCCCCGAAGGGCCTGCTGCTCCATGCCGATCTCTACCGCGTGCGCAGCCCCGACGAGCTCGACGATCTCGGGCTGATCGAGGATCTGGAGCGGGCGATCACCCTGGTCGAGTGGCCCGACCGCGCCGGGGCGCGCCTGCCGGCCGGGCGCCGGCTCGACATCGTCATCGAGGTCGACCCGGAGAACCCCGAGACCGGGCGGATCGCGACGCTTTCGGGAGGCGTGCTCTGGCGCGCCCGGCTCGCCATCGCCATCGGGGCGCGGCGGATGATCGACGCCGTCGGCTGGAGCGATGCCGACCGCCAGTTCATGCTGGGCGACGCCTCGAGCCGGGCCTATGAGCGGCTGGTGCGGGAGAATGGCGAGACCGCGATCCTGATGATCTCGCCGCCGCGCCCGGACGGGCCGGCGATCCGGCAGGGCAAGCCCTATAGCGCCATCGCCCATCTCGCCGAGACGGTCGATGCCTTCGTGGCGATGGACAAGGGTCTGCGCTCGCTCGGCCTCTCGGCACCGCAGATCCTCGCCCAGGACCTCTCGACCGGCCTGCTGCTGATCGAGGATCTCGGGCCCGGCCTGGTGATCGACGAGAATGGGCCGATCCCGGAGCGCTACGAGGCGGCGGCACGGCTGCTCGCCGAACTGCACCGCCACGCCCTGCCGACCATCCTGCCGGTGGCCGAGGCGCGCGACCACGTCATCCCCGATTACGACCGCGAGGCGCTGGCGATCGAAACCGAGCTGGTGCTCGACTGGTATGCCCCGCACATCGCCGGAGTGACGCTGCCGGCGGTGACGCGGGCCGAGTTCGGCCGGATCTGGGACAGGCTGTTCGACGAGGTCTTCGCGACGCCGGCGACCTGGACGCTGCGCGACTACCACTCGCCGAACCTGATCTGGCTGCCCGACCGGGTCGGCCATGCCCGGCTCGGGCTGATCGACTTCCAGGACGCCGTGCTCGGCCATCCCGCCTATGACCTGGTCTCGCTCGGCCAGGATGCGCGCATCGACGTGCCGGCGGCGCTGGAGCTGAAGCTGCTCGCCGCCTATGCCGGGGCGCGGCGCGGCAACGACCCGGCATTCGACCTCGCCGGCTTCGCCCGCGCCTATGCGATCCTCGGCGCGCAGCGCAACACCAAGATCGCCGGCATCTTCGCCCGTCTCGACAAGCGCGACGGCAAGCCGGGCTATCTGAAGCACCTGCCCCGGATCGAGGCCTATCTGCGCCGCGATCTCGAGCATCCGGCGCTGGCCGAGCTCAAGGCCTGGTACCAGGCGCATCTGCCGAAGCTGTTCGCCACGCAGGAAGCCCCCGCCGAAGCATCGGCCGAGGCCGAGCCGGAGCCAGAAACCGGGGCGCCGGCTACCTCGCCACCCGAAGAACCGTGACAGCCGCCGAATCCGGCGAACAGCCGAGCTGACCGATCTCGCTACGATGGATTCCGGCGCTCCGCTTCGCTGCGGCCGGAATGGCGGCGCAGGTTGAGGCCGCAGGACTTGAGCGAATCCCGCCGGCATGGCTGATAGGCTGGACATGCCGAACGGCCAGGAGATTCGCTTGACGCAGACGACAACGCCGCCGATCCGCCGGGCGATCGTGCTGGCGGCCGGGCTCGGCAAGCGCATGCGCCCGATCACCGACACCCTGCCGAAGCCGCTGGTCGCTATCGGCGGCAAGACCATGCTCGACCATGCGCTCGACCGGTTGGCGGAAGCCGGCGTCGAGCGGGCGGTGGTCAATGTCCACCATCTGCCGGAGCGCATCGAAGACCATCTCGCGGCGCGCGAGCGGCCGCAGATCGTGATCTCCGACGAGCGCGGCCTTTTGCTGGAAACCGGCGGCGGCGCCAAGAAGGCGCTGCCCGAACTCGGAACCGAGCCGTTCTTCAGCGTCAACGCCGACTCGCTGTGGAGCGAGAACGGCATCTCCAACCTCGCCGCCATGGCCGCGGCCTGGGACCCGGCCCGGATGGACCTTTTGCTGCTGCTCTCGGAGCGCGCGGGCAGCGTCGGCTTCGACGGCGCCGGCGATTTCTTCCGCGATGCAGAGGGTCGGCTGGCACGGCGCGGCAAGGCCGCCAGCGCTCCCTTCGTCTATGCCGGCGTCGCGATCCTCAAGCCGGAACTCTTCGCCGACACGCCGGAGGGCTCGTTCTCGTTCAACCTGCTCTTCGACCGGGCGATCGCGGCCGGGCGGCTCTTCGGCCATGAACTCGACGGCCGCTGGCTGCATGTCGGCACGCCGGAGGCGATCCCGCTGGCGGAGGCCGCCTACGCCGCCCATCGGGCCTGAGCGGCATGGCCGGGCTCAACCTGTTCAGCATCCCGGCCGGCGCGCCGTTTCTCGCGGTGCTGGCGGAGGCATTGCTGGCCGGACGCTTCGGCAAGGCCCATGACCCCTGCGACCCGACGGCGCTGTCGCGCACGACGCTCTATCTGCCGACCCAGCGCGCCGCCCGCGCTCTCGCGGCGATCCTGTCGGAAAAACTCGGCGGCCGGCCGCTGCTCCTGCCGCGCATCGTGCCGCTCGGCGATGTCGACGAGGCCGAGACGGCGCTGATCGCCGGATCCGGCGAGATGCTGGCGCGCGTCGCGCCGATCGAACCGCTGCAGCGTCGGCTGATCCTGACCCGGCTGATCGCGCAATGGGGCAAGGCCGCCAACCGCCAGCATCTGCGGCTCGACCCGGCCGAGCCGGCGCTGGTGCCCTCGACGCTCGCCGAGGCCTGGGGCCTCGCCGGCGACCTCGCCGGCCTGCTCGACCAGATGCAGACCGAAGGCGTCTCACCCGAGCGGCTGCGCGGCCTCGACGCCGCCCGCTTCGACGAGATCTGGCAGTTCAACGCCCGTTTCCTCGATATCGTCGCCGAGACCTGGCCGGCGATCCTGGCCGAGCGCGGCGAATGCGACCCGGCCGATTTTCGCAACCGCATGCTCGAGGCCGAGCGCCGGCGCCTCGAGGCCGGCGGCCTCTCCGGCCCGGTGATCGCCGCCGGCTCGACCGGCACGGTGCCGGCGACAGCGCGACTGCTCGCCACGATCGCCCGTCTGCCGAACGGCGCGGTGGTACTGCCCGATCTCGACGAGGCGCTGCCGGAGCCAGCCTGGCGGGCGATATCCGGGGAGCCCACGCCCTCGCATCCGCAGGCCGCCCTGCATCATCTCCTGGAGGTGATCGGCGCCGGCCGCGACGAGGTCGAGAACCTGGCCGGGCCGACCGAGACCTTGGCCGCCCGGCGCGACCTGCTGCGGCAGGCGATGCTGCCGGCGACGGTCACCGATGGCTGGGCCGGCATCGCCACCGCGCCCGGCGCGGACACGGCACTCGCCGGCCTGCGCGTCGTCGAAGCCGCCGACGAGCGCGAGGAGGCGCTCGTCGCCGCGCTCGCCTTGCGCGAGGCGCTGGAACGGCCGGGCGAGCGCGCGGCGCTGATCACGCCGGATCGCGGTCTCGCCGAGCGTGTCGCGATCGAGCTTCGGCGCTGGGGCATCGTCGCCGACGATTCCGCCGGCTTGCCGCTCGGGCGCTGGCCCGCCGGGGCGCTGCTGCGCCTCGTCCTCGACGCCGTCGCGACGGAGTTCGCGCCGGCCGGCATCGTCGCCCTGCTGGCGCACCCGCTCTGCCGGCTCGGGCTCAAAGAGGCCGTGCTGCGCCAGGGCGCGGCGACGCTGGAGATCGGCTGCTGGCGCGGCGAGACGGTCGGCCGCGGCCTGGCCGGGCTGCACCGGGCCTTTGCCGGGATCGAGGACCTGATCGATGCCAAGCATGCGCCGCGCCCGCGTCGCAAGCTGACGCCGGAGGATCGCGCCGCCGCCGAGCAGGTGCTCGCGCGCCTCGACGCGGCCCTGGCGCCACTGGCGGCGGCGCTCGCCCGGCGCGAGCCGGTGCTCGCCGAGGTCGCGGGCGCCGCCCGCGCCGCCGTCGCGGCACTCGGCAGCGACGAGAGCGGCAGTTCTCTGGTCTTCCGCGGCCCCGATGGCGAGGCGCTGGCCGCGCTGTTCGACGAGATCGAGGCCGCGCTGGCGGAAGCCCCGACGGAAGGGCGGGCGCGCGACTGGATCGCGATCCTCTCCGGGCTGATCGACGAGCGCGCGGTGGTCAGGCGCGAGCCCGGACATCCCCGCCTGAAGATCTGGGGCCTGCTCGAAGCCCGCCTGCTCGAAGCCGAGCATGTCGTGCTCGGCGGGCTGATCGAAGGCGTCTGGCCGCCGGCGACACAGACCGATTCCTTCCTCAACCGGCCGATGCGCGCCGAGCTCGGCCTGAGTTCGCCGGAACGGCGCATCGGCCAGACCGCGCATGACTTCGTCCAGGCGGCACTGGCGGGCAGGGTGACGCTGACCCGCGCCCGCAAGGCCGGCGAGGCCGAAACCATCCCCTCGCGCTTCTGGCAGCGCCTGAAGGCAGTGACCCCTGCCGATGCCTGGCAGGCGGCAGAAGCGCGCGGCCGTGAACTGGTCGACTGGGCCGGTCTGCTCAGCGCCCCGGCGCGGGCGACGCCGGCGAGCCGGCCGAAGCCGGTTCCGGCGCCGCATCTCCACCCTAAGCGGCTCAGCGTCACCGAGGTCGAGACGCTCTACCGCGACCCCTATGCGCTGTTCGCTCGCAAGATCCTGAAGCTCGACGCCCTGCCCGAGATGGCGGAGGACCCCGGCGCCTCCGATCGCGGCTCCCTGCTGCACGACATCGTCGCCGAGTTCGCGCAGACCTATCCCGAGCAGATGCCGGCCGGCGCCGCCGCCAGCCTGATCGAGATCGGCGAGCGGATGTTCCGCGCCTTCGACGAGACGCCGGAGGTGCGCGCCTTCTGGTGGCCGCGGTTCCTGATGATCGTGCAGAACTTCGTCGGCTGGGAGGAGAGGCGGCGCCCGGAACTCGCCAGGGTCGCGGTCGAGCACGACACCCAAGGCGAGTTTCCCTTGCCGGGCGGTGGTGGCATCCTGCTGACCGGCCGCGCCGACCGGATCGAGGTAACGCGCGAGGGCAAGCTCAGGATCATCGACTTCAAGACCGGGGCGCCGCCGAGCGACGAGCAGGTCAGGCTCGGCTTCGCCCCGCAACTGACGCTCGAAGCCGAGCTTGCGCTGCGCCACGGCTTTCCGCCCACCGTCAGGGCCGCGCCTGTCGAGGCGCTCATGTACCTGAAGCTCGGCCACGACCCGAAAAGCTGGCAGAAGGACAAGAAACTCGCCTTCAAGGATGAGAGCCAGGCCGACGTCACCGCCCGGCACCTCGCACATCTGCTCGCGCATCTTTCGGATTTGCGGGCCGGCAAGGAGCCCTATGTCTCGCGGCGGGCGCCGGCCTACATCAAATATGCCAGCCCTTATGACCAGCTCGCGCGGGTCAAGGAATGGTCGGCCGCGCCCGGCCTCGGCTCCGAGACGGGAGACGAGGCATGAGTGCCCACGCCACCCCTTCCGGCTGGGTGATCCCTGAGCTGACGAAGGCCAATCAGGCGCTGGCGGCCGAGCCCGATCTCAGCGCCTGGGTGGCCGCCAATGCCGGCTCGGGCAAGACGCATGTGCTGGTCAACCGGGTGCTGCGGCTCCTGCTCGACGGGGTCGCGCCCGGGCGGATGCTCTGCATCACCTATACCAAGGCCGCCGCCGCCAACATGTCGAACCGGCTGTTCCGGGCGCTCTCGGAATGGGCCGTAGCAGATGACGAGGCGCTACGCGCAACCCTGGCGAAGCTGACCGGAGAGGCGCCGGGCGCTGCCGGCCTCGCCCGGGCGCGGCGGCTGTTCGCCCAGGCGCTGGAGACGCCGGGCGGCCTCAAGATCGAAACCATCCACGCCTTCTGCACCCGCGTTCTGCAGAGCGCGCCCTTCGAGGCGAACGTGCCGGCGCGCTTCGAGGTCGCCGACGATCTCGCCCAGGACGAGCTGATGCGCGATGCCAGGCGCGATCTGCTCGCGACCGCCGCCGCCGACCCCAACGGACCGCAGGCGCGGGCGCTGCGTTTCATGGCGCGCGAGGCGGCGCAGGATAGTTTCGACCAGATCATGCGCGAGGCGCTGCACCAGCGCGCGCTGTTCAATGACGGCCTGGGCCGGGCGCGCAGCCCGGAGGAGATGGAAGCGGGCATTGCCGCCTTCCTCGGCATCGCGACGGAGCTGACGCCGGAGGCGGTGCAGCAGCGCTTCGGGGCGGAGCTGGCGGCCATCGGCGGTATCTCGGCGCTGATCGACAGCTTCGACGCCGGCAGCGCGACGCGGCAGAAGGCGGCGGCGGCGCTGCGGCTCGCGCTGTCGACGGAAGCCGGGATCGACCCGGTCGCCGCCTGCCGGGCCGGCATCCTGACCCTCGAAGGCACGGTCAGCCAGCATGTCCGCGGCAAGGGCAACAGCGCCCTGCCGGCCCATCTCGACGAGGCGCTCGATACCGTTGCCGGCTGCCTGCTGCGCGCGATCGAGCAGCTCAACGCCATCGCCGTGCGCGAGCGCAGCAATGCGCTCGCCGTGCTGGTGACGCATATCCTCGCCGCCTATCAGCGGCTGAAGGCACAGCGCTCGCTGCTCGACTATGACGATCTGATCGGCAAGACGCGCTCGCTGCTCGACCGGGTCGACCCGGCCTGGGCGCTCTACAAGCTCGATGCCGGCATCGACCACATCCTGCTCGACGAGGCCCAGGACACCAGCGCGGCGCAATGGGCGATCCTGCGCCGCCTCGCCGAGGAGTTCTCCGCCGGCGAGGGCGCGCGCGACCAGGCCCGGCCGCGCACAGTCTTCGTGGTCGGCGACGAGAAGCAGTCGATCTACGGCTTCCAGGGGGCGGCGCCGCGGCATTTCGGCGAGGAACGCGCCCGGCTGGGCAAGCGGCTGGACGCGGCCGGCCAGCGCTTCGCGCCGATCAGCCTCAACACCTCCTTCCGCTCGGCGCCGGACATCATGCAGGCGGTCGACGCCGTCTTCGCACCGCAGGCGCATTGGCGCGGCCTCGTCTTCGACGGCGGTGCCGGGCCGGAGCGGCACGATACGGTCCGGCAGGCGGCGATCGGCGCGGTCGATCTCTGGCCGATCTCTGCCGACGATGCCGGCGACAAGCCCGATGCCTGGACGACGCCGGTCGATGCGCCGGAGCGCCGCTCGGGGCTGGTCAAGCTCGCCGCGCGCATCGCCGAGGTGCTGAAGCGCTGGAAAGATGCCGGCCATGACGATCTCGGCCGACCGTTCAAGCCGGGCGACGTGATGATCCTGCTGCGCCAGCGCGGGGCGCTGTTCGAGGCGATCGTCAAGGCGCTGAAGGATGCCGGCGTGCCCGTCGCCGGGCGCGACCGGCTGACGCTCGCCGAGCATCCCGCCATCGAAGATCTGGTCGCGCTCGGCCGCGCCATCCTGCTGCCGCAGGACGACCTTTCGCTGGCGATCACGCTGAAGACGCCGCTGTTCGGGCTGGACGACGACGACCTCTTGCGCTTTGCACCGGAGCGGCAAGGCTCGCTGCGCGAGGCGCTACGCCAGGCCGCAGAGAGCGAGCCGCGCTATGCCTCTGCCGAGGCCAAGCTGACCGAACTCGGCGAGGATGCCGGGCGCAACGGCCCGTTCCGCTTCTTCGCCGGCCTGCTCGGCCCCGGCGGCGGGCGCAATCTCGCTCTGGCGCGGCTCGGGCCGGAGGCGGGCGACGCGCTCGACGCCTTCCTCAGCGCGGCGCTCGACCATGAACGGCGCTACGGGCCTTCGCTCGCCGGCTTCCTGCACCATATCGGTGCGGTCGCAACGCAGGTGAAGCGCGATCTCTCGGCCAGTGCCGGCGAGGTCCGGGTGATGACGGTGCATGGCTCGAAGGGGCTCGAGGCGCCGGTCGTCATCCTCGCCGATCTCGGCGTCGCGCCCGGCGAGCGGCGCCTGCCGAAGCTGATCAGCGTCGAAACGCCGGGCGGCGTGCCGGTGCCGATCTGGGCGCCGGCCAGGGCCGGCGATTCCAGCGCGACCCGGCGTGCCAAGGACGAGATCGTCGCCCAGATGATCGAGGAGCATCACCGCCTGCTCTATGTCGCGATGACGCGGGCCGAGGAGCGGCTGATCCTGTGCGGCGTGCAGGCCAAGGGCGAGGCGCCGGAGGGCTCCTGGTACGCCATGGCCGAGCTCGGGCTCTCTGCCTCGACGAGCGGGCTCGGCGAGGTCGCGGCGCCCGATGGCGATGGCACGGTCCGGCGCTTCATGGTCTCGCAGCCGCAGGCGCAGCCTAAAGCCGAGACGCAGGCGACGCAGGCTGGCGCCATCGCCCCGGCCTGGCTCGCCCGCTCCGCCCCGCCGGAGCAGGAAGCGCTGCCGCCGCTGCGGCCCTCCAACGCTCTGGGCGCCGCCGACGCCGCGGCCCGTCCGGCCGACGGCCCGTTCCTCGCCGAAGCGGCGGCGGCGGGGCGCCTGGCGCATCTCCTGCTCCAGATCCTGCCGGAGGTCCCGGCCGAAAGGCGCGGCGAGACCGCCCGCGCTTTGGCGGAAGCGCGCGGGACCAATCTTCCGGCCGAGCGCCGCCAGCGCATCTGCGCCGAGGCGCTGGCGCTGATCGCGCGGCCGGAGCTGGCGGCGTTGTTCGCGCCGGGCAGCCTCGCCGAAGCGCCGCTCGCCGGCGAGGTGACCTTGCCCGGCGGGCAGGTGCGCCCGGTGATCGGCCGGATCGACCGGCTGGTGGCGACCGATGACGAGGTGCTGATCGCCGATTTCAAGACGGCGGCGCGGGCGCCGAAGGACGCCGCCTCCCTGCCCGCGACGACGCTGGCGCAGCTTGCGGTCTACCGGCGCCTGGTCGGCGAGATCTATCCGGGCCGGACTGTCAGAGCGCTGGCGATCTACACGGCAAGCCTCACCGTGCTCGAGCCGAGCGCGGCGGAACTCGATGCCGTTCTGGCGAATTTGGCAGGGTAGACCTGCTTGATCGTGAGGCGAGCCAGCCTTGACCCTGGCGGCGTCGGTTCATAGCTTCCGGAACGAATGGCGGCGCGAAAGCCGTCTCGCAAATCGAAAAGGCGACAGCCATGGCGACGACGAAAGTGACCGATGCGAGCTTCGAGGCCGATGTCCTCAAGTCGAGCCAGCCGGTGGTGGTGGATTTCTGGGCCGAGTGGTGCGGCCCCTGCCGGATGATCGGCCCGGCGCTCGAGGAGATCGCTGGCGAGCTCGACGGCAAGGTCAAGATCGTGAAGATGAATGTCGACGAGAACCAGCAGATCCCGGCCCAGTTCGGCATCCGCTCGATCCCGACCCTGATGCTGTTCAAGGACGGCAAGCTGGCCTCGCAGAAGGTCGGCGCCGCCCCGAAGAGCGATCTCTCGCGCTGGATCTCGGCCGCGGTCTGATCCTTTGCAGCTGCAGTGAAAGAGGCCCGCCTTCCCCAGGGAAGGCGGGCCTCTTCTGTTCCAAGCGCGCCCTCATTCCGGCTGGAGCGAGGCGAGAGGCCTCAGCCCTTGCGGTTGTCGAGCGCGAAGGAGCCCGGGCCGGCGAAGACAATGTAGAAGAAGATGAAGCAGAACAGCAGGGCCGGCTCGCCGCCATTGAGCAGCGGATAGAAGCTCTTGGGCCCATGCGCCATCCAGTAGGCGACGGCCATCAGCCCCGACAGGACGAAGGCGGTCGGACGGGTGAGGAAGCCGAGCGCGAGCAGCGCACCGCCGACGACTTCGAGCACCGCCGCGGTCCAGCTCAGGCTGAAGGCGGCCGGCATGCCCCAGGAGGGCGCGACCGGAAAGGCGAAGAGCTTCTGGGTGCCATGAGTGAAAAAGGTCAGCGCCGTGACGATGCGCAGCAGCGCGAGCGAATGCGGAGCAAAGCGGCTCAACGAACTCAGGGTCGGCATGCAGAAATTCTTTCCTATTCGAGACTAGATTAGAGAAATTCCATTCGAATGGCGATCTTTGCTGGAAAATATCTGATTCACCACTCAAGGCGGTTGTCAGCGACGGCTCAGGGGCGATCAACTCACATTTTCGTTTGCAGTGCAGCAAAGGTCGGCGACGGCAAATCCGCCACAGTGCGGAAAACTTGCCTCTTTGGCGGCATTCCGCCGCGCGGCGCGCTTAACCGACCCTTAAAAGCGCCATGTTTAAATTCTGTTTGGAAATTGGCTGGCCGCCTGTCGCGCGCCGGCCATGGGGCCTGAACGGGGCGGGATGAACGACCGGTCGAGACGGAACGGAGAGCGGCGCGAGCCCTCATTCGAACCTGCGCGCGAGAATTACGAGCGCGACGACGGCGAATTGCGCCTATCGGCCGAGGACCGCCCCTATCGCGGAGGAAAGAACCCCGTGGCACCGCGCCAGCAACCACGCCGCCAGAAGACCGAAGGGCGTGGCGGCCGCAGGCCGCGCCGCAAGGGCCGCTCCTTCTTCGGCCGGATCTTCTATTGGGGCTTCGTCCTCGGGCTCTGGGCCGTGCTCGGAGTCGGCGGGGTCGTCGCCTATCACGCAGCGCAATTGCCGCCGATCGACCAGCTCACCGTGCCGAAGCGGCCGCCGAACATCGCGATCCTCGCCGCCGACGGCTCGCTGCTCGCCAATCGCGGCGAGACCGGCGGGCGGACGATCACGCTCGGCGAAGTCCCGCCTTATCTGCCGAAAGCCTTCGTCGCCATCGAGGACCGGCGCTTCTACGAGCATTTCGGCATCGACCCGATCGGCCTCACCCGCGCCGTCGTCAACAACGTCACGAAGCGCGGCGGCGTCCAGGGCGGCTCGACCCTGACCCAGCAGCTCGCCAAGAACCTGTTCCTGACCCAGGAACGCACCGCCGCCCGCAAGATCCAGGAAGCGATCCTCTCGCTCTGGCTGGAGCGGACCTACACCAAGGACCAGATCCTCGAGCTCTATCTCAACCGGGTATATTTCGGTTCGGGCGCCTATGGCGTCGAGGCCGCCTCCCAGCGCTATTTCAACAAATCGGCACGCTCTGTGACGATCGCCGAGGCGGCGATGCTGGCCGGCCTCGTCCAGGCGCCGTCGCGGCTGGCGCCGAACCGCAATCCGGAAGCGGCGGAGAAGCGCGCCCAGCTGGTGATCTCGGCGATGGCCGATCAGGGCCTGATCTCGCAGGCCTCGGCCAAGGGCGCATTGATCGCGCCGGCCGAGGCGGCCGAGCGCACCGGCGCCGGCTCCGTCAACTACGCCGCAGACTACGTCATGGACGTCCTCGACGACTTCATCGGCGCGATCGAGGGCGACGTCACCGTCCTGACCACGATCGACACCAAGCTGCAGGCCAGCGCCGAGACGATGCTGGTCGAGACCCTGAACGCCCAGGGCGCCAAGCAGAACGCCAGCCAGGGCGCCATCGTCTCGATGGCGCCGGACGGGGCGCTGCGCGCGCTGATCGGCGGGCGCGACTACACCAAGAGCCAGTTCAACCGGGCGACGGCGGCGCGGCGCCAGCCGGGTTCGGCCTTCAAGCCCTTCGTCTATCTCGCGGCGCTGGAGAACGGCCTGACGCCGGATGCGATCCGCGACGATTCGCCGGTCTCGATCAAGGGCTGGCAGCCGGAGAACAACAGCCGCACCTATCGCGGCCCGGTGACGCTGCAGACCGCCTTCGCGCTCTCGCTCAACACCGTGGTGGTCAAGCTCAACCAGGAGATCGGCCCGAAGGAAGCGGTCCGGGTGGCACAGCGCCTCGGCATCAATTCGGCGCTGCAGGCCAACCCCTCGCTGGCGCTCGGCACCTCCGAGGTCACGCCGATCGAATTGACCAGCGCCTATGCGACCTTCGCCAATGGCGGCAAGAGCGTGCTGCCCTATGTCATCCGCGAGGTGAAATCGCTCTCCGGCAAGGTGCTCTACGCCCGCAAGGCCTCCGGCTTCGGCGAGGTGGTGAAGCCGCAGATCCTCTCGATGATGAACACCATGTTCAACGAGACCATGGTGCGTGGCACCGGCAGCAAGGCGAATTTCCCCGGCTGGGAGCTCGGCGGCAAATCGGGCACGACGCAGGATTTCCGCGATGCCTGGTTCGTCGGCTTCAGCTCCCGGCTGGTGACGGCGGTCTGGATCGGCAACGACGACAACAGCACGATGAAGCGCGTCTATGGCAGCGGCCTGCCAGCCGATATCTGGAGCAAGTTCATGAAGGCCGCCCATGCCGGCCTGCAACCGGCGCCGCTGCCCGGCGGGCTCTGGCATAGCGGACCGAAATCGATCTTCGAGCCGGGCGAGCCCGTCGCCGGCGTGGCGCCGCGGCCGCAAGCTGCGATCGAGGGCGACCGGGCCTGGACCCCGCCCCCGCCGCAGGAGAAGAACTTCCTGGAGCGCCTGTTCGGCGGGTAGAACATCGTCATTCCGGGCTCAGACCTGTCGGCCTGCCCCGGAAAGACGACGAGGTCGCAGATGCCTCACGTCCCGCGCGGCTTGGCCCGCGTCGTCGGCGGCGCGGCGGCCGGATCGTCCGGCCAGGGATGGCGCGGATAGCGGCCCTTCATCTCGGCCTTCACCGCGGCCCAGGAGCCGCGCCAGAAGCCCGGCAGGTCGCGCGTCACCTGGATCGGCCGATGCGCCGGCGAAAGCAGCTCCAGCACCAAAGGCACGCGCCCGCCGGCCAGCGCCGGGTGTCTGGCGAGGCCGAACAGCTCCTGGACCCTGACCGAGATCGTCGGCCCGGCTTCGGCGCCATAGTCGACGGCGAGCTGCGAGCCGGTCGGCGCGGCAAAATGCGTCGGCGCCTCGGCATCGAGCCGGCGCTTCAGATCCCAGGGCAATAGCTCAGCCAGCGCGCCGTCGAGATCGCCCGGCGTGATCGCGGCGAGCGATGTACGACCGACGATATGCGGCGCGAGCCAGTCCGCCGCGCCCTCGGCGAGCCCGGAATCGGAAAGATCCGGCCAGCCGCTACCCGGCCCCTCAGCCGCACGCAGGAAAGCGACGCGCTCGCGCAATTGCGCCTGCGCCTTGCTCCAGGGCAGCAACGCAATGCCGAGGCCGGCAAGGCCCTTTGCCAGGACGACGGCGTTCTCCTCGCTCGCCTCGACCGGCAAAGGACGCTCGGCCAGGACCAGCGCGCCGAAGCGCCGGCTGGCGCGGGCGCGTAGCGCCCTCGCGGCGCGGTCGAACGAGGTCTCGGCCTGTTCCGACAGGCGGGTACGGATCAGGCCTGAGGCGGCGAGTTCGGTGATCTCCGCCTCGTCGATGGCGGCGGCACTGAGGATACGGGCTTGGGCGGCGCTGCCGGTCATCTCGCCGACGACCAGATAGGGCTCGCGTGCGAGGCGCTGGCCGGGCTCCAGCGCGGCGCCGCGGCCATTCGCCAGCAGATACTGACCGGAGCCGGGCTGGCGCGCCTTGGCGACCCGGTCCGGGAAGGCGAGCGCCAGCAGGAAACCGGGTGAATGCGTACCTGCCTCGCTCTTCGACGACTTCGCCTGCGCCTGCCTCGCCCAACCCTCGGCGAGGCGGCGCATGTCGGCGGCGCGGCCGCCGCGCTCGCGCCCGAAACGCTCCAGGCGCTCGGCGAGGTCGATCGCATCGCCGCCGAGCCCGCGCTCGACCAGGAGGGCGGCCAGCGACGCCGCCTGCCCGGCCTCGCCGAAGCCGGCGGCGCCGGTGACCATATGAGCGAGGCGCGGCGGCAGCGGCAGCGCCTGCAGCGCCTTGCCGGAGGCAGTGATGCGGCCGTCAGGATCGAGCGCTTCCAGATCGTTCAGCAGCAGCCGCGCTTCCTTCAGCGCCGGGGCGGGCGGCGGATCGAGGAAGGCGAGCGTCGCGGGGTCGGCGACGCCCCAGGCGGCGCAGTCGAGCAGCAGCGGAGCAAGGTCGGCGGAGAGGATCTCCGGCCGGGCGAAGGCCTCGAGCGCGCCATTGCCGGCCTCCTCCCAGAGCCGGTAGCAGATGCCGGGCTCGGTGCGGCCGGCGCGGCCGCGACGCTGGCCAGAGGCCGCACGGCTGGCGCGCTGGGTGACGAGCCGGGTGATGCCGATATCGGGCTCGTAGAGCGGCACCCGCGCCAGGCCGGAATCGATGACGACGCGCACGCCCTCGATGGTCAGCGAGGTCTCGGCGATCGCGGTCGCCAGGACGATCTTGCGCCGGCCCGGGGGGGCCGGCAGCACGGCGCGGTCCTGCTCGGCCTGGTCGAGCGCGCCATAGAGCGGCGCGATCTCGACGCTTGCGTCGCGGATCTTTTCGCGCAGCCGCTCCTCGACCCGGCGGATCTCGCCCTGCCCGGGCAAGAAGACGAGGAGCGAGCCGCGCTGCTCGTTCAGCGCCAGCAGCACGGCATCCGTAACCTGGTCCTCGATGCGCTTCAGCGGGTCGCGGCCGAGATAGCGTGTCTCGACGGGATAGGCGCGGCCCTGGCTCTCGATCACCGCGGCATCGCCGAGCAGGCGCGCGACCCGCGCGCCGTCGAGCGTCGCCGACATCACGAGGATGCGCAGGTCCTCGCGCAGACCGGCCTGGGCGTCGAGCGCCAAAGCGAGGCCGAAATCGGCATCGAGCGAGCGCTCGTGAAATTCGTCGAAGAGTACCGCCGCGACACCCTCCAGCGCGGGGTCGTCGAGGATCATCCGGGCGAAGACGCCTTCGGTGACGACCTCGATGCGCGTCTTCGGCCCGATCTTCGAGCCGAGGCGGACACGCAGACCGACCGTCTCACCGACACGCTCGCAAAGCGTCTGCGCCATCCGGGCGGCGGCGCCGCGGGCGGCAAGCCGGCGCGGCTCCAGCACGATCAGCTTGCCGCCCTTGCTGCCATCTTGGGCCCAAGGCTCGTCCAGCAAGGCGAGCGGCACGCGCGTGGTCTTGCCGGCGCCGGGCGGGGCGACGAGCACCGCGTTCGGCCGCGCGCGCAAGGCGGCGGACAGATCGTCGAGAACGGCGTCGATCGGCAGGGCTGTGTCGAAGCTGCGCATGCCGGCATGTGCCCCGGAGGCAAGCGCCTGCGCAAGGGTTTCGGCCGCGTATAGGCGCCTCGCCTCAGGCGGCGCGGCGCAGCCCGACCTCGAAGGGGTGCAGGCTGACCGCGCCGATGCGGGCCGAGACCAGCGTGTTGCGCGGCAACGCCTGCCAGCATTCACGCGCCGCATCGACCGGCTCGGAGGCGATCACCACCGCATCGCCGCGGTCGCAGAGATAGAGCGTCGGCGGCTTCTCGTCCGAGGACCAGCGGACGGCATGGATGGTCTCGCCATCGGCGAGCGCGGCAGCGCAGCGCAAGGGCTCCCGGATGCCCGCCTCCTGCATCAGGGCGAGCGCATCGCCGAGCGCGCCGGCCAGCGCCTCGCCCGGCTGCGCGCCCTCGCTGATCCGCGCCAGCGCCAGCAGGAACAGCACCTCCGAATCGGTGGTGCCGACGCGCGCGCCATAGAGCGGGTCGGGAATCAGGCTCTCGAGCCGGCGCCGGATCAGGCCGTAGCCGCCGATCTGGCCGTTATGCATGAACAGATGCCGGCCATGGACGAAGGGGTGGCAATTGGCCCGCGTGCTCGCCGTGCCGGTCGCGGCGCGGACATGGGCGAAGAACAGATGCGAGCGGACGAGGCGGGCGATCGAGAGCAGGTTCTCGTCCGACCAGGCCGGGCGGATCTCGCGGTACTGGCCGGGCTCGGGCCGCTCGCCATACCAGCCGACGCCGAAACCATCGCCATTGGTGCCGGTCTTGGCCTCCTCGGCATGCAGCGACTGGTGGATCAGCGAATGGCAGGGCGAGGCGACGAGATCCTCCAGGAACACCGGCGCGCCGGCATAAGCGAGGAAACGGCACATGGGCGGCCCCGAATCAGGCGCGGCAGGACGCCGCAAGGTCAATCTGCGCGACAAGCATGAATGCCGCCATAACGGCTTTTTTGGAGCAGGCGCTACCGGCATGTCCACGACCCGCCCAGCGCGGCGGTGGCGGTTGCGACCCCTTCGGGCATCGTTTAACCAACAACCGCAGTGGGGCAGGCAGTTCCGCGCCAAGCGGGCGGGGGAGACGATCTTGAAATCGATGCTGACAGCAGCGGGCGCAGCGCTCGCGTTCGGCCTGTTCCCGCAAAGCGCGCTCGCCGCCGGCGACATCGGCGGCGCGACCATGAGCGTCGCCTGGGCCCTGCCCTTCGCCGGCATGCTGCTCTCGATCGCGCTCGGGCCGATCCTGTTCCCGCATTTCTGGGAGCATAACTACGGCAAATTCGCCGCCTTCTGGGCGCTCCTGCTGCTGGTGCCGCTGGTGCTGCTGCGCGGCTTCGAGCCGGCGTTGGGTGCGCTGCTGCACACGGCCCTGCTCGAATACACCCCCTTCATCATCCTGCTCTTCGCCCTGTTCACCATCGCTGGCGGCATCCTGGTGATGGGCAACCTGCACGGCACGCCGGCGACCAACACGGCGCTGCTCGCGATCGGCACGGTGATGGCGAGCTTCGTCGGCACGACCGGCGCCTCGATCATCATGATCCGGCCGCTGCTGCGCGCCAACGACAACCGCCGCCACAACGTCCATGTCGTGGTGTTCTTCATCTTCCTGGTCTCGAATATCGGAGGCTCGCTGACCCCGCTCGGCGACCCGCCGCTGTTCCTCGGCTTCCTGCGCGGCGTCAGCTTCTTCTGGACGACGACGCATCTTTTGCCGGAGACGAGCTTCGCTGTCGTCATCCTGCTCGCGCTGTTCTACGCGCTCGACAACTTCCTGTTCCGCAAGGAGGAGGGCCTGCCGGCGCTGAAGGATCCGACGCCGGACCGCGCCATCAAGCTCTATGGCAAGATCAACATCCTGCTGCTTTTCGGCGTCATCCTCGCCATTCTGATGTCGGCGAACTGGAAGCCGGGCGTCGTCTTCACCATCCAGGGCGTCCATCTCGAACTGCAGAACATCGTGCGCGACGCGATCCTGCTCGGCCTCGCTCTGCTTTCGCTGAAGCTGACGCCAAAGCCGGTGCGCGCCGGCAACGAATTCAGCTGGGGCCCGATCCTGGAGGTCGCCAAGCTGTTCGCCGGCATCTTCACCTGCATCATCCCGGTGCTGGCGATGCTGCAGGCCGGCAAGGACGGCGCCTTCTCCTCGCTGGTCGCCATGGTCAGCAATGCCGATGGCAGCGCCAACAACGTCGCCTATTTCTGGCTGACCGGCATCCTCTCCTCCTTCCTCGACAATGCGCCGACCTATCTCGTCTTCTTCGAGCTGGCCGGGGGCGATGCGAAGGCGCTGATGACCACGGGCGCGCTGACGCTGACCGCGATCTCGGCCGGAGCCGTGTTCATGGGCGCCAACACCTATATCGGTAACGCCCCGAACTTCATGGTCTACGCCATCGCCAAGGACCGGAAGGTCGCGATGCCGAGCTTCTTCGGCTACATGGCCTGGTCGGGCGGCATCCTGATCCCGATCTTCCTGCTGCAGACGCTGATCTTCTTCCGCTGAGGCGCGGCCGTCATTCCGAGACATGGCGAAGCCATGGGCCCGGAACCCATATCCGCCAAGGCTGTCGAACGGCCCGAGCCGATCAGCGCCTATCGGGCCGGGCTTTGGCCATGGGTTCCGGCCCGGCCTCGGGCCGCGCCGGAACGAGGTCGTGGTTCCTCCCTGCAGCGACATCGTCTAAACCGTCGCTGACCGATCAGAGAGCCGTTCCATGACCTTGCGCCCAGACACGCTGGCGATGACCGCCGTCCTCGCCATGCTGACCGCGCTGGGCCCGCTCTCGACCGATTTCTACCTGCCTTCGCTGCCGGAGATCGCCCGGGCGCTGGGCACTGACATCGCCGGCGCCCAGGCGACGCTCTCGGCCTTCCTGTTCGGCTTCGCCGCCGGCCAGATCGTCTGGGGCCCGCTCTCCGACCGGCTCGGGCGCCGGCCCGTCCTGCTGATCGGCCTCGGCCTCTTCCTGGTCATGACGCTCGCCTGCGCCTTCGCGCCCTCGATCGAGGCGCTGATCGGCGCGCGCTTCGCCCAGGCGCTCGGCGCCTCCGGGCCGATCGTGCTCGGCCGCGCCATGGTCCGCGATCTCTATGACGGACCGCGCGCCGGGCGCGAGCTAGCGCGGATGGGGATGATCATGGGGCTGGTTCCGGCCGTCGCGCCGGTCGTCGGCGGCCTGCTGCAGAACGCCTTCGGCTGGCGCTCGACCTTCATCGCGACGCTGCTCGTCGGGCTCGCCGTGCTCGCCGTGGTCGCGACGATCATGCCCGAGACGATCCGCCGGCGCTCGCCGGAGAAGCTGTCCCTGCTCGCGATCTTCCGCGGCTTTGGCGTGCTGCTGCAGAACCCGGCCTATCGCGTCTATGTCAGCCTGACCTCGCTCGCCTATGCCGGGCTCTTCTCCTTCATCTCCGGCTCCTCCTTCGTCCTGATCGGAATCTACGGCCTGACCCCGCCGGTCTACGGCCTGTCCTTCGGCTGCGTGGTGCTCGGCTACATTCTCGGGACGATCCTGGCCCAGCGCCTGGTCGGGCCCCGCGGTCTCGACGGGGTGATCGCGCTCGGCGTCGCCTGCCTCGCCGGCGGCGGCATTGCAATGCTGGTCTGCGTCGCCAGCGGCTTCGGCGGACCGCTCGGCGTGATCGCGCCGATGGCGGTCTATGCCTGCGGTGTCGGGCTGACCATGCCGCAATCGCAGGCGGCGGCGATGATGCCTTTCCCGGACCGGGCCGGTGCCGCCTCCTCCTTCACCGGCCTCTGCCAGATGCTGCTCTCGGGCTGTGTCGGCCTGCTGGTCGGCCACCTCCTCAAGGCGTCGGCCCTGCCGCTGCCGCTGGTGATGTCGGCGATCGGCGTGGCGGCATTGGCGCTGTTCCGCGCCAGCGCAGCGGCCCGCGCCCAGAAGGGCTGAAGGCGCTGCCGCGCCCGGCAAAGCCGCAGCCGCTCAATTACCCATGCGGTCGCGCCATTGCCGCTCGCCGGCCATGCAGCCGACTCTGGGCGGGCGGGACTGCGCCTTCTGGAGCAGAGCCTCGCCAGCGGGGACCTCGGCGATCTCGCGGACCAGCTTGGTCCGGGTCGCGTCGACGAACTGGTGGCGCTCGCGAATCGGGATGACGAAGGCGCCGACGCCGGTGATGACGCAGTCCTCGTAATAGACGTCGAGATTGTCGATGTCGAAATAGCTCGCCGCCTTCAGCATCACCGGCAAGCCGTTGATGCTGATGCCCTTGTCGCGGGCAGCGTCACGGGCCTGGGTCACCGGCCTGCCGTCATTGTTGGCGCCGTCGCCGGAGATGTCGATGACCCGGCGCATGGCGACGACATTGCTCTGCTCGAGCAGGGCCATGCTGAGATCGATCGCGCCCGAGATCGAGGTCCGCCGGCCACGCCGTGTCGGCGCCTCGCCCAGCTCTTCGGCGAAGGCGATCGCCGATTGCGGCGATTCGATCACCGTCCAGGGCTTGACGATGTGCTGGAAGTCGCCGCCGGCCCATTCGAAATAGGTCACCGCGATCTTGCCGATCGAGCCCTTGGCGATGGCCTCGTGCAACTGGCGCGAGCGGAAGGCCTCGATATAGCCGTTGCGCTGCAAGGCGAGCTCGTCGAGATCCATCGAATAGGAGACGTCGACGGCCAGGACCAGCGCGACATCGACCTCCTCGGGCGGGGACGCCGCCGGCTGGGCCTCGGGCGCGGTGGCCGGCCAGAACGCCGCGGCCGAGAGACTCAAGAGACCGAACAGCCAGGGCCGCATCGTCACCTCCATCATCTGCCGTCGAAGCGTAACGCCGGAACGCGAAGATGATTCGGGCGAAGGCCGGCTTCAAACGAATGTGATGGAAGTCTGCTCCGAGTTTCCAGCGCCGCCAAGCATGAAAGCTGGGCAATCAGGGGCTGGTTCCCGCAAATGTGATCCAGCTTCGCGAACCGGCCGGTGCTCCCGATACTGCTCCGGCGCAGATGATCGCCGTCAGGCGGCGCGGCGCTTCTCCACGATCGCGAGTGCCGCGGCGAAGGCTTCGTCGACGCCCAGCGCCGAGGTGTCGAGCAGGATCGCGTCCTCGGCCGCCTTCAGCGGCGCATCGCCGCGGCCGCTGTCCCTGGCATCGCGCCGGCGGATATCGGCGAGAATGCCCTCGAAGGACGCCGTGTCGCCACGGCCCGCCAGTTCCCTGTGCCGGCGCGCCGCGCGGACCTCCGGCGTCGCCGTGACGAAGAGCTTCGCCGTCGCCTGCGGGCAGATCACCGTGCCGATGTCGCGCCCGTCCAGCACCGCTCCGCCGGGAGCGGCGGCGAAGCGGCGCTGTCGATCGATGAGAGCCCGGCGGACGGCCGGAATCGCGGCGACCACCGACGCGGCCTCGCCGATCTCGCGACCGCGCAGCCGGTCCTCGTCGAAGCCGCTCTCGTCGAAGCCGGCCGCGGTCGTCGCCGCGGCCTGCGGATCGTTCAGGTCCTGCCCGGCATCGAGCATGGCCCGCGCCACCATTCGGTAGAGCAGCCCGGTATCGAGATAGGGCAGGCCGAAATGCGCGGCGAGCCGACGCGCCAGCGTCCCCTTGCCCGAGGCTGCCGGGCCGTCGACCGCGATCACCAGAGGCGCGGCGAGACCGGCGGTCACGCTCGTCTGAAAGGGCTGTCGCGGCAGGGTCACGGGCGTCTCTGGGTTCTCGGCAGGCCGGCGGCGCGGAGCGCCGGCTTCAGCAGCGCCGGCCTTCGCTTTTCATCTCCTGCTCTAGAGCATGGTGCGGGCAAGGGGGAGCCGTTTTTCTTGCCCGAGCCCGCACGTCGGGGCCGGGTTGTTTTGCGGCATGCGGGCCGCCCGCCGGCACGGGAGAAATCAGTATTTGACAGGCGCGCCCTGCCCGACTAACGGACGCCCCTGCTTTTCAGAACCCTTTCCGCACGTAACTCGAAGGTCCGACGCCGTGGCGAAACCGGAACTTGGCACCAAGCGCGTTTGTCCCGTGACAGGCCGCAAATTCTACGATCTCGACAAGGATCCGATCGTCTCCCCCTATACCGGGCAATCCTATCCGCGTTCGGTGTTCGAACCGCAGGCCAAGGCGGCGGCCGTTGCCGCAGCCAAGCCGAGCGATGACGAGGACGAGACGGAGGCCGGCGACGGCGCGGTCGAACTCGTCTCGCTCGACGAGGCCGATGCGGAAGCCTCCGAGAAGGAGGCTGTCGTCACCAGCGACGACGATATCGAGATCGAAGACGACGGCAGCAGCGCCGACGATGACGACACCTTCCTGGAAGAGGACGAGGAAGGCGACGACGACGTCTCCGACCTGATCGATGGCGACATCGAGGGCGACGAGGACGCCTGAGGCGCCCTTTTTCCAGGCCCGAATGAAAAAGCGGGACACGCTTCACATTCGGGCTTGTGTCCAGGCGAAAGCCTGCCTATAGAGCGCTTCGTCGCTGCCGCGACGAGGCGCAGGGCTCCACCGGAGCCGGCGATAAGAGAATTCCAGCCGCTCCCCAAGGTGGCTGCGATAGTGGGGCCATAGCTCAGTTGGGAGAGCGCTTGAATGGCATTCAAGAGGTCGGCGGTTCGATTCCGCCTGGCTCCACCAAATCTCCCAGACATTGGCGACACGCCCCCCCCCAGACATTGTCTGATTTCGGCGCCTTGACGCGCTGGCGGTCCGGCTTCCCCGTACAGTCCGCGCTTTGCTGAATGGCGGCCCTCCTCGACATCCACAGCCTTTCGGCAGCGTTGCCGGCAGCCGATTCGCATTCCGAACGATCGGCGGCCGAATCATCGGCGGGTTTGAAATCGACCGGACGCCCGACGCGGCGACGACCATGCCGCGGGCATTCGCAACACGTCATCGCATGACGTCGCAGCTGGATCGCCGAGCGCCCTACCGGTCGCGGGCCGGCGATCCAGGCCATTGTCTATGCATCGGCTTCGTCCGAAGAGCGGCTTCTGCTTCTCGGCCCGATGTTCTCGGCCTCTCGGGTCAGTTCGGCTCGGCGCCACGCAGGTTCTGCATGACCAGCCGCGCGACCAGGGCGGACGCTTCGATATGGGGCATGTGCCCGGCGCCGGCGAGCCGGTGGCAGGCGGCATGACCAGGCAGATCGCTCTGATGGCCCTGCGGAACGATGCGGTCGCCTCGGCCCCAGATGACCTTGAGCGGCCCTGTGAAGCGTTCGAGATCGGCGGCGATTCGGATCGTCTGCGTGCCGTCCGGAAAGAGCGACTGCGCCAGCTGGGCCTGGGCCGCACCGACGCCGAAACGCTCGCGCTCCCGCAGCACCGCCTGCGCATAGCCGCGCGGCAGCGTTGCGGCATCGCCGACCAGGCGCTCGAGCCAGGGCTGCAGGCTTTCCGGGGTACCGGCCGCGAGGAAGCCGGCAAGGAACGCTCCGTCGATCTCCGGTCCGAGGCCGGCCGGGGCGATCAGGGTGAGCGAGCGGACTCGCACAGAAAGATTGCCCGACAGGACCGCCGCGACGGCGCCGCCGAGCGAATGGCCGACGAGATCGCATTCGCGCGCGCCGCTCGCTTCGATCTGCGCGAGCACCGCCTCGGCGAGATCGTCCAGCGAGGGCCTCGACAGGGCCGCGGCGCGGCCATGGCCCGGCAGTTCCGGGGTCAGGACCTGGCGCCCGCCATCGAGATGCGGCCGGAGCATGTTCCAGGCTGCCGCATTGGCGCCGAAGCCGTGGATCAGGACCAGCGGGGCGGCGGTCGTCGCCGGTATCGCGGAAACCGGCCTGGTCGGTGCCGCAGTCACGGGGGCCGGTACCGGCCCCCGCTCACGCAAGGCCCGCTCCACGTCGCGGCTCTTGATCCGCCCGCCCGGCCCACTGCCGGTGAGGCCCGCCGGATCGAGACCGGCCTGGCGCGCCAGGCGGCGTGCCAGCGGCGAGATGCTGATGCGCCGGCCGGCCTCGCCGGCGATGGCCGCAGAGGCCGGGCCGGCCGGTGCGACCGGCATGTCCGGAGCCGACACCGGCAGCTGGGCCGCAGCCTGCGGCGCAGGCGCCGGAAGACTGTCGGCGATGCGGCCGAGCACGGCGCCGATGCCGACCTCCGCACCCTCGGGCATCAGGATTTCGACGAGGATGCCGTCGTGCTCCGCCTCGATCTCCGTCGCGGCCTTGGCGGTCTCGACGACGACGACGACCTCGCCCGCCTTGACGGGATCGCCGACCCCGGCCGACCAGGAGACGACGGTCGCGCTTTCCATATATTCGCCGGCACCCCCGGCGAGCGTGATGTCACCAGACATGTCCACTCCTCAGGCCAGCGCCCGGCGAGCCGCCGCCGCGATCTTGGCGGCATCGGGCAGCACGGTGCTTTCCAGCGGCTCGCTGTAGGGAATCGGGATGTCGTGGGTCGCGACACGCTCGACCGGCGCATCGAGCTCGTCGAAGCAGCACTCCATGATCGTCGCGCTGAGCTCGGCGGCATAGCCGCAGAAGCGCCAGCCCTCATTGACCACCACCGCATGGTGCGTCCTGGCGATCGAGGCCCGGATCGTCTCGCGATCGAGCGGCCGCAGGGTGCGCAGGTCGACGACCTCGGCCGAGACGCCCTCCTTCGCCAGCTCCTCGGCGGCCTTCAACGCGTCGACCACCATCTTCGAGGAGGCGATGATCGAGACATCCGTGCCGGCGCGGGCAATGCGCGCCTTGCCGATCTCGACGAGATGCTCGCCATCGGGCACCTCGTCGCGGCTGTTGTAGAGCAGCTTGTGCTCGAGGAAGACCACCGGGTGATCGTCGCGGATCGCCGCCTTGAGCAGCCCCTTGGCGTCGGCCGCCGTCGCCGGCGCGACGACCTTGATGCCGGGGATGTGCGCGACGAGCGCGTCGAGACTCTTGGAATGCTGCGCGCCGGCGCCGGCGCCGCCACCGCCTTGCGTGCGCAGCACGAAGGGCATCGTGACCTGCCCGTTCCAGATGTAGTTGTAGATCGAGGCCTGGTTCATCAGCGCGTCGACGCTGAGCGGCAGGAAGTCGGCATACATGATCTCGAGCACCGGCCGGGTGCCGGCCATGGCCGCGGTCACCGCCATCGCGGTCAGCGTCTGCTCGGAGATCGGCGTATCGCGCACGCGCTCCGGCCCGAACTCCTCCATCAGGTCCCTGGAGACCTTGAAGACGCCGCCATAGACGGCGATGTCCTCGCCCATCAGCCAGACGGATGGATCGCGCTGCATCTCCTCGCGCAGCGCCGCACGCAGTGCCTCGGCATAACGCATCATCGCCATGGTCAGGCTCCCGCGACGGTGTAGGGCGCGCTCGGCGCATGGTCGGTGAAGGTGGGCAGCGGGTCGTTCAGCGCCCGCTCGACCGCGGCATCGACCTCGGCGCGCGCCTCGTTCGCAAGGGCGTCGAGACGCTCGGCCGGGACGCTGTCGGCCAGCATGGTGCGCGCCAGCATGATCGGGTCGCGCTCGCGCCAGATGGCGAGGTCCTCGTCCTTCTGGTAGCCGCCGACATCGCTCGTCGAGAAGCCGACCATGCGATAGGTCTTGGCCTCGACGAGGGACGGCCCCTCGCCGCGCCTTGCCCGCTCGACCGCGGTGCCGACGGCGCGATGGACGGCGATCACGTCATTGCCGTCGACGATCTCGCTCGGCATGGCGTAGCCCGCCGCACGGACCGAAAGGTCGGGCACGGAGGACTGCGTCGAGTGATGCGCGGTCAGCCCGTACTGATTGTGCTCGAGTACGAAGACGACCGGCAGCTTCCACAGCGCCGCGATATTCATCGATTCGTGGCAGATGCCGGTCTGCGCGGCGCCGTCGCCGAAGATGCACATGGCGACGCGCTGGCCGCCATCGGCCCGGTTCTTCATCTGCAGCGAGACGGCGAAGCCCGTCGCCGCCGGAATGCCGCCGCCGACAATGGCGTTGCCGCCGAGCAGGCCCTTCTGCATGTCGGCGATCAGCATATGCCCGGCGCGGCCGGCGCAGGCGCCGGTGGCGCGGCCGAGGATCTCGGCGACGATCGGATGCATGCCGACGCCCTTGCCGACATAATGCGCATGGCCGCGATGCGTGCTGGTCAGCAGGTCCTCGTCGTCGAGCATCGCGGTCGCACCGATGCCGACCGCCTCCTGGCCGTCGCAGCGATGGATCGGCCCGCGCGTCTTGCCGGCCTTGTGCAATTCGCCCAGGCGCTCCTCGAGATGGCGAACCGCCACCATGCGCCGCAGCATCTCCAGCTGCTCCTCGACCGTCGGTGAGTTCTTCATCGCCACCCTTCTCCCCGCGCCGCGCAGCATCGCCCGCCCTCGGGGGCAAGCGCGGCTCCGGCGCGCCGTGCCTTTTGCCGACGGGGACCCTAGCGCAGTCGGCGGCACAGCGCTATAAGTGTCTACACAAGATAATGCAGTCTTGAAACGCACGGCGGAACCAACCGCAGGGCGGCACGGACGCCCTCCGATCGCGAGCAGCGGGCGGCGGCACCATCGGACAGAACGGGCGGCCTTCCGCCGGAGCATGGAGAAGCACGATGATCTTCGACCACCGCGTCTATACGGCCCGCCCGAACCGCCTGAACGACTTCCTGAAACTCTACGAGGATGTCGGCCTGCCGATGCAGCGCCAGTATCTCGGCGAGCCCTTCGGCTTCTTCCAGACCCATATCGGCGAGCTCAGCCGGGTCGTTCACCTCTGGAAATACGACAGCCTGGCCGATCGCGAGGCGCGCCGCGACGCCATGGAGGCCGATCCCGCCTGGCAGGCCTATCGCCGGCAGGTCGTGGAGGCCGACCCGCTGCTCGACATGCGCAACCAGATCCTCAAGCCGGTCTCGTTCTTCAACCCGAAGGGCTGAGCCCACGCGCCGCCCCGGACGCCATTCATGAAACTCGATTTCCACATCGGCGATACGCGCTGGCGGATCGCCTGTGACGCGGCCCGGGCGCCGCGAACCCTCGCGGCGCTGAGCGCGACGCTGCCGGCGGCGCTGCAGCTGCACACGCCGAAGATCGCCGGCCAGCACATCTACTGGCACGCCCCCTTCGTCGAGGACGCCGAGGGCGGCGTCGACGTGATGGAGGCGCAACCGGGCGCCTTCCTGTACTGGCCCGCCCGGCAGTTCCTCGAGCTGATCTTCGCACCGCTCCAGGCCGAGACGGCTGAGGTCACATTGCTCGGCCAGATCGAGGGCGGGCTGCCCGAACTGCAGGCGCTCGGCCTGGGCCTGCGCGAGCAGCACGGGCGCAGGCTGTTCTCCGGCGGCCTGACGCATGCCGAAACCGCCCCGCCGGTGAGCGCCGCTGCCTCGCCGCTGCCGGCAGACCTCGTCGCCATCAGGCAAAGGCTCTGGAGCGCCTCGCCAGCCGATATCGAGACCCTGCTGGCCTCGCGCGCCACCATGCACCCCGCCGGACCGCTCTTCCTCGCCGAGTCCGAGGCCCGCATCCTGCACGAATTGCTCTGGTGGGTGCGCGGTGGCCTTGCGACGGAAGAGCCGCGCATCTCGCGCCGCATCGCCGCCGTGGCCTGCAACAAGGCCGCAACGAGGCTGCGCGATTTCTGCCATCTCGGCGAGAGCGCAGCGGCGATCTTCGCCCTGGAGGCGGCGTTCGGCCGCGAGGAAATTCCGCTCGCCGAACTGACCGACGAGGCGATCCTCTGCGCCGGTCGGCTGGCAGCCTGGCTCGACCTGCGCATTCCCTGGTCGGCGGTGAACGAGGCGGCGAGATCGGCGCTCGACGAGGCCGGCACCGAGGCGACCGCGCCATGAACACCGGACTCGCCTCCCTCCCCGATGGCGGGGCCCTCGCCTACACGGTCCGCGGCGAAGGCCCGGCGCTCGTGCTGATCTCGGGCCTCGGCGGGCTGGCCTCGTTCTGGAACGCCTTCGCCGAGATCTGCGCCCCGCATTTCCGGGTCGTCACCTATGACCATCGCGGCGTCGGCGGCTCCTCGACTCTGGAAGGCCCAACCAGTATCGCCGCGATGCGCGAGGACCTCGTCGGCCTGCTCGACCATCTCGGCATCGCCAGCGCCGCCATCCTCGGCCATTCCACCGGCGGCGCGATCGCGCAGAGCCTGGCGCTCGCCCATCCCGCTCGCGTCTCGCGGCTGGTGCTGTCGGCGACCTTCGGCCGCCCTTGTGCCTATATGCGCCGCCTCTTCGCCGGGCGGATCGAATTGCTCGACCAGCTCGGCATCGACGCCTATCGCCGCCATGCCGCGACGCTGCTCAACGCCCCTTATTGGCTCGATGCGAACGACGCCGTCGTCGAAGCCGAGCTGCAAGCGGCCGCAGCGCGTTCGAAGCCAACGGATGCAGCGGTGGTGCGCGAGCGCATGCTCGCCGTGCTCGGCCACGACGCCCATGACCGGCTGGCGCAGATCGCCGCCCCGGTGCGCGTCGTGGTCGCGGCCGACGACATCGTGACGCCCGCCTATCTGTCGCAGCGCCTCGCGGACGCGATCCCACAGGCGGAGCTACGGCTGCTGCCGCGCGGCGGCCATTACGCCATGCGGGCGGAGCCTGCGCTCTACCGCGACGCGGTGCTGGATTTTCTGCGCGACGGGCTCCCCGCCGCCGAGACGAGGACATGATCATGGACATCACCCCTGAGCGCGGGCCGATCGGCGTCGTCGGGCTCGGCACGATCGGCCAGCGCTGGGCGGCGACCTTCGCCCATCACGGCTACGAGGTCTCCTGCTACGATCCCGACCCGGCGCGCTGGGAGGCGTTCCAGACGCTGCACCCGGCCCTGATCGACGATCTCGAGCGCCTGGCGCCGGCGCGGGCCGCGCGCGGCCCTATCCGCTTCTCGACCGATCTCGGCAAGGCGCTCGCCGGAACCGCCTTCGTTCAGGAATCCGGCCCCGAACGCCTCGACCTCAAGCAGGATCTGCTGGCAGGGATCGAGCGGCATGTCGGCGAGAACGTGGTGATCGCCTCCTCCTCCTCGGCGCTGCTGGTCTCGGAGATGCAGGCGAAATGCACGCGGCCACAGCGCGTCGTCCTCGCCCACCCGTTCAACCCGGTCCATCTGATGCCGCTGGTGGAGATCGTCGGCGGGCGCGAGACCTCTCCTGAGGTCGTCGAGCAGACACGCGCCTTCTACGAGGCGCTCGGCAAGAAGCCGGCCGTGCTGCGCAAGGAGGTCACCGGGCATCTGGCGCTGCGCCTGATGGGCGCGATGTGGCGCGAGGCGATCGCGCTGGTCGAGAGCGGCGTCGCCAGCGCCGAGGATGTCGACCGCGCCTTCTGCTACGGGCCGGGCCCGAAATGGACGCTACAGGGCTCGTTCATCTCGAACCACCTCAACGCCGACGGCATCGAGTCCTTCCTGACCAAATACGGCAAGACCTATCAGGACATCTGGGACGATCTCGGTGATGCGAAGCTGCAGCCGGAGACGATCACGCGCGTCTCGCGCGAGGTCCGCGAGGCGATCGGCGAGCGCAGCGATGCCGAACTGCGCGACCAGCGCGATGCTGGTCTCGTCGATCTGCTGCGCGTGATGACGCAGCGCGCCGCCCTCTGAGGACAGCAACGGGAGCCCCCGCATGGCCACGGACTTTCCCTACCGTACAGCTCTCGTCACCGGCGCCTCGCGCGGCATCGGAGCCGCGATCTGCCGCCGCCTGACCGGGCTCGGCATGAGCGTCTACGGCGTCGCCCGCAGCCGCGAGGCGCTCGACGGCGGCGTCGCCGAGCTCGGCGTCCTGCCCGTCATTGCCGATGTGCGCGACCCCGACGCGATCGTCGCCGGCCTCGCCGGCGCCGAGATCGACGTCCTCGTCAACAATGCCGGCATGGTCGCGACGGTGAAGCCGCTCTACGAGCAGAGCGCCGAGGAGATCGCCGAGACGATCGCGGTCAACCTGACCGCGCCGATGCTGCTGATGCGCGCCCTGCTCGGCGGCATGGTCGCGCGCCGGCGCGGCCATGTCGTCAACATCACCACGACCGCGGCGCGCGGCGTGCTCGCCGGAACCTCGGCCTATGGCGGCGCCAAGGCCGGCCTGTCCCATGCCTGCCGCTCGCTGCGCTACGATCTGGCCGGCAGCAATGTCCGGATCACCGATCTCGCGCCGGGACGCGTCGAGACCGAAATCTATCTGCGCGCCTTCGGCGGCGACCGCAGCAAGCTGCACGACACGATGTACGGCAATGTCCGGGCCCTGCAGCCGCAGGACATCGCCGAGACCATCGCCGCCGTGCTCAGCCTGCCGCAGCATGTCGACGTCACCGAGATCGAGATCTCGCCGACCGACCAGGCCGTGGGCGGCCATGTCTTCAAGTCCGTGCAGGGCTGAGCCGCAGAAGCGTTCAGGCGTCCCGGTCGACCGGGGCGCCATCGGTCAGCTTCGCCAGCACGGCGTCGCAGGCCAGTTGCCAGCTCGCCTCGACGCCCTCGGCCGTGAGGACCTGCAATCCGCATTCGGTGATGCCGCCCGGCGTCACCAGGCTCTGCAGCAGAGCCTCGCCGGTTTCGGGCCGTTCGGCGATCATCCGCCCCGCGGCGACGAAGGTCTCGGCCGCCAGACGCCGTGCGGCATCCGGCGCCATGCCATGGGCCACCGACCAGTCGCGGCCGAGGCCGATCAGCATCTGCGCCCAGCCATAGATCGCGGCGCTGACGGTCGCGGTCTCGAACTCGGCCTCGTGCGAGAGCGGAATCACCGAGCCGAGCCGCTCCAGCAACGGCCGGAGCGCCGGCAGATCAGGATAGACGGTCGTCGGGCTCGCCCCAAGCGAGGAGGCGGTCAGCGGCATGATCCGCGCGACCTGCGCCGGCGCCGCGGCCGCCCGAAGCGCGTTCAACTGCACGCCGGCACAGGCCGAGACCAGAATCTGCCCGGAACGCCAGCCGAGGCCGGTGACCGCTGCGATGGCGTCGCAGGGGCGCGTCGCCAGCAGGACGATATCGGCCACCGCCACGAGCCCCAGATTGTCCGTTGCGAGATCGATCCCGTGCCGCTCCGCCAGTTCCGGGCCATAGCCGCGCGACGACAGGATGAGTTCCGACGCCGGCAATCCGCTACACAGGAGACCTGCGATGATCTCCTGTGCGAGATGGCCGACGCCGAGAAAGCCTATTCTGGTCATAATGCATCCATGAGTGCACACACCACCGGGCGGGTTTGCGATCGGTGGTTGATTTTTGGCCGCGACACCATTTGAAACGTCGAGCGTCGTGAGGCCGCGAACGTCGCGGCAGCAGATCGGCCGTAAAGAGAGGCGGAATGCCGGACACCGCAAAGGCTCCCAGCGTCGACCCCGACAAGACGGGCGTGAAATCCATCGCGCCGCGCCGCGCGGCCGACAGCGCTGAACGCGCCTACAAGGCGATCCGGCAGCAGCTGGTCGAATTCAAGATGCGACCCGCGGAGCGAATCAACGAGGTCCATCTCGCGCAGATGCTCGATCTGTCGCGCACGCCGGTCCGCGAGGCGCTGAACCGGCTCGCCTCCGAAGGCTTCGTGGTGTTCACGCCCAATCGCGGCTTCTGCTTCCGCGGCGTCGACATCGACGATTTGCTCGACCTGTTCGAGATGCGCTCGATCATCGAGACCGGAGCCTTCGCCCTCGCCTGCGAGCGCGCCGACGAGGCTGGGATCGCCCGGCTCCAGGCCTTCTGGGCCGATGCCCGCGTGCGCTACGAGAACAAGGATCCCGACGAGATTCTCGAACTCGACGAAGGCTTTCACGTCCATCTCGCCGAGCTCGCCAATAATCCCGAGATCGTCCGCCAGCTGATCGGCGTCAATGCGCGCATCCGCTTCGTCCGCCGCGTCCAGATCGAGAACGGGCCGCAGCACTGGAGCCTGGTCGAGGATCACAGCCGCATCGTCCAGGCGATCGTCGACCGCGACCGCGACCGCGGCATCGAGATCCTGCGCAGCCACATCTCGCTGACCTTCGCCGAGGCCCGCGCCGTGCTCAAGGAAGCCCTGCTCAAGATCTTCCTGCCCGAGCAGTCCACGCCACGCCGCGGACGTTCCCGCGCCCGGAAATAGTCCGACGCCCTCGGCCTCGCCATATTCTGGACGGTGACGGCAGGCCCCGGCCAAGGCTGGCGCCCGCCACGTCCCTTTCGTTGCCGCACTCTGTCCAGGCATTGAATTCAAAGCGCTTTTCTTCATTCCATCATGGCTGGCCGAGACAGGGCTGACATGGCTTTGCTCCGCATTTCACCAACCGGGACCAAGCCTTGCGCAGAAGCTGAGCAAGAGATCGCCAAAAGTGCCTGTACAACTGCATGCACTTATGACACGGTCTAGCCATCGGGGAAATCCCGCCTCGCATGGAACCTTTGCCGAATGCGCGACCATGTCCTTGGGCTCGACCACATCGTCATCGCCGTGAGCAATCTCACGGTGTCGGCCGAGCGTTGGCAGGCCCTCGGCTTCACGGTTTCGCCGCGCGGCCTGCACAGCGACTATCTCGGCACCGCCAACCACACGATCATGTTCGAGGACGACTATGTCGAACTCCTCGGCGTGCTCGCCGCGACCGAATTCAACGCACCGACGCGGGCCTTCCTGGCTGACGGCGCAGGGCTGGAACGCCTTGCCATGCGTACCGACGACGCCGAGGCCGGGCTCGCCGCGCTGAAGCGCGACGGCTTCGAGGGCAGCACCGGGCCCTTCGAGTTCCGCCGCCCCGTCGATCTTGAGGGCGGCCGCACCGGCGAGGCCGGCTTCCGCATCTTCCAATGGCCGCTTGAACCGGCGCCGGGTGGGGCACGCCTGTTCGCCTGCCAGCATCTCACCCGCGAGACGGTCTGGCTGCCGAGCCTGGTCGAACATCGCAACGGCGCCCGCGCCCTGAAGCGTATCGAGATCGTCGCCACCGATCCGCGTGCCGAGGCCGAGCTCTGCGCCCGGCTGCTGTCGCTTTCGGTCGGAGAGCGTGGCGGCGCCTTCACGGTCGCGATGCGGCCACGCGGAGCGGATCTCGTCTTCGTCGATGCCACGCGCTTCGCGCAGCGCTGGGGCCGCAATCCCGGCGACGCGCTTGCGCCCTGCGGCGTCGTACTCGCCTGCGACGACTTCGCCCGCGCGCAGCCCTTCGCGGAATGGACCGGCCCGGGGGGCCTGCCCTGCGCCGCCGTCGACGGGGCTCTGATCGGCTGGGAAACGGCACCACGCCGGCCCGACTGACCGGCGGCCAGACAGAATTTCACAAGCAACCGCAATAATGGAGGGGACTATGACTGCAGGACATCCGACCCGGCGCCATCTGCTCGCCAGCGCCGGCGCCCTTGCGCTGGCGGCCGCCTTGCCCGCCGGCGCCTTCGCCCAGGAGCCGAAGCGCGGCGGCACGATTACGGTGCACATGCCGCAGGAGCAGCGCATCCTGAACCCCGCCCTGCGCGCCTCGACGGGCGTCTATGTCATCGCCTCCAAGATCATGGAGCCGCTGGTCGACCTCAACGAGAAGGGCGAGCTCGAGCCGATGCTGGCGACGAGCTGGGAAGGCTCGCCGGACGGCAAGACCATAACCATCAAGCTGCGCGAAGGCGTGAAGTGGCATGACGGCAAGCCCTTCACCTCGGCCGACGTCCAGTACACCGCGATGGAGCTGTGGAAGAAGCACCTGAACTACGGCACGGCGCTGCATTCGGCCCTCGAGGCGGTCGACACGCCGGACGCGCATACCGCGATCTTCCGCTACAGCCGCCCGATGCCGATGGACCTGTTCATGGGCGCGGCGCCGGACCTCGGCTACATCGCGCCCAAGCACATCTACGAGGGCACCAACATCCTCGACAACCCGGCAAACGTCGCCCCGATCGGGACCGGGCCGTTCAAGTTCGCGCAGTATGAGCGCGGCCAATACGTCATCGCCGAGCGCAACCCGGATTACTGGCGCAAGGGCTATCCCTATCTCGACAAGATCGTCTGGCGCTTCATCACCGACAAGGCCGCCGCGACCGCCGCGATCGAGGCCGGCCAGGTCCATATGAGCAACTACTCCTCGCTGCCGCTGGCCGATATCGACCGGCTCGGCAAGGATCCGCGCTTCGAGGTCTCCTCGCGCGGCAATGAGCGCCAGCCCTTCCAGAACACGATCGAGTTCAACCTGCGCCGCAAGGAGCTCGCGGATGTGCGCGTGCGCCGCGCCATCATCCACGCGGTCGACACCGACTTCTTCATCGAGAACTTCCTGTACGGCAACGGCAAGCGCGCCCATGGGCCGATCCCGTCCGTCTCGACCAATTTCTACAAGCCGGGCGCGCCGGACTATGCCTTCGACGTCAAGAAGGCGAATGCGCTGCTCGACGAGGCCGGCTTCAAGCGCGGCGCCGGCGGGGTGCGCTTCTCGCTGAAGATGCTGAGCCCGCCCTTCGGCGAGGACATCCCGCTCTGGTCGACCTTCATCCAGCAGTCGCTGCAGCAGGTCGGGATCAAGGTCGAGCTCCAGCGTCCGGACGCCGCGACCTATCTCACCGCCGTCTACCGCGACTGGGATTACGACCTCTCGACCGGCTGGCACATCTATCGCGCCGACCCGGCGATCAGCACCATGGTCTGGTACCGCTCGGGCAGCCCGAAGGGCACCGCCTTCACCAACCAGTGGGGCTGGGTCGACCCCAAGGCCGACAAGATGATGGACGATGCGGCCTTCGAGATCGATCCCGCCAAGCGCAAGGCGGCGTATCCGGAGATCGTCAAGCTGCTCAACACCGAAGTGCCGCTGTGGATGGCGACGGAACGCCAGTTCATCTCGGTCACCAGCAAGAAGCTGAAGAACCACCACAACAATCCGCGCTGGCCGTCGAGCCACTGGGCGGATCTGTGGATCGAGTCCTGAGCGGACGCACCGGAGCGGCCTGTCCCTGGCGACAGGCCGCTCCGGGCCTGACGAACGCCTTTTGACAAGCACCGCTTGGCGATCTCGGATGGCCCGCCCCGTGCGGCCATCCCAGCTTGCTCGGCGCTGGAAGAGCACGCCATGCAAATTCTGAAGCTGGCCGGACGACGGCTGATGAGCAGCGTGCCGACGCTGCTCATCCTGCTCGCCGGTTTGTTCATCCTCCTGCAGTTCGCGCCCGGCGACACGGTCGACGCGCTGATGGCGCAGATGGGCGGCGGCGACCCGGCGCAGGCGGCGGAACTGCGGCGCTTCTACGGGCTGGAAGGCAGCGCCGCAGTGCGCCTGCTCGACTATCTCTGGCGGCTGGTCCGCCTCGATCTCGGCTTTTCCGCCATCTACAACAAGCCCGTCGCCACCGTGATCCTGGAACGGCTGCCGGCGACGCTGATGCTGATGTTCTCGGCGCTCAGCTTCGCCTTCTTCGCCGGCATGGTGCTCGGCATCGTCTCGGCACAGCGCGTCAACGGCTGGGCCGACACGCTGATCTCGCTGCTCGGGCTGCTGTTCTACGCGACGCCCTCCTTCTGGCTCGGCCTGATGAGCATCGTCGTGTTCTCGATCTGGCTGGCCTGGTTGCCGCCGGGCGGGCTCTACGAGATCGGCTCCGGCGCGACCGGCATCTGGCTGGTGCTCGACATCGCCCGCCATCTCGTCCAGCCGACGATCACGCTCGCGCTAATCTTCCTCGCCATCTATCTGCGCATCATGCGCGCCTCGATGCTCGAGGTCTCGACCCTCGACTTCGTGCGCACGGCGCGGGCCAAGGGCCTGACCCGCGGCGAGATCGTCCGCAAGCATGTGCTGCGCAACGCGCTCCTGCCGATGGTGACGCTGATCGGCCTGCAGGCCGGCACCATGCTCGGCGGCTCGGTGGTGATCGAAAGCGTGTTCTCGCTGCCCGGCATCGGCCGCCTCGCCTATGAATCCGTGGTGCAGCGCGATCTCAACACGCTGCTCGGCATCGTCTTCGTCTCCGCCATCATGGTCATCCTCGTGAACTTCATCGTCGACCTGATCTATGCGCGGCTCGACCCACGCATCGCGGCGGGAGCCTGAGCCATGAAGGCCCTCAAGCATTTCCTGATGAGCCCGGCCGCGATGTTCGGCCTCCTGCTCCTCGTCGGTATCGTCGGCCTCGCCCTCTTCGCCGACCTGCTCTATCCGCGTGATCCGCTCGGTCTCGCCGGCCGGCCGCTGCAATGGCCAAATCCCGCCGGCCGCTTCCTGCTCGGCACCGACGCCTCGGGCCGCGACATCGCCGCCCAGATCGCCCATGGCGCCCGCACCACCCTGCTGATGGGCGTCGTCTCGACCCTGATCGCGATCGCGATCGGCATCGTGGTCGGCGCCGTCGCCGGCTTCTATGGCGGGCTGACGGACGATGTGCTGATGCGCCTGACCGAGGCCTTCCAGACGCTGCCGAACTTCATCCTGCTGCTCGTCCTCGTCGTCGTGGTCGGCTCCAACATCACGGCGGTGACGATTGCGATCGGCGTCGTCTCCTGGCCGGCGGTGGCGCGGCTGACCCGCGCCGAGTTCCTGACGCTGCGCAACCGCGAATTCGTCCAGGCCTGCCGCACGCTCGGCCTGACCAATCGCTGGATCATCTTCCGCGAGGTGCTGCCGAACGCGCTCGCCCCGATCATCGTCTATGGCAGCGTCGTGATGGCGACCGCGATCCTGCTGGAAAGCGCCCTCGCCTTTCTCGATCTCTCCGATCCGAACATCGCCTCCTGGGGCAATCTGATCGGCCAGGGCCGCAAGGTGCTGCGCAGCGAATGGTATGTCTCGGCGATCCCCGGCGTCGCCATCCTCCTGACCATCCTCTCGGTCTCGCTGGTCGGCCAGGGGCTGAACGACGCGCTCAATCCGAGGCTTCGCAACCGATGAGCGCCGCTGAGATGAACGCCTCCGCCCCGGCTCCGCTCGTCCGGATCGAGGACCTCACCATCGCCCTGCCCAAGGGCGCCGACCGGCCCCATGCGGTCGAGAACCTGTCGCTGACCCTGAACGCCGGCGAGATCGTCTGCGTCGTCGGCGAAAGCGGCTCGGGCAAGTCGATGACCGCCTCGGCCCTGATGGGGCTGCTGCCGCCGATGCTGCCGATCCGCGGCGGCAGGATCATGCTCGGCGAGCGCGACATCGTCCGCCTGTCCGAGGACGAGATGCGGGCGATCCGCGGCCCCGAGATCGGCATGATCTTCCAGGAGCCGATGACGGCTCTGAACCCGCTGCGGACCGCCGGCGACCAGATCGCCGAGATGTTCCGCGCCCATACCGATCTGCCGAAGGCCGAGATCGAGGCGCGCGCCCTCAAGCTGCTCGACGAGGTCGGCATTCCCGAACCGGCCTCCGCCTATCGCGCCTATCCGCACGAGCTCTCCGGTGGCCAGCGCCAGCGCGTGATGATCGCGATGGCGCTCGCGCTCGAGCCGAAGATCCTGATCGCCGACGAGCCGACGACGGCGCTCGACGTCACCATCCAGGCGCAGATCCTCAAGCTGATCCGCGACATCCAGCGGCGCACCGGCATGTCGGTGCTGTTCATCACCCATGATTTCGGCGTGGTCGCCGAGATCGCCGATCGGGTGATGGTGATGCAGCACGGCAAGGTGGTCGAAAGCGGCAGCGCCGCGGCCGTGCTGGAGAACCCGCAGCACCCCTATACCAAGGCGCTGATCGCGGCCGTGCCGAGCCTGACGCCGCCGCCGCCGCGCACGCTGCCCGACCGCAGCATCGCGACGGTGAGCGATCTCTCCAAGACCTATCGCAGCGGCGGAGGCTGGTTCGGCCGCAAGCAGCGCGTGACCTATGCGGTCAAGTCGGCGAGCATCGCATTGCCGAGCCAGGCGACCCTCGGCATCGTCGGCGAATCCGGCTCGGGCAAGTCGACGCTGGCCCGCTGCATCGTGCGCCTGCTCGACCCGGACCAGGGCGCAATCGAACTCGACGGCGTCGATTTCGGCAAGCTCCAAGGCGAGAGCCTGCGGCGCCACCGCCATCTCGTCCAGATGGTCTTCCAGGACCCCTACGCCTCGCTCAATCCGCGCCGCACGGTCGGCGACCTGGTCACCCAGGGCCTGATCGCGCGCGGCACGAAGCATGGCGTGGCAATGGCGCGGGCCAAGGAGCTCTTCGCGCTCGTCGGCCTCGACCCCAGCGCCACCGACCGGCTGCCGCACGAATTCTCCGGCGGGCAGCGCCAACGCATCGGCCTCGCCCGGGCCCTGGCCCTCGAACCCAAGGTGCTGGTCGCGGACGAAGCCGTGTCGGCGCTCGACGTCTCCGTGCAGGCGCAGGTGCTCAAGCTGCTGGTCGAACTGCGCGACAAGCTCTCGCTCTCGATGATCTTCATCACCCATGACCTGCGCGTCGCGGCGCAGATCTGCGACCGGATCGCGATCATGCAGCGCGGCGAGGTCGTCGAGCACGGCGTGACGGCCGAGATCTTCGCCGCGCCCCAGCACCCCTACACCCAAAGGCTGCTCTCGGCCGTGCCGGGACGAGCCAACTGACGGAGCCTTGCGCCATGAGCGAAGTCCACGAACCCGGCGAGACCTTCGTCGTCCAGCCCGGCACCGCCACCAGCTTCTGGCAGCCCGTGCCGGCCAACGGCCATATCGAGGTCGCGCTCGACCCGTCCAAGGTCAAGATGGACAACCCGCTGGCCTTCGGCACCCAGACCGTGCCGCCCGGCGGCTATGTGCGCGAACACAGCCATGATCGCCATGAGGAGGTCATCTACTTCATCAAGGGCAAGGGCCGTGCCGTACTCGACGGCAAGGACGTCCCGGCCGTGCCCGGCACGGCGATCTTCGTCGGCAAGAGCCGCCGCCACATGTTCATCAACGACGGCACCGAGGATTTGCACTGGGTCTGGCTGATCGTGCCGAACGGTCTCGAGGACTTCTTCAGCCTGATCGGCCGCCCGCGCACTGCCGGTGAGCCCGCGCCGGAGAATTTCCCGCGCCCCGAGAACGTGCTCGAGATCGAGCGCCAGACGGTCTTCGCGGCGCAGCCCACCGACCAGCGCAAGCCCTGACGGAGACCGGCATGGCGAGCGAGCGGCGCCTCGCGCTGATCGGCTTCGGCACGATCGCGCGCGACATTCACGCCCGCCTCGGCGGCGAGGGCTTCGCCTTCGCCTGCCTGCTGCGACCGGGCTCGCCGAGCCGGGCGAGCCTGCCCGCCGGCGTCGCTGCGCTCGATGGCCTTGCCGAGCTGCTGGCCTGGCGCCCCGACCTCGTGGTCGAGGCGGCGGGCCATGCCGCCGTCGCCGAGAACCTTCCGCAGGTGCTCGCCGCCGGCATCCCGGCGCTGCCGGCCTCGACCGGTGCGCTCGCCGACGATGCCCTGCTCTTGCGCCTCGCCGAGGCTGCGCAAACCGGAAATGCCCGGCTGATCGTTCCCTCCGGCGCGGTCGGTGGCCTCGACTATCTCGCGGCGCTACGCGAGACGCAGGACGCTGAAGTCCGCTACACCTCGCGGAAGCCGCCAGCTGCCTGGGGACCGGAGCTCGCGGCGGCCGACCTCGCCGAGAAGGCCGCGCAGGCCGAGATCGTGCTCTACGAAGGCACGGCGCGCGAAGCCGCCAAGCTCTATCCGAAGAACCTCAATGTCGGGCTGACGATCGCGCTCGCCGTCGGCCATGACCGGCTCTCGGTCAGGATCGTTTCCGACCCGGCCGCAGCGGGCAACACGCACGAGATCGAGGCGACGAGCGCGCTCGGCACCGCGCGGATGAGCTTCGTCAACCTGCCGTCCCCGACCAACCCGAAGACCTCGGCCCTGACGGCAGCGAGCCTCACCGCCGCGATCCGCCGCCAGTTCGATCGCATCGCGATCTAGCCGGCAGGCAGGTGGAGAACGCCAGATGACCGTGCCTGTCTTGCCACCGCTCGCCGACCTCGTCCCGCCGCGGCTGCGACCGGGCCATGAACTGCTCACCGAAGGCGCCGTGATGGCGCGCGACTGGCAGGTCGGTCGCAATCTCTTCCTCGATACGGCGCAGGTCGCCTGCGAGGCCGACTACAAACGCCGCACGGCCGCTGAAGGCCGGATCATGCAGCACGCCCATATCGGCTTTCGCAGCGTCGAACGCACGCTCGAGGCGATCCGCAGCGTGCATGAGAGCTGTGCCGGGCGCGGCGTCACCGTCGACCGCTTCGGCATCACCCTCGACTGGTCGATGGGCTATCCTATCGCCGAGCGCGACAAGCGCCCGCGCGGCACCGGCATCGTGCTGACCGGACCGGAGGATTTCGCCCGCATCACCGGCGTCGTCCCGGCCGCGGCACATTTCGGCGATTTCATGCTTGGGCTGCCCGGCGCCGTCGAGAATACCCGTGCGGCCCTGGCGGCGGGCGTCACCACGGTCGGCAATCTCGGCCAGTACTTCACCTTCCGCCTGCCCGACTGGGACGACGACGTCGCGACGACCGAGGCGACCGTGACCGCGCTCGGCCTGATCGCGGCCCAGCCGGTCGAGGTGCTCGTCCATTCCAATCTCGACGACGGCTTCGCCGGCCTGTTCTCCGACATGAGCTCGGCGCTCGGCATGGTTCTGGTCGAGAAATACATCGTCGAGGAGCTGATCGGCGCCCGCGCCTCGCATTGCTACGGCCACCACTTCACGGCGCCGCTGGTGCGACTCGCCTTCCACCACGCACTGATGCAGGTGACCGACACGCCCGGCAGCATGATCTTCGGCAACACGGTCAGCTACAAGTCGACCCCGGCCGGCAATTTCGCCAGCCTCGCCAGCTATCTCCAGGCCGATATCTGGTCGCTGTGCCGGCAGCACAGCGGCCATGCCATCAACCCGGTGCCGGTCACCGAGAACGAGCGCATTCCCGACACCGACGAGATCATCGACGCCCAGACCTTCGCCGGAAAGCTGGTCGAGCATGCCTCCGCCAGCCTAGGCCTGATCGATCTCGCGCCGGTCGATGCGATGGCGGCAAAGCTCGTCGCCGGTGCGCGCCAGTTCCGCGACCGTGTCCTTGCCGGGCTTGCGCAGATCGGCGTCGACATCCGCGACCCCGCCGCCATCATGCTGGCTCTGCGCCGTATCGGCCCGCGGCGGCTGGAAGCGCTCTATGGCGTCGGGACGCAGGACCTTGCCGCCTGGGGTGGACGCCGCGCGCTTGTCGAGGCCGAATGGGTCGAGGAACTCCGCCACGAGACCGAAGCCTGGCTCGACAAGGTCGCAGCGCCGGTCCGCAACGGCATCGGCCAGGCGCGGCTGAAGGTCTGCGTCGCCAGCAGCGACGTACATGAGCACGGCAAAAGCCTGATCGAGCATCTGCTGACCCAGCTCAAAGCCGAGCCGGTCGATGGCGGCACCTCGGCCGATCCCGACGACCTCGTCGCCATCGCCCTGGCGAATGGCTGCGACGTAATCGCGATCAGCACCTATAACGGTATCGCCCTGCGCTTCGCGACCGAGGTTCTGGCGGCGCTCGAACGCGCCGGGGCCAGCCTGCCGGTCTGCATCGGCGGGCGCCTCAACCAGATCCCCGAGGATTCGAACTCCGGCCTGCCGGTCGACGTCACCGATGATCTCGCCAGGATCGGAGCCATTCCCTGCATCTCGCCAGAGCGCCTGGTCGCGGAGCTGAGCGCCTTGGCCGACCTCAACCGGGCTCGACCTGACCGGCGGACGATGTGACACGCGGCATCCGGGCCCGCATCGATGCGGGCCGGAGCAGACCGCCTATGCGCCGGTGAGCCTCAGCCCGACATCGGATCGAGGAAGAAGCGGTCGCTGCCCGCCTGCCCCCCCTTGAGGACGACCTCGACGCCATTGAGTTCGTCATCGGCCAGCAGAGCGCAGACATGGCTGGCCTGCTGGCCGCTGGAGGCCGCGATCTCGAGCGCATAGGCCCCGCAACTGCGCATCGCAAAGCTTGAACTGTCACCGCCGGCAAAGATGACGCGCCGCAGCCCCGCTTCGCGCACGGCCTGCCGGAACAGCTCGGCGAGCGCGAGGCCAACGCTGGGCGGGCGGGCGAGGTCGAAGGCCTGCGTGACCTCGCCGCGCGCGGTAAAGACTGCGGTCGAGCGGCCGGCGCGCAGGGCCGCGACCATCGCAGGAGCCACGGCCGCGACGGCGCGCTGCGCGTCGTCGCTGGAAGCCAGCCGCTCGATCGGCAGATGCAGCAGGGTCCAGCCCGCCGCTTCCGCCACCGCGAGCTGGACGGCGGTCTGGGCGGAGCAACTACCCGAGAGCACGAGCCCCGGGCCGCCCTGCACCCGGCCGGGCGACAGTTCCGCGCTGCGGCCAAGCTGGGCGGCGACCGCACCGCCGAGGCCTTGCGGGAGCCCCTGCGCCGCCAGACAGAACACATCGCGCCTTGCCGCGAGCTGCCAGATCGCGCAGCTGACATGGCCGAGCTGGGCATTGTCGACGGTATCGAGCACGACCGGGACGGCGCCGGCCCCGCGCTGCTCGATCAGCCGGGCGAGCGCCTCGCGATCCTGGCCGAGTTCCGGCAGCATGATCGCGGCCGTCGCCTCGACGCCGAGATTGGCGAGATGGCGGCGCAGATCAGCCTCGTTCATCGGTGTCGAGGGATGCTCGACCAGCGCCGGATTGCGATCGAGCCGCAGAATCTCGCCGCGATGTCGCGAAAAATGATTGGCGAAGGCGGTGTAGCGGCCGAAATCCGGCGTGGCGGGCAGCACCGGCAGCAAAGCCCCTGGCCAGACCTTGAGCGCTTCGGCGATCGCGACGGAAAAATTGCCGGTTTGCGGCGCGGAATCGAAGGTCGAGCAGATTTTGTACTGGTTGAGCCGGGTGCCGAGCGACCCGAACAGCCGGAACGCATCGCCGAGCAACACGCGCATCTGGTCGGGTGCGCGCGAACGGGCGACGCCGGCGATGCCGATGACGTCGAGTTCCGCCGCCTCGGCGCGGACACGCTGCGGATCGGCAGGCTCGAAGTAGAGCCGGCAGCGCAGGCCGTGCTTGTGGAACTGCGCAAGGTTCTCGGAGGCGCCGGTGAAATCGTCGCCGTAGAAGCAGATGGCCGGCCCGCTCATCTGCGATCGGCCTCGTCCTCTCGGGCTCCCATCTGCTCGAGAATCCTGCGGAAATGCTCCATATTGACCTCGGCGCCATAGGCCTCGCGCGCGCCGCCGGAATTGCGCGTCTCGATCATCGTGTACATGATCTCGTGCAGCCGCACCGTGTCGGCGAGCCCGCCATGGGCGTGCGAGCGGCGCAGCCAGCCCGAGACCATGGTCAGCACGAAGTTCGCCAGCGTCTCGACCAGCTCGTTCTTGGCGGCGCGGTAGATCGCGCGGTGGAAGGCGAGATCGGCCTCGACCGTCGCGTCGAAATCGATCGGATCGGCGCCAGCGAGCGGGCGCAGCCGCTCGATACAGGCACGCATCTCCGCGAGATCCGCCTCGGTCCGTCGCTGAGCGGCGAGTTCGGCGCAGGCGCGCTCGAAGAGCAGCCGCACCTCCATCAGCTTCTGCGGCGTCGTATCCTTCATGTAGATCTCGAACAGCAGAAGCTGGCCGAGGGAAGCCTGGGCGCCGGCGCTGACGAAGGTGCCGTGGCCGTGCTTCACGATCAGGACGCCGGCCGCCGCGAGCACCTTGACCGCCTCGCGCACCGGCGTGCGGCTCAAGCCCAGCTCCCGCGCCAGCTCCAGCTCCGGCGGCAGCTGGTCGCCCGGCCTGAGCGAGCCGTCGGCGATGCGCTGCTTGATGTGTTCGAGGACGAGCTCGAGGCGGCTGAGCTGCTTCTTGCCCCTGCCGTTCATCATGTCCTGGCGGCCTGTTCCGGCGTCCATGGTCTCACCTGCCTGCGGGCTGACCGGCCCGCTCTTTCGCCAAGACTTAGCTTGACAGCCTTTCAAAAGGCAAGACATCATACCTTTAACCAAAAGACGAGCCGTCAATGAGCGGCAAGCGGACAGGGTTGGAGACGCAATGACGGAGATCGCGCCGGAATTTGCCGGCCGGCTTGCCTTGGTCACCGGTGGAGCGCGAGGCATCGGCCGTGCCTGCTGCCTGCGGCTTGCAGCGGGTGGCGCGAAGATCGCGCTCAACTACGCCGCCAATCATGCGGCCGCAGCCGAGACCAAAGCGATGGTGGAGGCGGCGGGCGGCATCTGCGAGCTGTTCCAGGCCGATGTCGGCGACGAGGCCGCCTTTGCCGCAGCCGTGAACGCCGCAAATGAACGGCTGGGGCCGATCTCCTATCTCGTCGCCAATGCCGGCACCACCGGCCCGCGCGACCACTCCGAACTGACGCTCGACCAGTTCCGCGAAACGGTTCGCGTCAATCTCGACGGGGTCTTCATCGCCATCCAGCAGGTCAAGGACCAGATGCTGGCGCAGGGCTTCGGCAGCATTGTCTGCCTGAGCTCGATCGCGGCACTGCGACCGCGCTCGCGCCAGATCGACTATTCCGCCGCCAAGGCCGGGGTCGTCGCGATGATGCGCTGCTTCGCCGAGGCGCTGGCGCCGCATGTGCGGGTGAACGCCGTCGCGCCAGGGCTCACCGACACCGACATGCTCGGTCGCCTCGACCAGACCCTGCTGCCGACGCGGCTCGCGGCGATGCCGCTGGGACGCTTCGGCCAGCCGGCCGAGATCGCCGAGGGCGTCGCCTTCCTTCTCTCCGAGCGCGCCACCTTCATCACCGGCCACACGCTGGTGGTGAGCGGCGGCGACGTCATGGAACCGTGAGCCTTCATCGTACCAGAGACATCATACCTCATATCAATATCATGACCGAGATTCGCGCCCATTATCTGATCGAGACGCCGCTGCCCGTCGAACAGACGGCCGCCGCCATCGCCGGCGAGCAATCGACCGGCACCTTCATGAAGCTCGCCTCCGAGACCGATGCGGTGACGGCGCGGGCCGGCGCCCGCGTCGCAAGGATCGAACGCCTGGCCGAGGTCCCCGTACCGAGCCTGCCGGGCGTGCGGGCCTCCGGCCGGGCGCGCTATACACAGGCGCGCGTCGAGATCGCCTGGCCCTATGCCAATGTCGGGCCGGATCTGCAGACCCTGATGGCGACGATCTGCGGCAATCTCGGCGAGCTGAGCGAGCTCTCCGGCATCCGCCTCCTCGATCTGGAGTTGCCCGACGATTTCGTCCGCGCCTTTCCCGGCCCGCGCTTCGGCATCGCCGGCACGCGCGAACGCCTGCGCCTCGACGGGCTTCCAGCCATCGGCACCATCGTCAAGCCGAGCATCGGCCTGCTGCCGGAGGACACGGCTCAGGTCGTCGCGGAGTTCGCCGAGGGCGGCATCGACTTCATCAAGGATGACGAGCTCAGCGCGAACCCGCTCTTCGCCCCGCTGGAGCAGCGCATCGCGGCAGTGATGGGCGCAATCGAGCGCCATGCCGACCGCACCGGCAAGCGCATCATGTTCGCCTTCAACATCACCGGCGACCTCGACCAGATGCGCCGCGGTGCCGAGGCGATCCTGAAGGCCGGCGGCGACTGCGCCATGCTCAGCCTCAACTGGGTCGGAACGCCGGCCGTGCTGGCGCTGCGCCGCGAGTTCCCGCTCTTCATCCATGGCCATCGCAATGGCTGGGCACTGTTCTCGCGCGCGCCGATGCTCGGCTTCGACTATCGCGTCTACCAGCTCATCCACCGTCTCGCCGGCGTCGACCACATCCATGTCAACGGCCTGCGCAACAAGTTCGCCGAGAGCGACGAATCGGTTCTGGCCTCGGCCCGCGCCTGTCTGACGCCGCTGAACGAAGCCGATCCGCGCATCATGCCGGTGCTTTCGAGCGCGCAGACCGTGCTCCAGGTCCACGACACCTACGCCGCGCTGCGCACCACCGACCTGATCTACGCCTGCGGCGGCGGCATCGTCGGCCATCCCGACGGCATCGCCGCCGGCACACGTGCGCTGCGTGCCGCCTGGGAAGCGGCACGCGCCGGCATTCCGCTCGCGACGGCCGCCAAGGAGATGCCCGCTCTGAAACGCGCGGTCGAGACCTTCGAGCGGCACGCCAAATGACCGCTGGTTCTGGAACTCATCGGAGACGAAAAGCAGATGTCTAGGCGCCTGGAGAACAAGATCGCGCTCGTATTCGGCGCAGGCTCGGTGGGCGAGGGCTGGGGCAACGGCAAGGCCTCTGCCGTGCTCTACGCCCGCGAAGGCGCCAAGGTCGCCTGCGTCGACCTCAACCTCGCCGCCGCCGAGCGCACCAAGGAGATCATCGAGAGCGAGGGCGGCACCGCGCTGGCGCTCCAGGCCGATGTCGTCAATCTCGATCGCGTGCGCGAAGTCGTCGACACCGTGAAGTCGACCTGGGGCCGCATCGATGTGCTGCACAACAATGTCGGCATGAATATCGAAGGCGGCCCGGTCGATATGACTGAGGAACAATGGGATCGCGTCATGGACGTGAACCTGAAGAGCATGTTCTTCACCTGCAAATGCGTCTTGCCGATCATGGAAGCGCAGGGTTCCGGTTCGATCGTCAACATATCGTCATTGGCCTCGATCCGCTGGATGCACTTCAACTATATTTCGTATTACGCTTCGAAGGCAGCGGTGAACCACTTCACCCGGGCAATTGCGATGCAATATGCCGAGAAGGGCATCCGGGCGAATACCGTGCTGCCTGGTCTGATGGACACGCCGCACATCTACGAGGCGATGAAGGCGCATTACACCGACTTCACTGAGATGCAGCGCAAGCGTGCCGAGGTGACGCCGATGAAGCGCATGGGCGAGGGCTGGGACATCGCCTATGCCGCGCTCTTCCTGGCCTCGGACGAATCCAAATACATCACCGGCATCGACCTTTGCGTCGATGGCGGCCTGCACTGCAAGACGCATTGAGGGGCGGGCCGTGACGACCAGCTCCCAAGCGCAGAAGATCGGCTTCATCGGCCTCGGCGTCATGGGGCGCCGCATGGCGCTCAATCTACGCAAGGCCGGCTTTCCCCTCGCCGTGCACGACTTCGACCGCGCCGCCGTGGCCGAACTGGTCGCGGCAGGCGCGAGCGATGCCGGCTCCACCGCGGCGACCGGCGCCGCCGACATCGTCATCACCATGCTGCCCGACACGCCGGACGTCGAAGCCGTCGTGCTGGGCGAGGGCGGGCTCGCCTCTGCCATGCGGCCGGGCAGCGTGCTGATCGATATGAGCTCGATCTCGCCAATGGCAACCCGGGCCATGGCCGAGACGCTGGCGGCGAAGGGTGTCGCCATGCTCGATGCCCCGGTCAGCGGCGGCTATCAGGGCGCCGAGAACGCGACGCTGTCGATCATGATCGGCGGCGACGCCGCGGTGCTCGAACGCTGCCGTAAGGTCCTGGAGGCGATGGGCAAGACCATCAGCCATATCGGCGGGCCCGGTGCCGGCCAGGTCTGCAAGGTCTGCAACCAGGTCGCGGTCGCCATCAACATTCAGGCGGTCGCCGAGGCGATGACGCTGGCTCGCAAGAACGGCGTCGACCCGGGCAAGATCCGCTCGGCGCTGCTCGGCGGCTTCGCCCAGAGCAAGGCGCTCGACCTGCACGGTCAGCGTGTGCTCGACGGCAATTTCGCCGCCGGCTTCCGCGTCACGCTCCAGCGCAAGGACCTGAAGCTGGCACTGGAGAACGGCAGTGCGACCGGCACCGCCCTGCCGGCTACGGCGCTGATCCAGCAGCTCTACGGCGTGCTTTCGAATACCGGCCGCGCCGATCTCGACAATTCCGCGCTCGCCCTCCTGATGCAGGAAATGTCGGGCCTTGGCGGGGAGCACGGCTCATGAGCGCCGCACAGCCCGATTTCGTCATGCTGCGCGAGATCGTCGCGACGATCGGCACCCGCCGCGTCGTCGCCGTCGATACGATCGCGCATCTCAAGCCCGAGGACGCCGGTCAGGTGGTGATGACCGGCTCGCATGGCGGCATCAGCTCCGGCGAATATGCCGGCAAAGTACCGATCGCCGCCGTGTTCTTCAACGATGCCGGCATCGGCAAAGAGAATGCCGGCATCGCCTCGCTGCCCTATCTCGAGGCGCGCGGCATCATCGCCGGCACCGTCTCGCACGACAGCGCGCTGATCGGCAACGCGCTCGAGACCTGGCAATCGGGCCTGGTGTCCGCCCTCAATCCCTCGGCGGAAAAGGCCGGGTTCGCACTCGGCGAGCCGGTCGGCCAGGCCGTGCGCCGCATTTTCGGAGGCCGGCCATGAGGAACGAGACCGTCGCCGAGATCGCCGGCCATCGCGTCGTGCTGATGGATTCGATCTCGCTGATCGCGCCGCAGGACAAGGGGGCGATCATCATTTGCGGTTCGCATGGCGGGCTGATCTCGGGCGCCTTCGCGGCGCTGCATCCGCCGCATCTGGTCGTCTTCAGCGACGCCGGCGGAGGCAAGGCCGGCGCCGGACGTGCCGCGCTCGCAATGCTCGACGCCAAGGGCATCGCTTGCGCCACCACCTCGCATGACACGGCCCGGATCGGAGACGCGCAGGATGCCTGGCTGAGCGGCGTGCTCAGCGCCGTCAGCAATACTGCGCGGCAGAAGGGCCTCGCGGTCGGCCAGAGCGTCAAGGAAGCCGCGGAGGTCGCCGGCAGCACATGACCCGGCCATCGCAGCGTCGTGGCCGATAAAAACAAGAAAACGCGAGCAAAAGCCGAAACAGGCAGGAAAAATCAACACAGGGAGGACTACCAATGCTCAAGAACAAGCTGACGGCATCTGTCCTGGTGCTCGGAATGCTGCTTGCCGCCCCGGCGGCGAAGGCCCTCGATCTCAGCTTCGCCATGCACACCTCGCCGCCGGGACCCGAGTTCCAGGCGGTCGACAAGTTCGTCGAACTGGTCAAGGAGCGCAGCAAGGGCGAGATCAACGTCAAGATCTTCCATTCGGCCGTGCTCGGCGGCGAGCGCGACAATCTCGAACAGCTGACGGTGAACGAAGTCCAGATGACGCTGTTCGGCGACACGCTGCCGAATGTCGTCGCGCCGCCCTATGCCGCGACCGTCGTGCCCTTCGTGTTCCCCGGACCGGAAGAGATCTTCGAGTTCTGGGCGAGTTCGGCCGGTGCCGAAGGCAAGAAGCTCATCAAGGACAAGGCCAAGCTCGACCTCGTCGCCTTCTTCCGCCGCGGCGACCGCCACCTGTCCGCCAAGAAGCCGATCAAGACGCCCGACGACCTGAAGGGCCTGAAGCTGCGCGTGCCGGAAATTCCCTCCTGGGTCCGGGTCTGGTCCGAGCTCGGCGCCCGGCCGACGCCCGTCGCCTGGCCGGAAGTGTTCAGCGGCCTGCAGATGGGCGTGATCGAGGCACAGGAAAATCCTTGCTTCAACATCAACCAGGCCAAGCTCTACGAGGTCCAATCGCACCTGATCTATACGGCGCATGTCCCGGCCGTCTGGCACTGGACGATCAGCTCGCGCTTTCTCGACAGCCTGAGCCCGGCACTGCGCGAGGCCGTCGTCAGCTCGGCCGTCGATGCCGCCAAATATGGCGACGAAATCACCAAGCAGCAGATCGACGGCGTCTGCAATGCGCTGGTGGAAAAGAACAAGATGACCGCGATCAAGGTCGACCGCGCGCCCTTCATCGCCAAGGCTCGCCCCGCCATCGATGAACTCTCGAAGAATTGGGCGCCGAGCGTCGTTCAGGCCGTCTCCAAATACCTGAAATGAGCGCGCGCCGCGGCGAGGGGCGCCTGCTTCTCGTCGCGGCCCGGAATCTGAGGCAGCCTGGAGAATGTGATGGCCCCGGAAAAAGGTATCCGAAGGACGATCTATCTCGTCTTTGAAACACTCGCGATTTCTGCATTCCTGATCATGATCACGTCTTCGGTACTGCAGGTGTTCTTCCGCTATGTCCTGAATGCGCCGCTGCAATGGACGGAGGAGCTGGCACGCCTCACCTGCGTGCTCACCACCTATTTCGGCGGCGTCGTCATCCTGATGAATCGCGAGCATATCCGGGTCGACATCATCGACGGCTATGTCTCCGGACGCTCGGCCGATGCCGTGGCCATGCTCGTCGACCTCCTGATCTCCTGGTTCCTGCTCTCGGTCGCCTATGGCTGCTGGCTGCTGACCAACGCGACCTGGGAGACCTACACGGCGACCATGGACTGGTTTCGCACGGGCTACATCTACGCAGCCGTCGGCATTTCGATGCTCGTCATGACCTTCCTGCTGCTGCTCGACATGTTCGAGCGGGCGATGCACATGGCCGGCCGCGCCAAAGGAACCACATCATGATCCTGGCGCTTTTCATCGGCGGCCTGCTCGCTCTCTTCGTGATCGGCATTCCCGCAGCCTTCGCGCTCGGCCTGTCCTCGCTGATCGTCACGCTCGTGGAGCGCGGCATCAACGGCATCCCCTACACCATCCTGGCCCAGCGCATGGTCTATGGCGTCAACAGCTTCCCGCTGCTGGCGATCCCGTTCTTCATCCTGGCCGGCAAGATCATGAATACCGGCGGCATCACCGACCGCATCTACGAGTTCGCCGATCGCATCGCCGGCCACATGCGCGGCGGCCTCGGCCAGGTCAACATCGCCGCCTCGATCATCTTTTCCGGCATGTCCGGCTCGGCGGTCGCTGACGCGGTCGGCGTCGGCCAGGTCGAGATCCGGGCGATGCGGCAGGCCGGCTACCCCGACGATTTCTCGGTCGGCGTCACGGCGGCCTCGGCGACGATCGGCCCGATCATTCCGCCCAGCATCCCGCTGATCATCTATGCCGTCGTCGCCAATGTCTCGGCGACCGCGCTGCTGATCGCCGGTATCCTGCCCGGCCTGCTGATGGGCGTCCTGCTGATGATGCTGGTCTGGTGGCAGGCGCATCGCCGCCAGCTGCCGACGCAGAAATGGCTTGGCTTCGCGGCGCTGGTCCGCAGCTTCTTCAGGGCGCTCCCGCCGCTGTTCACGCCCGCCATCATCATCGGCGGCATGATGAGCGGCGTCTTCACCCCGACAGAGGCCGCTGCCATCGCGGCCGTCTACGCGATCGTCATCGCCATGCTGGTCTATCGCGAGATTACCCTGGCGCAACTGTTCCAGGTTCTGCGCGAGACCATGCGCGAGACGGCCGTCATCATGATGATCCTCGCGGCCGCCGCGCTCTATGGCTGGCTGCTGGTCTTCACCCAGATCCCGCAGCAACTGGTCGCACTCGTCGGCGGGCTCGATCTCTCTCCGGTCACGCTGCTGCTGGCGATCAACATCTTCCTCCTGGTCATCGGCCTGTTCATGGAGACCAATGCCGCGATCACCATCTTCACGCCGATGCTGCTGCCCCTGGCGGTCGCGGTCGGCGTCGATCCCGTGCATTTCGGCATCATGATGGTGCTGAACCTGATGATCGGGTTGCTGACCCCTCCGGTCGGCATGGTGCTCTTCGCCGTCGCGAAGGTCGCGGACGTACCGATCAACAAGGCACTGGTGGCGGTCGCACCGTACTATGTGCCGCTGGTGGTCGCCTTGCTGCTGATCACCTACTTCCCGGAAATATCCCTGATCCTGCCGCGGCTTCTGCTGAATTAGGCAGAGCCGGACCGTCGGAGGCCACCATGCCGTCACAGGCTTTCTCGAATCCGCTGCGCCGGAAGCTGAAATCCGGCGGGCCGACGATCGGGCTCTGGGCCACGCTCGAAAGCGCGACCGTCACCGAGGTCGCCGCCGAGCTCGGCCTCGACTGGGTCTGCGTCGACATGGAGCATGGCAGCCTCGGCTATCGCGACGTGGTCGATCATCTCCGCGCCGCGAAAGGCAGCGATCTCGCCATGATCGTGCGCGTGCCAACGGCCTCGGTCGACACGATCAAGCGCGCGCTCGATCTCGGCGCCCATGGCGTCTTGCTGCCGCTGATCCGCACGGCGGATGAACTCGCCGAAGCGTTCGTCCATGCCCGCTATCCCCCCTCCGGCAAGCGCGGGCTCGGCCATGAGCGGGCGCTGCGCTGGGGCATGGCGATGGAGAGCTATGTCGCAGCGTCGAACGAGGAGACGATGGTGATCCCGGTCATCGAGACCGCAGACGCCTCCAGCAACATCGCCGATATCCTCGCAGTCCCGGGGCTGGAGGCGATCTTCTTCGGGCCTTCCGATCTGTCGCAGAGCTTCGGCCATCTCGCCGTCTGGGAAGGACCGGGCATCGCCGAGGACATCCTGCGCATGCAGCAGCTGGCGGCCGCGCGCGGCATCGCCTCCGGCGTCATCGGCACCAGCGCCGACGACATCGCCAGGCGCCGAGAACAGGGGTTCGGCATGATCGGGCTGGGTTCGGATGTCGGCTTGATGATCCGGCAATTGCGCGCCGCGATCGAGCCCTTCCGCGCCGTGCCGGGCAAGAGCGCCGGCTACTGATCCGTCGGGGATCATCCGGCGCGGCTACCCGGCGGTCAGGAAACCGTCCGGTCAAGCGCTGGCGTTCATGCGCAGGCCGGCGCCAAAACCTCCGGCCAGCCCTGCTTCAGGGGCCGGAGGTCGTCACCCCTGCCGTTGCGTTGTCCGGCTCGTCCGCGCCCGATCGGTCGAGCTCGGCCTGGATCGCGGCGAGATGGGGCTGCGCCGCGGCCGAGGCCGCCTGCTCGATGGCGCGATAATGCGCGACCAGGGACAGGCCGAGCGCGGTGAGATGGGCTCCGCCGCCGCTCTTGCCGCCGACCTGGCGCACGACGACCGGCTTGCCGAAGACCTGGTTGAGCGCCTCGACGAGATCCCAGGCGCGACGATAGGACATGCCCATTTCGCGCCCCGCGGCCGAGATCGAACCGCAAGCCGCGATGGTTTCGAGCAGTTCGATCTTACCGGGACCGATGCGGGTTTCGCGATCGAGATCGATGCGCAGGCTGAGCGAAGGCATGCCGGCAAGTCTACTCCGTCAGAAGCGGGCGCACAAAGCCGGCGACGCCGCTATTTCAGCACCAGCCTGATCTTGGCCAGCGCCGCCTGCCTGTCCTCGTGATAATCGATCAGGGTGCGGTAGCGGCCTTCGGCGTCCATCACATAAACCGAAGCGGTATGGTCCATGGTGTAGCCACCCTCGGTCGGGATCTTCTTCGCATAGGCCTTGTAGGCCTTTACCACCGACTCGACCTCCGGGGCCGTGCCGGAGAGGCCGACGATACGCGGATCGAAGGACTGCAGGTAGAGTGCGAGCTGCGCCGGCGTATCACGCTCGGGATCGACGGTGATGAAGAGCACCTGCAGCCGCTCGGCTTCGGGACCGAGCGCCTTGAGCTGCTCGGTGATGTCCAGCAGGGTCGTCGGACAGACCTCGGGGCAATGGGTGAAGCCGAAGAAGACCAGCATCGGCCGGCCACGGAACTCCGCCTCGGTGACCCTGCGTCCGGTATGATCGATCAGGCTGAACGGACCGCCGACATCGATCGGCGCCGCGGCCGTCTGAACCGTTCGCGCGGGCGCGCCCGGCCCGTCGACCTGCCACCAGCCGAGCAGGATCGCCGCGACGACGAAGACGAGCACAGCCAGCACCGTCCAGGCGGTGTAGCGTATCCAGCGGAGGAACGGCATCGGACTATCCTGAAACTGAGGCGCTCGGGCGCGCCGCCGCTTCTCGGCAAAAGCCGGGACGGAATCAAACCGGCCTAGCGTCGCACCCGGCGCAATCGCCACTCCGCGAACGGGATCGAAGCGTGCCCTTACTGGGCCGGCAATGAACCGGTGAACTGGGCGCGCTCGCCGGGATCGGCGACGAAGGGGTCGGCGAGAGCGGCGTCGGGATTGCTGATCGCGACCTTGCCGGCGACCATGGTCTGCATCCGCTCAGGCCCCATCTTCCTGAGCAGGCTGCGGAAACTCTCATGCATGCCGCCATCGCGCAGCGCGTAGCTCAGCGCCGGCGTGCCGGAGGCGACCAGCCCGGCGGTGCGTTCCTCGTCGCGGGCGCGCTTCTGGGCGACGAGATCGCGGCTGTCCTGCTCGACCTCGTAGATTGGACAGGCCGCGCCCGGCACGAAGGGGCCGGCGCCCTCGGCCGGATCGAAGACGTAACGGCGCTCGCAATAGGCAAGACGGGGCGGGCGGCGGGTCGCCTCGAAGTGATCGTAGCCTTCCTTGAGATTGCGCCAGAAGACGATGTTCGGATTGTTGCGATGCGCCGCCATGTTCTCCGGCGTCATGCGGAACGGCAGGGCCTGGACCTGGAAGCTGCGCTGGCCGCCGATAAAGGCCTCGCGGGCGAGGCCGTAGATCTCGGTGACGCCCTCGTCGGTCATCGCATAGCAGCCGGCCGAGGTGCAGGCGCCATGGACCATCAGCGCCGAGCCGGTGAAGCCCTGCGCCTGCTCCAGCGCATTCGGATAGCCGAGATTGAACGACAGATAGAACTGCGACTTCGGGTTCATCAGCTCGGCCGTGACCGTATAGAACCCTTCCGGCGCCTGCCGGTCGCCCTCGCGCTTCTTCGGGCCGAGCTGGCCCGACCAGCGGCACATCGGATAGGTCTTGAGCAGCGCATAGCGGCCCGAGCGGTCGCGCTTCCAGACCTCCAGCTCGCTCTCCTTCTTGAAGATGCGGACCAGGATCGGATCGCCGGGAGACATGCCCTTCGCCGACATCTGCGAGACCAGCGCAACCGGAAGCGGCTGCAGATGGCGATCATCGCCCTCCATCGCCACGCAGGAGGACAGAAGCACGGCTCCGGCGAGAAGCAGCGCATGGCGGCGGAGGTTGCGGGCGACGGAGCGGATGGACATTGCGGGATTGTCGGAGCGTATCGCTAACGGCTGGTGAACGGGGCGCCGGCAACCACGCAGGCTCATGCCGATCGAGATCGGACTTGACAGTTTCGTGAAGAATAGCAGGCGGCGCCATGCGTCTGCCCCCTTGAACCTGAGGTCGCTTGAGGTTGCACAAGCGCGGGGTTGAAGGGGAAACACGCCATGCTCGACCGCCGTCTCATCGTCCGGACCATCGCCCTCGGCCTTGCCGGCTCGCTGTCAGCGACAGCCTTCGCACAAGGCCCTTCCGGCCTGCTCGAAGCCGGCCCGCTGCCGGAGAAGAGCTTCGGAGCCGCCGATGCGCCGGTGACGGTGATCGAATACGCCTCGCTCACCTGCCATCACTGCATGAACTTCCACACAAAGACCTGGCCGGACTTCAAGGCGAAATATGTCGACACCGGCAAGGTCCGCTTCATCATCCGCGAATTCCCGCTCGATCCGCTCGCCATGGCCGGCTTCATGCTCGCGCGCTGTGCCGGCGAGGAGAAATGGTATGCGGTGGTCGACATGTTCTACCAGACGCAGGAAGGCTGGGCCCATTCCGACAAGCCGCTGGACGGGCTGACCCAGGCAATGCGCCAGGCCGGCATGGGCAAGGACGGCGTCGAGGCCTGCCTGAAGCGCGAGGACCTCTACCTGGGCATCCGGCAGGTTTCCGAGCGCGGCAAGAGTTCTGGCGTCGACTCGACACCGACCTTCTTCGTCAATGGCGAGAAGCATGTCGGAGCGCTGACGCTCGCGCAGTTCGACGCGATCCTGGCGCCGCTCCTGGCCAAGGCCGGGAAATAGGTCACCGCGGCGCCCCCGGCCCGATCCTTCGCGCGCCGGCCCCGGGGCCGGCGAAACGCTCGGCGAGCGGCAGGCTGGCGAGCAGTATCAGCACGACGCCGAGCGTGATCGCGATGTCAGCGCCGTTGAAGGTCGGCCAATGCCAGCCGCCCCAATGCAGGTCGATGAAATCGGTGACCGCACCCTGGCGCCAGCGATCGATCGCATTGCCGAAGGCGCCACCGGCGATCAGGGCAAGACCGATGCGCTCGAGACGATGCCGCGACAGCGCCGCCCAGATGATGAGGCCGAGGCCGACCAGGAACTTGAACAGCCCCAGCGCTTCGGGCCAGCGCTCCAGCGTGCCGCGGAACATGCCGAAGCTGATACCGGTGTTGAAGCCGAGTCGGAGATTCAGGAAGGGCGCGAGCTCGATCACCCGGGGAGGGTCCAGGACGACGGCCAGCATCAGCCATTTGCTGGCCTGATCGAGGCCGGCGGCAAACGCGCTCACGGCGAGGACGCCGGCGACGTTCCTGGCGATCGTCATGCCGGGAGCTGCTTGACGACGCCGAGCCAGCGCCGGACGCGGGCGCGGTAGGCGAGATAGGGCTGGCCGAGCGAGGCGGCGAGAACGCGCTCCTCGATCGCAACCTGCAGGCGGATCGCGGCCAGAAGCGCGAAGGTCAGGCCGGCCTGGATCAGGCTCGGCAGGACGATGAACAGGCCGATGAAGAGGACTGCTTGGCCGACGAACACCGGATTGCGCGAAATCGCGAAGGGACCGCTGTCGACGATCGCGCCCTGCTCGCCCTCGGCGGCGCCGATGCGCCAGGAGGTGCCCATATAGCGCTGCGACAAAAGCGCGACGCAGGCGCCGAGGACGACGAGGAGATGGCCGAACACATCGTACCAGGGGCCGTCGAGCGCGGCATGCAGCGGGTCATCCGCGACCGGATTGCCGAAGGCGGCGAGCAGCAGCGGCCAGATCACCGCCCCGGCGAAGGCGAGCTTGAACAGAAGCGCCGGCAGGGCCTGCTTCTCGCCGCCCTTGCCGAACAGCCAGACCGGGCGGCCGGCTTCCTTCGCCAGGATCGCGCTCATGGCGAGAAAGCTGATCACATAGACCACGACCATCAGATAGCTGGCGATCTCCATGCCGCTCATCGCAGCCCCCTCAGCTCGTCTTGCCGGCGTCGAAGCGCAGCAGCCGCAGCGCATTCGCGGTGACCAGCACGGTCGCGCCGGTATCGGCCATGATCGCGACCCAGAGCCCGGTGTAACCGAGCACGCTTGTCACCAGGAAGACCGCCTTCAGCCCGAGTGCGAGCGCGATGTTGACGCGGATGTTCGCCATGGTGGCGCGCGCCAGCCGGATCATCGCCGCGATGTCGCGGACGCGGCTCTTCAACACGGCGCCGTCGGCCGTCTCGAGCGCGACATCGGTGCCCGAGCCCATGGCGACGCCGATCCCGGCCGCGGCCAGCGCCGGCGCATCGTTGATGCCGTCGCCGACCATCATCACCGGCGCCTGCGCCGAGAGCTCGCGGATCGCCGCGACCTTGTCGTCCGGCATCAGCTCGGCCTTGTGGTCCATGCCGAGCGAGCCGGCGATCGCCGCACCGGTGCGGGCATTGTCTCCGGTCAGCATCACCGAGCGCACGCCGAGCGCCCTGAGCTCGGCGACCGCGGCTGCAGCGTCGGCGCGCGGCTCGTCGCGCAGCGCGATCAGCCCGGCGAGCACGCCGTCGGCGATGACGGCGGCAACCGTCTTGCCGTCGGTTTCCAGCCGCTCGACCGCTGCCTTGGCCGTGGCGTCGAAGGCGGCGCGGCTCATGGCATGGCGCGGCGCACCGACGAAGATCGCGACGCCGTCGAGCTTGCCGGTGACACCCTGGCCAGCGATGGCCGCAGCTTCCGAAGCCGGGCGCACCGGGATGCTGTCCGTCTCGGCCCGGGCGAGAATCGCCTCGGCCAGCGGATGGCTCGAGCCGGTCTCGACCGCAGCCGCGAGTTCCACGACCTCGCGCTCGCTCCGGCCCAGCGCCACCACTTCGGTGACGCGCGGGGTGCCCTCGGTCAGCGTCCCCGTCTTGTCGAAGGCGACGGTGCCGATCCGCGCCGCCGTCTCGATGACGACGCCGCCCTTCAGCAGCAGGCCCTGCCGGGCGCCGGCCGAGAGCGAAGCGGCGATCGCGGCGGGAACCGAGATCACCAGCGCGCAAGGGCAGCCGATCAGCAGCAGCGCCAGCGCACGGTAGATCCAGACCGCCCATTCGCCGCCGAAGAACAGCGGTGGCACCAGCGCGACGGCGATGGCGAGCGCCACGATCGCCGGCATGTAGAAGCGCGAGAAGCGATCGATGAAGCGCTCGGTCGGGGCACGGGCCTCCTGCGCCTCCTCGACCAGGCGGATGATGCGGGCGATGGTGTTGTCCTGCGCCGCCCTGGTGACGCGGGCGCGCAAGGCCGCCTCGCGGTTGACCGAGCCGGCGAAGACGGGATCGCCGACGCCCTTGGTCTTCGGCACCGATTCGCCGGTCACCGGGCTCTCGTCGATGCCGGAGATACCGGAGACGATCTCGCCATCGGCCGGGACCCGGTCGCCCGGGCGGATCAGCACGATCTGGCCGATCGCCAGCGCGGCGGCGTCGAACTGCCGCGTCGCACCGTCCTCCTCGACCAGCGCGGTCTTGGGCACGAGGTCGCCGAGCGCCCGGATCGAGGCGCGCGCCCGGTCGGCGGCGACGCCCTCCAGCACCTCGCCGACCGCGAACAGGAAGACGACGAGCGCCGCCTCCTCGGCCGCGCCGATGACCAGCGCGCCGGCGGCGGCGATGGTCATCAGCATCTCGATGGTGAAGGGCACGCCGGCCGCAGCAGCAGCGAAGGCGCGCCGCGCCACCGGCACGACGCCGATCAGACAGGCGGCGACGAAGAGCCAATAGGAACCAGCGGGCCAGGCGAGGCTCGCCAGCCAGGCGCCGGCGAGCAGCGCGCCGGTGAGCAGCACCAGCCGGCCCTTCCCGGTCTGGTACCAGCTCATGCCGTCCGGCGTCGCCTCATGGACATGGCCAGGCAGGCCGTGCCCGGCATCGGCCTTCTTGCCCGTGCCGCCATGCGAATGTGCGTGGCCGTGGTCCTCATGGGAATGATCGGCACCCGGCGCATGCCGATGGCCGATCTTCGGGTCGGCTGCTGCCGGCCCGTGATCATGGCCGCAGCCGCAGGAATCGGCCGCCTTCGGCGCAGCCGCGGGCTTGGCCGGCGCCAGGGCATAGCCGAGGCCGGCGACGCGGCGCTCGACCTCCGCCGCCGTCGTTCCCCCTGCGGCGAGCGAGATGGACAACGTCTCCGACATCACCGAGAGGCGGACATCGCTGACACCAGGCAGGCGCTCGACGGCACTGCGGATCTTGGCGGCGCAGCTCGCGCAATCCATGCCCGTGACCTGCCAGGACAGCGGGTTTGCGGGGCCGGAATCAGATTCGCGCATGTTTGTCTCCGCTTGACGGCGTCCAGAGACACCCTAGATACAAGCTGAAGCGACTAGAGGTTCAAGAGGAAAATCGATGTCCGACCGGAAGAATCTGGAACGCGTCGTTCCGATCGGCGTGCTGGCGGAGCAGACCGGCGTCAAGGTCGAGACCATCCGCTATTACGAGCAGGTCGAATTGCTGCCGCCGCCGGAGCGGACCGAAGGCAACCAGCGCCGCTATGGCAGGCGCCATGTCGAGCGGCTCGCCTTCATCAAGCATGCGCGCGATCTCGGCTTCTCGGTCGACAGCATCCGCACCCTGCTGAAGCTCTCGGACAATCCCGACCTGCCTTGCGACCAGGCGCATGCGATCTCGGTCGCCCATCTCGACGAGGTCCGCCACAAGATCGCGCGGCTGCGTTCGCTCGAGAAGGAACTGGAACGGATCGCCGCGACCTGTTCCGGTGGGGTCAGCGCCTGCGATTGCGCGATCATCGAGGCGCTCGCCGACCACTCGCAATGCGCTCATCACCAGGGCGGTGTCGCCGAAGCCTGGCGCTAGACCCGGCCGGTTCCGGCCGGAATGGCCGAGAACGCCGCGAGATCTAGAATTCTGCTCGACTCCCAGCCCCGAACCGGCAACCATAGGTTGCCGGCGACGGTAAAATGGCCCGCCGGCACTGGGGGGCGGCAATGGAAGCGCGGTCTTGTGGCCGTGTCGTTGCGTGAGCGGCGTGGCCGAAGCGAGCCTGCCGGTCGAGATCGCCTTCCTCGCGAGCCATGGCGTTCCTCCCGCTGAGCTGCGACAGGCCGCGGTCGCTGCCGCTCGTCTGGGCGTGTCGCCGGCAAAACAGGTCATCGCTTCCGGCCTCGTCGGCGAAGAGGCGTTCTACCGGAACCTCGCCACGGAGTTCGACCTGCGCTTCTCGGCCAAGGTTCCGCCGCTCCTGCCGGGGGGCGACCTCGCGGCGATCATGCGCGAGGGCGTGGCACGGATCGCGAACGAGCCCGGCAGCCCCACCCGCTTCGCCTGCGCACCGCCGGCCGGCGCACCGTTGCGGCGCTTCATGGCAGGCAAGCCGCAGCGCCGCGACGACCTCGTGATCGTGACGCCCTCGGCACTGGCTGCGGGCTTGCGCGCGAGCAACGCCCACATGCTCGCCCGCCGGGCCGCCGGCCTCGACGAGCCCGGCCTTGCCCGCTTCAGCGCCCGCACCGGCAGCAGCATCTCGCAGAAGGGGCTCGCGCTTCTGATGGTCGGCCTGCTCGCCGCGCTGACGACGCTCGCGCCGGTCGGCACGCTGATCGGTGTGGCGCTGGCCCTGGGGCCGGTCTTCTTCGGCGCGGTCGTGCTGCGCCTCGCGAGCCTGATGGAGAAACCTCCGGCCAACCTCTGGCGCGAGCAGCGCTGGCGCGTCGATGACAGTCGCCTGCCGGTCTATACCGTCGCCGTGCCGCTCCTCGGCGAAGAGAAGGTCCTGAACCAGCTCATCGGCGCCCTCTCGGCGCTCGACTACCCGCCCGCCAAGCTCGACATCCGCATCCTCGTCGAGGAAACCGACCTGGGCATGCAGCGTTTGCTGGCAGCGCGGCGGCTGCCGCCTTTCATGCAGGTCGTGATCGTGCCGCGCGGCATGCCGCGGACCAAGCCGCGCGCGCTCAACGTCGCGCTGGCGGAAGCCCAGGGCGAGCTGTTCACGATCTTCGACGCCGAGGACGTGCCCGACCCGCAGCAACTGCGCCTCGCCGCCGCGCGCTTCCTGCGCGACGACGCGGATCTGGTCTGCCTGCAGGCGCGACTCGTGATCGACAACACCGGGGATGGCTGGCTCGCCGGCTTCTTCGCACTGGAATATGCCGGGCTCTTCGACGTCTTCAATCCGGGCCTGCTGCGCTGCGGCCTGCCGATCATGCTCGGCGGGACCTCGAACCATTTCCGCACGGAGGCGCTGCGCGAGGTCGGCGGCTGGGACGCCTGGAACGTCACCGAAGATGCCGACATCGGCTTTCGCCTGGTGCGGAACGGCGGCCGCATCGCCGACCTGCCCTCGGCGACCTTGGAGGAAGCGCCACGCTTTCTGAACGCCTGGATGAAGCAGCGCACGCGATGGCTGAAGGGCTATCTGCAGACGCTGATCAGCCATTTGCTGGCGCCGCATCGGCTGCTGCGCGAAGCCGGGCCGGTCGCGACGCTGACCTTTCTGGTGCTGGCGTTCGGCACGCTACTCGGCACGCTCGGCTACCCGTTCTTCGCGCTCGGTTTCATCTTCGCGATTCTGAACGGCTCGCTGCTGAACCCGGACAGCGCTCTCGAACTGCTGTTCTCGGCCTCCGCGCTGACGCTGACCGGTGCCGGAGTCTGCGTCGTTTTCCTGGTGCCGGCGCTCGGTGCCTGGCGACGCGGCGCCATCGACCTCCTGCGCTGGCTACCGGGCCTGCCGCTCTATTACATGCTGGTCTCGCTGGCCGCCTGGCTCGCGCTCATCGAGTACAGCAACCGCCCCTTCGCCTGGAACAAGACGGAGCATGGCCTCGCCCGCTCCTCGCGCTACCGCAAGCCGCCAGCCTAGATCAGAATCGGCAGCGCACCGCGAGAGCCGGCATCAGAGATGCCGCAGCCATTCCTGTGCCGCTTCCGCCGGCGGGCGCTCGATGTTGAAGGCGCCGACGAAGCCGCCATTCTTGTCCATCAGATAGACCAGCGCGGTGTGGTCCATGGTGTAGTCGCCATCCTTGAGCGGCACCTTCTTGGAATAGCCGCGATAGGCCTTGATGGCGGCGTCGATCGCGGCGCGGTCGCCGGTGAGACCGATGATGCGCGGGTCGAAGGAGTCGAGATAGCTCTTCAGCGTCTCGACCGTGTCACGCTCGGGATCGACGCTGATGAACAGCGCCCGCAGCTTCTCGCCCTTCGTCCCGGCGGCGCGCAGCACCTCCGAGATCTCGAACAGCTTGGTCGGGCAGATATCGGGGCAATGGGTGAAGCCGAAGAAGACCAGGAAGGGCGCGCCGCGCAGATCCTTGTCGGTCAGGGTCTTGCCCTCGGTCGTGGTCAGCGCGAAGGGCCCGCCGACGCTCGATGCCAGGCTTTGCCCGGCCTGGCGTCCACCCGGGGCGAAGGTGATGAAGGCGGCTGCCGCAAGCGCGGCGGCGCCGAGCAGGAACACGACGAGAGGCAGGATCAGGCGGCGGTTCAAGGCAAATCCCTCGGTCGACCGGCGAGGCCGGTCAGAAGCAGGCAAGGATGGCGGCGATCAGCCCGTCGGTGAACAGGCGATCGCCCTCGCGCCACCAGAGCAGGAGCCCGGCGAGCAGCAGCAGGCCGACGCCACCGGCCAACAGCCAGAGGATAACCTTCGAGGCGGGCGCCTCGTCATGGATCTCGGTCTGTGGCGACATCTCCATGGCTCGCAATCTAGCGTCTCGCAGCCTCAGCCGGAAGCGGCCATCGCGCCGCAGTGCCCGCCGCTCAGATTCCGCGGATCAGCCCGCCATCGATGCGGATCTTGGCACCGGTGACATAGGAGGCGCGCTCGCTGGCGAGAAAGGCGACGACGTCGGCGAATTCCTGCGGCAGCCCATAGCGTCCGGCCGGGATCGAGGCCATCGAGGCCTTGGCGATGGCATCGCGCGTCGCCCCGGCCCGCGCCGCCGCGGCATCGTCGAGCTGGTCGATGCGCTCGGTATGGATGCGGCCGGGCAGCACGACATTCACGGTCACGCCCTGCCCGGCGACTTCGGTCGACAGGGTCTTCGACCAGCCGACGACGGCAGCCCTGATGCCATTGGAGAGCGCGAGGCGCGGGATCGGCTGCTCGACCCCGGAGGAGACGATGGTGACGATGCGGCCCCAGCGACGCTCGATCATGCCCGGCAGCAGGCGTTGGGCGAGGTGGAAGAGATTGGCGGCCATGGCCTCGAAATGCAGCAGCCAGTCGGCGCGCCTGGCGTCGCGCGCCTCGCCGGGCGGCGGGCCACCGGAATTGCCGATCAGGATATCGACGCCGCCCTCGGCGATAAGCTGCTCCGCCAGTGCCTCGACCGAAGCGAGATCGGCGAGATCGAGCCTGGCGGCGACGACCCGTCCGCGCCTCTCGGCCGGCAATTCGGCGACCCAGCCGGTGATCGCGTCGAGATTGCGGGCCGCCGCGACGACGCTCGCCCCCTCGGCCGCCAGCGTCGCCGCGATCGTGGCACCGAGCCCGCGGCTGGCACCAAGGACGAGCGCGCGTTTTCCCTTGAGTCCAAGATCCATGGTTCGGTCTCCATCAAGCAGGCGCATCCGGCGCGAGCAGGCAAGATAGGTGGTGAACGCGCCAGGCGCACGCATGAGCACGCATGCCCGCCGCGAAACCTACGCACATCTCAAACACACAGAGATCCATCGTAGAGCTCCGACCGGAACGCTCCACTGGCTCCGCGACCTCGCCTCAGGCGGAGAAGCGCAGATCGACCGTCGAGAGCTCGCCGATCGCCTGCTGGTCGAGGGTGACGCCGAGCCCGGCGCCGGCCGGCAAAGCGGATGACCCGCCATCGACCGGCGGCAGGCCGGGCTCTGCCAGCGACCAGAACAGCGGCGTCTCGTCGAGCTGCATTTCCAGCATGCTGAAGCCCGGCAGGGCGGCGCAGAGCTGGAGGCTTGCCGCGTGGCAGATCGGCCCGGTCGGATTGTGCGGGGAGACGGCGATGCCGCGTTCGGCGAGCCGTTCGGCCGTGCGCAGCATCTCGTCGACGCCACCGACATATTTCATATCCGGCATCATCACGTCATAGGCGTCGGCATAGGCGAGGAAGGCCGGGGCGCCGGTGAACTCCTCGAGCCCGGCGAGCAGCGTGCCGCGGGCATTGAGGGTCTTGCGCATCGCCGCGAGGGCCGGAATCTGCCGGGGTTCCTCGACCACCGGGCATTCGAGCCAGTAGAGCCCGAAGGGGCGGATGGCCTCGACGAGCCGCGCCGACATAGCCTCGCCGAAGCGCCAATGGCAATCGACCATCAGACGCCGGTCCGGGCCGAGCGCCTCCCTGACGGCGGCAATCCGGGCGATGCCCGCATCCAGTGCCTTCCGACCTTCGGCATCGTCACGCAAAGCGGGGCCGACCTCGTCGAAGGGCGCGATCTTCACCGCCTGAAAGCCGCGGGCGATGGCATGCGCGGCGCTCGCCCCGAAGCCGGCAGGCGAGCGGTCGCGGGTGCGGCGGTTGATGTTGGCATAGAGCGGGATGCGAGCCGCCGCATCGCCGCCGAGCCGGCTTGCGAGGCCGACACCTTCGGCCCGCGCGGCGGCATCGCAGCGCGCGACGTCGAGCGCGGTGCGCAGGGCCGCGACAGGGAGCGGCGGCGGCGTATCGAGGCCGGGCAGCGGCTCGCCGGCGAGCCAGCGCGGCAGGTTTTCGACGGCGGCGTCGAGCAGCGCCCGCTCGCGTCCGGCAAGGCTCGCCTCGCCGACGCCCTCCGCTCCGGAGGCGCAGCGGATCTCCAGGAAGGACCAGAGCGTCTTGTCGGTGATCCGGGCGATGCTGAGCCGCACCTGACTGATCGGATCGTCGAAAACTCGCATCACGCCAGGCTTTCTCCGCGCTGCGCCATCAGGTCCATCAGGTCCTGCCGCGTCTTGGTGACATGGGCCGCGGTCATGATCCCGCAGGCTTCGGCATCGCCGTCGCACAGGGCCCGCAGAATGTGGTCGTGGTCGCTGGCGACGCCGCCGAGCCGCTCCGGGCGATAGCCGAGCCGCGACCAGAGCGCGGCCAGCAGCAGCCAATGGCGATCGAGCACCGCCAGGCCCTCGCCATTGCCCGCCGCCTCGTAGATGCGGCGATGAAAACGCTGGTTGATGACGACGCCCTGCGCATAGTCGCCGCGCTCCACGGCGGCGAGGCGTTCCGCCTCCAGCGCCGTGACCTCGGCGAGCCGGTCCCGGGTCATCGCCGGAGCCGCCTGGCGCGCGAGCGCGACCTCGACCGCGATGCGCACGGTGAAGAGATGCTCGACATGGCGCCGGTCGACCGTGACGACGCGCGCGCCCTTGTTCGTCTCGGAGACGACGAGGCCCTCGCCGGCCAGGCTGCGCAGCGCCTCGCGCACCGGCATATGGCTCGCCCCGTAGCGGCTGGCGAGCTCGTCGATCCGCAGGCGGGCACCAAAGGCGAGGCCGCCGGCGACGATGTCGTCCCGGATCCAGTCCTTGACCGAGTCGGCGCGGCTTTGGGCGGTCTGCATTGATTTGATCAAAAGAGTGAGTTACGCATCCTGTCAACCCAATGTGAAGCACAGCTTTTGATCATCTTTGGAGACGCGCGATGAGAATGATCGGCATCGGGATGGCGTTCGGGCTGGTTGCCGCCCTCGGCTGCGCCGCCATGGCAGGCTCCGCCTCGGCCCAGCAATGGCCGGAACGCCAGGTGACGATCATCGTGCCGAGCGCGCCCGGTGACGGCTCGGACATCGCCGCCCGCCTGATCGCCGAAAAACTGCGCAACGCACTCGGCCAGCCCTTCGTGGTCGAGAACCGGCTCGGCGCCGGCGGCGTCGTCGGCTCGGCTGCTGCGGCCCGCGCGGCTGCCGACGGCTACACCTTCATCATGGGCAATGCCGGCTCGCACGGCATCAACGCCGCGACCTATGCCAACATCCCCTATGACGTGATGCGCGACTTCACGCCGGTCTCGCTGGTCTACAAGGCGCCGAACATCTTCATCGCCAGCACCAAGCTGCCGGTGAAGTCGATGGCCGAGCTGATCAGCTATGCGAAGGCCAATCCGGGCAAGCTCAGCTACGCTTCGGGCGGCAGCGGCTCCTCCGCCCATATGAACTCGGAATATCTCAAGGTCCTGACCGGGATCGAGGCGACGCATGTGCCCTATCGCGGCGCCGGCCCGGCGCTGAACGACATCGTCTCCGGCCAGGTCGAGTTCATGGCGGTGAATCTGCCGCCGGCGATCGGCCTCGTCACCAGCGGCCAGGTCACGCCGCTGGCCGTTACCACGGCCAAGCGCGCGCCGGCCTTGCCGAACGTGCCGACCGTCGCCGAGTCGGGCTTTGCCGGCTATGAGACTGTCGCCTGGTTCGGCCTGCTCGGCCCGCAGGGCGTGCCTCCGGCGATCGTCGAGCGCCTGCATGCCGAGATCGTCAAGGCCTGCGCCGACACGCAGATCCAGGAAAAGCTCGCCGTGCTCGGCGGCGAGACGGTCTGCAACTCGCCGGCAGAGTTCAAGGCCTTCCTGGCCGCCGACATCGCGCGCTGGAAGGACGTGGCCGGCAAGGCCGGCGTGACCCTGCAAGCGCAATAGGGCGGGCTGATTTGCCAGCCAGAGCCTTTCCGCGTTGCCTCGAAGCGCGGAAAGGCCGCCATCATCCGTGCTGTCGCATGAGCTTGACGCGAGCCGGCACCGCTCCTGGCTCGACACTGCGCTTGAGGGCGGAACAGGCCGCAGGTCCGACCGCGCCGCCGCGCTGTTCCGGGGATCGCCGGACCGCCCCCGGCGACATCCAGAGCGCCACGGCGGTCCGCGCCCGCCATGACGAGGCTCGGGATAGATCGGTCTGAGAAAGGGAAGATGGAGCGGGCGATCGGGATCGAACCGACGACATTCAGCTTGGGAAGCTGACGTTCTACCACTGAACTACGCCCGCGCGCCCGTCGATATAGCCGGGCCTATGTGCCGGCCGCAAGCGGGCAGGCACAACATTCTCGACATTTGCGAGAGGCAGGCGCGCCGGACGATCCGACACGCCTGCATGACGGGCTTACCAGCAGCCGTAATAGCCGCAGCCGTAATAGCCGTAATGGCGGCGCGACGAGGCGGCGATGACCGCGCCGCCGACGGCGCCGGCGACGACGCCGGCCGCGACCGCGTTGCTGGCCTGGGCGTTGGAGCGGCGGAAGCTCTGGAAGACGTCGCTGCGGCAGCGCTCGAAAGCGCGCGTGCCGGGACGATGGCCGGCATCGAGGCAGACGGTGTCGGCCTCGGCCGCCGATTGCTCGACAGTCTGGCAACCGGCGAGCCCGGCCGCGAGAACGCCGGCGATGATGAGCGCGCGCATGAGAAAATCCTTCCTCTGTAAATAGATGGCCACGAAAGCCATGGAGCGGGTGGGCCTTAGAAACGCCCCCGCCGGTGACACGGACATGAACGCGCCGCCGATCGCAGACCGACGTCGCAGGCGGTACTTGGCGCCATTTGACACGAAATCGCCATTTTGTCGCCAGCGCGCCCGCGGATCGGACAGGAGATCGGGATTCGCAGCTAACACACGATTGGGCCGGCCGTGCAGGGGAGCGGCCATTTTCGTCAGAACCGCGGCACGTCCCAACGGACGCGAACCCGCGATCCCTCTCCTTATCGAGGCATCACACCCCTCCGAAAAGCGGAGCCCACTTTTCGGTCCGCCGCTCTAGCTGCGGAAATGCTTGGAGAGCTTCAGGGCCTGGCCCTGGTAATTCGAGGTGCCGATCTCGCCATAGAGCGCATCGGGCTCGGCCGCCATCTTCTCGAAGGCGAGCCGGCCGACGACCTGGCCGTCCTCCAGCACGAAGGGCACCTCATGGCTGCGCACTTCGAGCACGCCGCGGCTTCCGGGCGCGCCATCGGCGCCGACGCCGAAGCCGGGATCGAAGAAGCCGGCATAGTGGACCCGGAACTCGCCCATGCTCGGATCGATCGGCGCCATCTCGGCAGCAAAGCCCGCCGGGATGTGCAGGCGCTCCTTCGAGGCGAGGATGTAGAACTGGTGGGGATCGAGGATCAGGCGCTTGCGGCCCTTGGTGTAGAGCGGCGTCCAGAAATCCTCGACGGCGTACTGGCCGACGCGATCGACATCGATCACATCGGTGAAGCGCTGGGCCTGGTAGCCGATGATCTCGTCATCGCTGGCGCCGGCGAGATGGATGCGAAAGACGAGGCCGTTGCGGATCGTCGCTGGTCCGTCGACCAGCGGCGTGCGCTCATGGACGAGACGCAGATCCCGGTCCGAAACCCGAAAGCCCGAGGCCTCCTCCTGGCCCCCGCCACGGCGGCGGAAGCGGAGCTGGTTGAGCCGGCTGCCCTTGCGAACCTTGATGGAGAAGCTCGACGGCGAGATCTCGGCGTAGAGCTTGCCGGAATACCCGCCGGCGACGCTGTCGAAGACCTCGCTGCGGTCGGCGATCAGCCGCGTGAAGACGTCGAGCCGCCCGGTCGAACTCTTCGGATTGGCGAAGGCCGAGATCGTCGCCGGCAGGTCGACAAGTGACTCCATCAACTCGACGACATAGACGCAGTTCTTCTCGAGGATGGCGCCGTTCTCGAGCGAGACCTCGTCCTGGGCGAGATCCTCGAGCACCTGCTCGACGCTCTTGTTCAGCCCGGGCAGGAAGCTGGCGCGAACGCGATAGGCCTTGTCGCCGAGGCGCAGATCGAGGCTCGCCGGCTGGTACTGGCTCTCGGCGATCACCCCCGAGATCGAGCGCACCATGCCGCGGCCGACGAGGGTGCGGATGTCCTGGCGCGGCAAGACGCCGGACTTGCCGCTGAGCGAGGCGGAGGCCGGCTCCACGAGCTCGGTCGGCATGTCGGAGGATGTCACCATTGGACCGAACCTCTAAACAGGCGGCGATCATACAGCAAGCCCGCCGCCTTCGCGCCTGCGAGACCATTTTCGCGCCAGTTGTCCACGCCGGAAACGCGCCGGCGCAGCGCCGAGCCCGCGCTTCGCGCTTGAGCCGGGAGCCGGCTCCGGGGCATAACGACTGAACGATATCCGGCGGGAGAAGACCGCGCCTGCGGGCACGGAGCCTCAGATCATGTACCAGGCCGAAACCCATGGCGTGCGGGTCACCGTCTCGCCGAGATTCATGGAGGCGGAGTCGACGCCGGCGCAGGGCCGCTATTTCTGGGCCTATACGATCGAGATCGTGAACCTCTCCGACCATGCCATGCAATTGATGACGCGGCACTGGGTGATCACCGATGGCCGCGGCGAGGTCCATGAAGTCCGTGGCGAGGGCGTCGTCGGCAAGCAGCCGGTCCTGCAGCCCGGCGAGAGCTTCAGCTACACCTCCGGCTGCCCGCTGATGACGCCCGACGGCAGCATGAGCGGCTCCTATGCCATGCTCGGCGATGACGGCACGACCCTAGAGGTCGCAGTGCCGCTGTTTCCGCTCGATTCACCTTATGTGAAGAAGGTCCTGCATTGAACGCCTCCGCACGTCCGACCGGGCAGCGCTACCAGCCGCTCGACATGCTCGCCCGGCTAGTCGCCTTCGATACGGTCAGCCACAAATCCAACCTGCCGCTGATCGACTTCGTCGAGGATTATCTGTCCGGCTGGGGTGTCGCCTCGACCCGGTTCCCGAACGCGACCGGCGACAAGGCCGCGCTGTTCGCGACGATCGGCCCGCAGGATCGCGGCGGCGTGCTGCTCTCGGGCCATACCGACGTGGTGCCGGTCGAGGGCCAGGCCTGGTCGCGCGATCCCTTCACCCTGCATGTCGAGAACGGCCGGGCGTATGGCCGCGGCGCCGTCGACATGAAGGGTTTTGTCGCGCTGGCGCTCGCACTGGTACCGGACTTCCTGGCGGCCGGGCTCAAGACGCCGATCCACCTGTTCTTCTCCTATGACGAGGAGGTCACCTGCCTCGGCGTCGTCGACGGCATCGCGGAGATGGGCAAGAGCCTGCCGCGGCCGCGCGCCGTCCTCGTCGGCGAGCCGACCTCGCTCGACATCGCCGATGCGCATAAGGGCATCCGCACCTTCTTCACCGGGATCACCGGCTTCGCCGCGCATTCGTCCAAGCCGCATCTCGGCGCCAGCGCCGTGCATGCCGGCACGCGGCTGGCGGCCGAACTGGTGCGCCTCGCCGATGAGCGCGAGACGCAGATCGACGAGAGCGGCCGCTTCGATCCGCCCTATGACACGATCCATGTCGGCAAGTTCCAGGGCGGCATCGCCCGCAACATCCTGGCCGATCGCTGCGATCTGTCCTGGGAAGTCCGCACCCTGCCCGGCTCCGATCCGGAGGCGGTGCCGGCGCGCTTCGCCGCCCTGTCGCAGGAGGTGCTCGCCCGGATGCGGAAGACCGCGCCGAGCGCTGCGATCGAGACGGTGATGAGCTCGGACGTCCCCGGCCTCGCGCCCGATCCCGGCTCGGAAGCCGAGACGCTGGCGATGCGGCTCGCCGGCCGCAACAGCACGATCGCCGTCGCCTATGCCACCGAGGCCGGGCATTTCCAGCGCGCCGGCCTGCCGACCGTGGTCTGCGGGCCCGGCTCGATCGACCAGGCGCATCAGCCGGACGAGTACATCACGCTGGAGCAATTCTCGGCCGGCGAGGCCTTCATGCGCCGGCTGATGGAGCAGTGCCGGGCGTAAGCGATGCCGTCATGGTCGGGCTTGCCCCGACCATCCTCGTCTTTGCTTCACTGATCGAATACGGCGTTCAAGGCGTGGCTGCTCGCCACGAGGGCGAGCATGACGCTTTCTATTGTCCCGCCGCGATCTCCGCCTCGACCTCGGCCGGGTCGAAGCCGTAGCGTCGCGAGCAGAACTCGCAGGTGACGACCAGCGAGCCGTCATCGGCGATCATCGCCTTGCGGTCCTCGAGCGGGAAGCCTCTGAGCATGCCGAGCACGCGCTCGCGCGAGCAGCGGCAGGCGTCACGCACCGGAATCGGCTCGAAGACATGGGCGCCGCGCTCGTGGAATAGCCGGTAGAGCAGCCGCTCGCTCTCCAGCGTCGGGTCGAGCAGCTCATGGTCCTCGATCGTGCCGACCAGCGAACGCGTCTCGGCCCAGGCATCGTCGGCAATGCCGTCATGATCGCCGCCCGCCAGGATCTCGTGCCCCTCCGGCGCATCGCCGGGCGAGAGCTCGGCGGCGCGCATCCGGTCCGGCGAGTTCGGCATGAACTGAACGATCAGCCCGCCGGCACGCCAGGCGAGTCCGCCGCCGGTCAGGACCGAGCCGACGCCGAGCCGGATCCGGGTCGGAATCTGCTCGGACTGGCGGAAATACTGGTGGCCCGCCTCTTCCAGGCTCTGGCCGTCGAGCGCGACGACGCCCTGATAGCGCGTCGCTTCCGAGCCCTGGTCGACGGTCATGGCGAGATGGCCGCGGCCAAGCAGCTCGCCGGTCGAAACGGCTCCGGCATCGATCGCCTGCGCCAGCCGGTCGGCATCGTAATGCGCCATGGCGCGATAGCTGTCCGGCGCGTTGAAGTCGACGACCAGCATCGAGATCGGCCCGTCGCTCTTGGTCTGGAGCTGGAAACGCCCCTCCGATTTCAGGGTCGTGCCGAGCATCACGGTCAGCGCCGCAGCCTCGCCGAGCACCCGCGCGACGGGCTCGGGATAGCGATGGCGGTCGAGGATCTGGTCGAGCGAGAGCCCGAGCCTGACGACACGGCCACGGATGTCGAGCGCCGGCACCGCATAGGGCAGAACCCGGTCGTCCGGCGCCGCAGCACCGACGGCAGCGTTCTCGGCCATCACGTCGCCACCGCGCCGAAGCACCAGGCCAGAATGCCCTTCTGGGCATGCAGCCGATTCTCGGCCTCGTCGAACACTGCCGATTGCGGACCGTCCATCACCGCGTCTGTGACTTCCTCGCCGCGCGATGCCGGCAGGCAATGCATGAAGATCGCATCCTTCCCGGCGCGGCCGAGCAGGCGCTCGTCGACCTGATAGGGACGCAACAGGTTGTGGCGCGTGCCTTCCTCGTCGCCCATCGAGACCCAGCAATCGGTGATGACGCAATCAGCGCCTTCGACGGCGGCCTCGGGTCGGTTGGTCAGGGAGAGCTTGGCGCCCTGCTTGCGGGCCCAGTCGATCAGCGCGGGCGGCGGCGCCAGTTCCTCGGGCGTCGCGATGGCGAGCTCGAAATCGAGCCGGCCGGCGGCGTGCACCCAGGAGGTCAGGACATTGTTGGTGTCGCCGGTCCAGGCGATGCGCTTGCCCTTGATCGGCCCCTTGCGCTCCTCGAAGGTCATGACGTCGGCCATGACCTGACAGGGATGCTGGCGCTTGGTCAGGCCGTTGATCACCGGGACGGTCGCGTATTTCGCCATTTCGACCACGGAATCATGGTCGAGCATGCGGATCATGATCGCGTCGACATAGCGCGAGAGCACCCGCGCCGTGTCGGCGATGGTCTCGCGCTCGCCGAGCTCGATCTCCTGGCCGGTCACCATCATCGGCGAGCCGCCGAGCTCGCGGATGCCGACATCGAAGGAGACGCGGGTGCGCAGCGAGGGCTGCTCGAAGATCATGGCGATGACCTTGCCCTCGAGCAGGCGATCGCCCGCAGCGGCCGGGGTGCGGCGCCGCGCCTTGATCTCGTTGCCGGCGCGCAGGATCGCCTGCAGCTGCTCGCTGGAGAAATCGGACAGGTCGAGGAAGTGACGCACTGGAGTCCCCATACTCATTCCGCCGCCGGCCGGGCCAGCGTCGCCTCGACGGCGCCGGCCGCCTTGTCGAGCCGCGCGAGCGCCTCGCCGACCTCGGCATCGCCGATGATCAGCGGCGGCAACAGGCGCACGACATTGTCGCCGGCGGCGACGACGAGCAGGCCGGCGGCGCGCGCCTCGGCGACAAAATCGGTGTTCGGGGTGCGCAGCTTGAGGCCGAGCATCAGGCCCTGGCCGCGGATCTCCTCGATCACGTCGGGATGCTTGTCCTTGAGCTCGGCGAGCGACTGCTTCAGCCGCAGGCTGATCTGGGCGACGTGCTCGATGAAGCCGGGCTCGAGAATGACGTCGAGCACGGCGTTGCCGACCGCCATGGCCAGCGGATTGCCGCCGAAGGTGGTGCCATGCGTGCCGAGCACCATGCCGGCCGCCGCCGCCTCGGTGGCAAGGCAGGCGCCCATCGGAAAGCCACCGCCGATGCCCTTGGCGATCGACATGATGTCGGGCGCGACGCCGTTGTGCTCATAGGCGAAGAACTTGCCGGTACGGCCGACGCCGGTCTGGATCTCGTCGAAGATCAGGAGCAGGCCGTGCTCGTCGCAGAGCTGGCGCAGCAGCTTGAGGAAGCGCATCGGCACCGAGCGCAGGCCGCCCTCGCCCTGGATCGGCTCGATCATCAGCGCCGCGGTCTCCGGCGTGATCGCCGCGCGCAGCGCCGCCTCGTCGTCGAAGGGCACCTGATCGAAGCCGTCGACCTTCGGGCCGAAGCCGTCGATGTATTTCTGCTGGCCGCCGGCAGCGATGGTCGCCAGCGTGCGGCCGTGGAAGGCGCCCTCGAAAGTGACGATGCGGTAGCGCTCGGGATGGCCCTGCGCCGCATGGTACTTGCGCGCCATCTTGATCGCGCATTCGTTCGCCTCGGCGCCCGAATTGGTGAAGAAGACGCGCTCGGCGAAGGTCGCCTCGCAGAGCCGGCGGGCGAGCTTCTCGCCGTCCGGCATCGCGTAGAGATTGGAGGTATGCCAGATGCGCTGGGCCTGCTCGGTCAGCGCCTTGACCAGATGCGGATGGGCGTGGCCGAGCGCGTTGACGGCGATGCCGGCGCCGAAATCGAGATAGCGCTGGCCATCGGCGGTGATCGCCCAGGCACCTTCGCCGCGCTCGAAGGCGACGGGTGCGCGCGCATAGGTCGGCAGCAGAACGGAGGCATTGGCGGAAACGGAAGCGGAGCTCATGGAGCGAGGTCCTCGCGACGGAACGTAACGGAAAGCGCTGGGCGCCGGAGTGTGAAGCGGTGGTTCGGGGCGCGGCGGCGATCTGCCAGCACGATGCGACCCCGCGGCGACGTTATCGTCGCAGGCCTTTCCCGTTTTCTCGTCGCGCCGTCAGCCGCATCGCTCGAAAGTCCGGATCGCTCAAAACATAAGCGCCGCCCCAAGGGCGGCCGCATTGAGAAGACTATGCAAAAGCGGTCCGGCACTGTCAATTCCGGCCGGGCGCCGCAGCGTTGCCAAATAGACTCACCTGACTGCGGGATCGAAGCTTTGTCTGGGGAAAAGACGATTTCCGATTCGGCGACTCTTGTGGCCGAGTCAAGCCATCTTGTATGGTCGGCCTCGTCAGATACGACATCTCGTGCGGCGTCTCCAGTATCGTCAGTTCCGAGCGTAGCGGTTTCCGTTCTTCGACGGGCGCTGCCGATATCGGATTCCGCCATGATCTTTTCCTATGCGTCGCCGGGCTATGGCGAGGCATGACGAAGACAGGTGAAATCGATGAGCGAAGCTGGAGCCTGGACCGACGAACGCGTCGAACTGCTCAAGAAGCTCTGGAATGACGGACTGAGCGCCAGCCAGATCGCCGGCGAACTCGGCAGCGTCACCCGCAATGCTGTCATCGGCAAGGTCCACCGCCTCGGCCTTTCGGGCCGCGCCAAGAATCCCGGCTCGGCCGCGCCGCGCCCGCGCAAGCCGACGACGCGTCCGCCGGCCCATCCGATGGCGAGCCCTGCCGCCGCGAGCGGCGGCATGACCCGCGGCAACACGGCGCTCGCCCCGCAATTCGTCCCGGAGATCGAGGCGGAACCGGAAGCGGAGCACGTCCCGGCGGCCCCGGCCGAGGAGGTGGTGATCCCGTTCTCCGAGCGCGTCACCATCATGGACCTGCGCGAATATATGTGCCGCTGGCCGATGGGCGACCCGACCTCGCCGGAATTCCGCTTCTGCGGCGGCCGCTCGCTGACCGGCATGCCCTATTGCGGCTATCATGCCCGCATCGCCTACCAGCCGGCGGCCGACCGGCGCCGCGACCGCAGCAAGGTGCGCGCCTGACCCGGCACCCCTGTGTAGAAGAATTGAAGCCGGCCCTCGGGCCGGCTTTTCCATTGGTGGAGAGACGCCGATGCGCACCGCAGAACGTCCCGCGCCCGTCGAATATGCCTGCGCCCTGACGATCCGGGGCGGAGACATCCTGCTCGGACTGAGAGCCCCGCATCGCCGCAACAGACCGTCCTGCTGGGACACGATCGGCGGGCATGTCGAGCCCGACGAGACGATCGAGCAGGCACTGAGACGCGAATTGCAGGAGGAGATCGGTATCGAGCCGACCAGCTTCACGCGCTTGACCACCATCGAGACGACCGAGAGCGACGGCGTCACCCCGGCTCTGTGGCATCTGTTCGCGGTGACCGGCTGGGTGGGCGAAGCCCGGATCAGCAATGACGAGCACAGCGAGATCCGCTGGTTCGACCTCGCCGAGGCCCGCGAGCTGTCGCCGCTCGCCTCGGAAGCCTACCGTCCGGTCTTCGCCCGGCTCGCGGCCAGCTTCGCCGCAGCGCCATGACCAGTTTCGCGATCTATCTGGGGGCCGCGCTGGCCGAGATCGCCGGCTGCTTCTCGTTCTGGGCCTGGCTCAAGCTCGGCAAATCGGCCTGGTGGCTGCTGCCGGGGCTTCTGGCGCTGGCGCTCTTCGCCTGGCTCTTGACGCTGATCGACAGCGCCGCCGCCGGCCGGGCCTTCGCCGCCTATGGCGGGGTCTACATCGTCGCGTCGCTGGGCTGGATGTGGCTGGTCGAGAAGGTGCCGCCGGACCGTTTCGACCTCACGGGCGCAGCCCTTTGCCTCGCCGGCGCAGCGGTGATCGTCGCCGCGCCACGCGGAGCGTCGAACCTCCAGCCCTCATCCTGAGGAGCGATCGCAGATTGCGTCTCGAAGGATGAGGGCAGACTTGGCGCTCAGCTTCGCGCGAACGTCTCGTCGAAGGCGTAGCCGGCGCCGCGCACGGTGCGTAGCGGGTCCTTGGCGTCGTCGGGGGTGATCGCCTTGCGCAGGCGCCCGACATGGACGTCAACGGTGCGCTCGTCGATATAGACGTCGCGGCCCCAGACGGCGTCGAGCAGCTGGGCCCGCGAATAGACCCGGCCCGGGGCCTGCATCAGGAATTCGAGCAGGCGGAACTCGGTCGGACCGAGATGCAATTCGGCGCCTGCCCGGCGCACCCGCCGCGTCGTCCGGTCGAGCTCGAGATCGCCGGCGGTCAGCATGCCGACGACATGGCCGGGCTTGACCCGACGCAGCAGCGCCTGGATGCGGGCGATCAGCTCGGGCAGTGAGAACGGCTTGACCACATAGTCGTCGGCGCCGGTGGCGAGGCCGCGCACCCGCTCGGTCTCCTCGCCGCGCGCCGTCAGCATGATGATCGGCACCCGCTCCGTGTCGCGCCGGGCGCGCAGGCGCCGGCAGAGCTCGATGCCGGAAAGGCCGGGCAGCATCCAGTCGAGCAGGACGAGGTCAGGGGTATGGTCGCGCAAATGCAGCTCGGCATCGTCGCCGCGCGCGACGGTGTCGACCTCGAAGCCCTCGGCCTCGAGATTATAGCGGAGCAGCAGGGTCAGCGGCTCCTCATCCTCGACGATCAGGATGCGTGCAGGCATGTCGAGCCTCCGCTCAGGCGCCCATCCGCTCAGCCATTGGCCGCGGGCAGGTCGACCAGGATGTTGGTGGTGTCGAGCTTGGGCCGGCTCTCCTCCACCGACTGGCCGGTGATCAGGTAATGGATCGTCTCGGCGATGTTGGTGGTGTGATCGCCGATGCGCTCGACGTTCTTGGCGCAGAACAGAAGATGCGTGCAGAAGGTGATGTTGCGCGGATCTTCCATCATATAGGTCAGGAGCTCGCGGAAGAGCGAGGTGTAGAGCGCGTCGATCTCGTCGTCGCGGCGCCAGACCTCCATCGCCTTTTGCTCGTTGCTGGCGGCATAGGCGTCGAGCACGTCCTTGAGCTGCGCCTGGACCAGGCGGCTCATATGCTCGAGCCCGACCACGGCGCGGTGCGGCGGCGAGAACTGGCCGGAGATCGCGACCGCGCGCTTGGCGATGTTCTTGGCGAGGTCGCCGACGCGCTCGATGTCGGCGGCGATGCGGATCGCCGAGATCAGCTCGCGCAGGTCGTTGGCGAGCGGCTGGCGCCGGGCGATGGTCAGCACCGCCTTCTCCTCGACATCGCGCTGGAGGTTGTCGAGCCGCTGGTCGGCGGTGATGACCTTCTGGGCCAGCGCCGTGTCGCGGCGCACCAGCGCCACGGTGGAGTCGCCGAGCATGCGCTCGGACATGCCGCCCATCTCGGCCAGGCTGCGGCGCAGTCCTTCGAGGTCGGCATCATAGGAGCGGACGATATGGTCGGACATCGGGGCGAATCCTTCGAGGGCGAGCGGAACGGCAGGGCTCAGCCGAAGCGGCCGGTGACGTAGTCCTGCGTCTGCTTCTTGTTGGGGTTCATGAAGATAGTGTTGGTCGCGTCGAACTCGACGACCTCGCCGAGATACATGAAGGCGGTGTACTGCGAGACGCGCGCCGCCTGCTGCATGTTGTGGGTGACGATGACGATGGTGAAGTCGCTCTTCAGCTGCTCCAGCAGGTCCTCGATCTTGCCGGTCGAGATCGGGTCGAGGGCCGAGGTCGGCTCGTCGAACAGGATCACCTCGGGCTTCTGGGCGATGGTGCGGGCGATGCACAGGCGCTGCTGCTGGCCGCCGGAGAGCCCCATGCCGGAGCTCTTCAGCTTGTCCTTGACCTCGTCCCACAGGGCGGAGCGGCGCAGCGCGCCCTCGACGCGGTCGTCGAGCTCCGATTTCGGCGGCTTCTCGTAGAGGCGGATGCCGAAGGCGACGTTGTCGTAGATCGACATCGGGAAGGGCGTCGGCTTCTGGAAGACCATGCCGATGCGCGAGCGCAGCTCGTTGACGTCGACATCGTTGGAGATGACGTTGCGGCCGTCGAGCAGGACCTCGCCGGTGGCGCGCTGCTCCGGATAGAGCGAGTAGATCCGGTTGAAGATGCGCAGCAGGGTCGACTTGCCGCAGCCGGAGGGGCCGATCAGCGCGGTGACGTGGCGGTCACGGAAGCTGAGATTGACGTTCTTCAGCGCCTTGTGCTCGCCATAGTAGAAATCGAGGTTCTTCACCGCGATCCGGATCGGCGCCTGGGCGTCGAGGACCTGCGGGCTGAGTTCCAGGGTCGAGAGCATCGACATGTTCCTTCCGATCGGACGTGGTGCTCACTTGCCGCCGCGCACGATGCGCCGGGCGATAAGCGAGAGCAAAAGGATCGAGACGGTGATGATCAGCGAACCGGCCCAGGCGAGCTGCTGCCAGTTCTCGTAAGGGGCCGAGGCGAACTGATAGATCGTCACCGGCAGGTTGGAGACGCCGCCGACGAGGGTCGGCGAGAACCAGAAATTATTGTTCAGCGCGGTGAAGAGCAGCGGCGCCGTCTCGCCGGCGATGCGCGCCAGCGCCAGCAGGATGCCGGTGACCATGCCGGACTTCGCGGCCCGCCAGGTGATCGCGGTGATGACCACCGAAGGCGGGGCGCCGAGCGCAGAGCCGGCCTCGCGCAGCGGCGCCGGGACGAGGCGCAGCATGTCCTCGGTGGTGCGCACGATCACCGGGATCGCGATGATGCCGAGCGCGACGCCGCCGGCCCAGCCGGAATAGCCGCGGAAGGGCTCGACCAGGATGACGTAGACGAACAGGCCGATCAGGATCGAAGGCGCCGAGAGCAGGATGTCGTTGATGAAGCGGATCAGGTTGGCGAGCTTCGAGCCCCGGCCATACTCGGCGAGATAGGTCCCGGCGAGCACGCCGATCGGCGTCGCCAGCGCGATGCCGAGGAAGGTCAGCACGGCCGAGCCGACGATGGCGTTGGCAAGGCCGCCGCCCTCGGAACCGGGGCCGGGCGTCACCTGCGTGAAGGTGCCGGCCGAAAGCCCGCCGATGCCCTTCACCACCAGCATGCCGAGGATCCAGAACAGCACGGTGATGGCGACGAGGGTGAACGCCGTGGCGATGATCTTCATCAGCCGGTCGGCATTGCGGCGCGCCGGGCGGACGCGGCCCCAGGGCACTTCCGGGGTCATCGCGGGGGCGGCAGGAGGCGTCTGGTTCATCGGTTGCGCTTCCCTCAGAAGGACTTGACGCGCGCGACGAGGATACGCGCGATGACCAGGACAACGAAGGTGACGAAGAACAGGATGCAGCCGAGCGCGATCAGCGCGTGCAGCTGCAGGCCGAGCGCCTCGTTGAACTCGTTGGCGATGCGCGAGGCGATGGTCGAGCCCGGATCCATCACCGAGGCCGAGAGGCGGTTGGCATTGCCGACCACGAAGGTCACCGCCATGGTCTCGCCGAGGGCGCGGCCAAGGCCGAGCATGACCGCGCCGATGATCGAGACGCCGGCCTGCGGCACGAGCACGTAGCGCACGACCTCCCAGGTCGTCGCCCCGATGCCATAGGCGCTCTCGCGCAGCACCGAGGGGATCTGCTCGAGCATGTCGCGGGTGATCGAGGCGATGAACGGGATGATCATGAACGCCAGGATGATGCCGGCGGTCAGGATGCCGAGGCCCGAGGGCGAGCGCGAATAGAGGATGGTGCCGACGATCGGCATGCCCTCGACGATGTTCGAGAGCGGGATCTGCACATAGGCCGCAAAGAGCGGCACGAAGACGAAGAGCCCCCACATGCCGTAGATGATCGAGGGCACGGCGGCGAGCAGCTCGATCGCGGTCGAGACCGGCCGCTTGAACCAGGGCGGGGCGAGCTGGGTCAGGAAGACGGCGATGCCGAGCGAGAGCGGCACGCCGACGACGAGGGCGATCAGCGCGGTCGACAAGGTGCCGACGATCGCCGGAAAGGCTCCGTATTGCTCGTTCTGGGTGTCCCAGACGCTCGAGGTCAGGAAGCCGAACCCGAATTCGCGGAAGGCCGGCCAGCCGCCGGCGACCATTGCCGCGATGATGCCGGCAAGCAGCACCAGGACGAAAAGCGCCGCCAGGAAGCTGGCATTGCGGAAGACGAGGTCGAAGGTACCTTTCGGGGTCCGGCGAACGGCGGGCATTCCCGATGCCATCTGGTCAGTCACGGCGGCCATCCGAAGAACTCCGGTCGGTTTCAGGCGGGTCGAAGGGGCCGGAGCCGGCCCCTTCCTTTAACGTGGTCGCAGGGCGATCAGAAGATCGGCTTGCCGGCCGGGTCGGTGACGCCCTTCCAGGCGTTGCGGACCTGGTCCTTGACGCCCGCCGGCAGCGGCACATAGTCGAGACCGAGCGCCAGCTGGTCACCGTTCTTATAGGCCCAGTCGACGAATTTCAGCGCAGCCTGGGTCTCTTCCGGCTTCTCCGGCTTGGCATGGACCAGCAGGAAGGTGGCGGAGGTGATCGGCCAGGCCTGGGCGCCCTTCTGGTTGTTCAGCGAGATGCCGAAGCCGGGAGCCTCGTTCCAGTTGGCATTGGCCGCTGCGGCCTGGAAGGACTTGTCGTCCGGGGCCGGGAAGTTGCCGTCGGCGTTCTGGACGAGCGCATGGGCGAGCTTGTTCTGCTTGGCATAGGCGTATTCGACATAGCCGATCGAGTTGGCGACCTGCTTGACCGAGGCGGAGACGCCCTCATTGCCCTTGCCGCCGATGCCGACCGGCCACTGCACGGCGGTGTTGGTGCCGATCTTCGACTTCCACTCCGGCGAGACGCGCGAGAGATAGTCGGTGAAGACGAAGGTCGTGCCCGAGCCGTCCGAGCGGTAGACCGGGCTGATATTGGCCTCGGGAAGGGTCAGGCCGGGGTTCAGAGCGGCGATCTTCGGATCGTTCCACTTCTTGATCGTGCCGAGATAGATCTCGGCGATCAGCGGACCGGTCAGCTTCAGCTTGCCGGCCTCGATGCCGGGAACGTTGATCGCCGGGACGACGCCGCCCATCACGGTCGGGAACTGGACGAGACCGTCCTTGGCCAGGTCCTCGCCCTTGAGCGGGGCGTCGGTGGCGCCGAAGGCGACCGTCTTGGCCTTGATCTGGCGGATGCCGCCACCCGAGCCGATCGACTGGTAGTTGAGACCGATATTGGTCTCCTTCTTATAGGCCTCAGCCCATTTGGCGTAGATCGGGAAGGGGAAGGTCGCGCCGGCGCCGGTGATGTCGGCGGCCTGGACGGCGCCCGAGAACCCGACAGCCGCAGCCGCGAGAATGAGAAGTTTGCGCATGAGATGTCCTCTCTGGGTCGCAAGGTCTAGCGGCGCGCAAAAACACCCGCGATATGACAGCCAGATGACAGATCGTCATCAAGCCGCAGCGGCAGCCGTCACATTTCGTTAACGGCCTGCCTCGGCCAGCAGCGGCAGGATCGCCTTGAAGGTCGCGCCCTCGCCGACGACGCTCTCGATCGTCAGCCTGCCGCGATGGCGCAGCACGATGTGCTTGACGATGGCGAGGCCGAGCCCGGTGCCGCCCGCCTCGCGGCTGGCGGCATTGTCGACGCGGTAGAAGCGCTCGGTCAGGCGCGGCAGATGTTCGGCAGCGATGCCCGGCCCGTCGTCGCGCACGCTGAAGCTGGCCTCGGCACCGCCTTCGATCCTGATCACGACCTCGCCGCCGGGCTTGCCATATTTGATCGCGTTCTCGACGAGGTTCTCCATCAGCCGCAGCAATTCGTCGCGGTCTCCTGCCACCACGACCGGCCGCGGCGGCAGATCGAGCCTCAGGGAGACGTCTCGCTCGCGCGCCATCAGGACGAGCGCGTCGAGGATGGTGCGCGCGATCTCGCCGAGATCCACCGGGGTCTGCGGCGCCAGATGCGCCTTGAGCTCGATGCGCGAGAGCGAGAGCAGGTCGTCGACCAGCCGCGCCATGCGCAGGGCCTGCTGGCGCATGATCTGCAGGAAGCGCTCGCGGGCCGCCTCGTCATTGCGGGCGGGCCCCTGCAGGGTCTCGATGAAGCCGAGCACGGAGGCGAGCGGCGTGCGCAATTCATGGCTGGCATTGGCGACGAAGTCGACGCGCATGCGCTCGGTCAGGCGCTGCTCGCTCAGATCCTCGAAGGTCAGCAGCACGGCGCTTCGGACACCGGGGCCGGCAAGCGCGACGATATGGATGCGGAAGGTGCGCTCGATCGGCACCCTTTCGATCAGCTCGATGGCCCGCCGGCCGCCCTGGCGCGAGACCTGGTCGATCGCGTCGATCAGGTCGGGGTCGCGCATCACCAGCGCGAGCTGCTTGCCCTTTTCCAGCCCGGCGATCAGCGAGCGGGCGGCCGGGCTCAGGGCCTGGATGGCGCCCTGCTCGTCGAGCAGGATCACGGCGACGCCGGTCGCCTCGATCAGCGCCGCAGTGACGGGGGCTCGGGGGTCGACCAGCTCGTGCATGACTAGCGCGCGCAGCGAGCCGGGACGACAAGGTGCCGGGCCGGGGCGCCGGCTGCGAAGGTCGCTCGCGCAAGGCGCGATCCCGTCTGATCCTGCGGCATGCTGCGCCCTTCCCTAGATTTCGTGGCGCCTGATCCGCCGTCCCATCTCGTTCAGCGCCAGCAGCACCAGCGCCAGGATGAAGGGCAGGATGTAGTAGATGATCCGGAACAGCAGCAGCGCTCCGAGCACCTGCTCGAAGGGCATGCGGCTGAGCGCGATCAGCATCGTCGCCTCGAAGACGCCGAGCCCGCCCGGCGCATGGCTGGCGATGCCGATCAGGCAGGCGAAGATATAGGCGGCGAGGAAACTCTCATAGGAGAGGTTGTAGCCGCCCGGCAGCAGCACGAAGAGCACGGCCGCGGCGGCCGAGACCTCGCAGGCGCCGAGCAGCATCTGGCCCAGCGTCACGCCGAGGCCGGGCAGCGGCAGGTTCCAGCCGCGCACCCGCAAGGTCCGTTCGTCGGTCGCGACCCAGAAGAGATAGCCGAGGATGCCGAGGCCGGTGGCGGCGCCGACCGCCTGGATCACCAGGGGCGAGGTTCGCGCCAGCTGTGCGACCGATTCCGTCGCATAGAACAGGCTGACGCAGAAGATCATGCCGAGGCCGAGCCAGAAGGTCAGGCCGGCGATCACCGTGAGGCTCGCGACCTCCGAGGCGCGCACGCCCTTGGCGGCATAGACCCAGTAGCGCACCGTGCCGCCGGTAACGATCGGGAAGCCGAGGGTGAAGGAGACCGAATAGCTGGTGAAGGAGCCGAGCGCCGTCGTGCGATAGGGGATCGAGAGGCCGAGCCGGCGCAAGGCGAGCGCGTCATAGCCGGTGAGCAGGAGATAGCTCAGCGCGGTGAAGGCGAGCGCCAGAGAGAGCTGCCGCAGGCTGGCATTGGCGAAGGCCTTGGCCAGCTCGCCGGGCTCGATCTCGCGGGCGATGAAATAGAGCACCACCAGCGAGGCCGCGAAGATGATCGTGCTGGCGAGCGGGCCGAGCCACCACCAGCGGCTGCGCTTGCGCAGCGGCATACCTGGCTCGTGCGGGCCGAAAGACATGCAGGCTCTTGTCGTGTTGATGCCCAGGTCTCGGCGGGCGATGCGGATTGCGGGGCGGAACCGCCCGGACCCGAGAGATAGCGCCTCGGCGGCGAACCACAAGCGCGCGCCGCGCGGCGAATGCGCACCATGTGGCCGGCGCAGGGTCACCGGACCGCCCTTTGCGACGGTCCAGTGACAATGACGCAGCCTGCCGGGCTAGCCCTGCCCGGCCGCGGCGCGCGCGAAGAAAGCCTCCGGCCCGTCGACCTCGTGCAGGCGCCGGTTCTCGATCTGCCAGAAGCGGTTACCGACCGCCCGGACGAAGCTGCGATCATGCGAGACCAGGAGACAGCTGGCGTCCTGCGCGGTGAGCTCGGCCTCGAGCGCCTCCTGGCCCTCGATGTCGAGATGATTGGTCGGCTCGTCGAGCAGATAGAAGTTCGGCCGGGCGAGGCGCAGCGCCAGCATGGCAAGGCGCGCCTTCTGGCCGCCCGACAGCGCCCGGATCGGATTTTCCTGCAGCTCGATCGCAATGCCGGCGCCGGCGAGCAGGCTCCGCGCCGGCTGGTCGCCGACATCGAAGCGGCGGCTGATCAGCCGGTGCGGCGTCTCGCCATCGGGATACTCGCTCAGTTGCTGGCTGGCGAAGCCGGGGACCAGCGAGGGCGTCGCCCTCACACCGGCAATCTCCCGCCCGGCGATCGCCGCCTGGATCAGGCCGATCAGGCAGGTTTTGCCGGCGCCGTTGCCGCCGAGCAGCACGATGCGGTCGCCCGGGTTGATCCAGCGCTTGCCGGTCCTGAACAGCAGGGTTCCGTCCGGCGTCGCGACCGGAAGGTCCTCGAGCGTCAGCAGGGCGCGCGCATGCGTGCCGGCATGGGCGAGCCTGATCGCGCCGGCCGAGCGCTCGCGATGCGCCGGCCGCGCCGCCTCCTCCAGCGTCTCGGCCCGCTGCCGGAGCTGCCTCGTCTTGCTGAGCAGGAGGTCGCTGCCGGAATTGATGCCGATATTGTTGAGCTTGGCCGCCTGGCGCCGCAATTGCTGGACGGTCTTGATGTCGCGCTCGTAGCGGCGCGCATCGGCGGCGTCGATCTCGTCGAGGGCGATCCGCGCCCGCGAATAGGGCAGCGGGAATACTTGCGACCGCTCCTGGCGTAGGAACAGCGTCCGGTCGGTGACGGCGTCGAGGAAGGCGCGGTCATGGCTGGCGACGACCACGGCCATGTCGCGCGGCAGCGCGGCGAGCCAGTTTTCGAGCTGGCCGATGCGTCCGAGATCGAGATGGTTGGTCGGCTCGTCGAGCAGCAGGAGATCCGGCTCGGTGACGGAGACGCGGGAGAGCATGGCGAGCCGCTGCCAGCCGCCGCTCAGCTCTCCGAGCCGCCGCTGGCGCAGCGCTTCGGGCACGTCGAGGGAATCGAGCGCGACTTCGACGCGCCAGTGCTCGCTCTGCGCCTGCTCGGCCGGCAGCGCACCGAGCACCAGCTCCCGGAACGGCAATTCCGCGAGCCGTAGCGGGATATCCTGCTCGACATGGCCGATGCGAAGGCCGCGCGAGCGGGTGATCTCGCCGCTGCCGGGCTCGGCCGTGCCGGCAAGGCAGCGCAGCAGGGTCGACTTGCCCCGGCCATTAGCGGCGACGAGGCCGAGCCGGTCGCCGGGTGTGATCGCAAGCGTGAGATCGGAGAACAGCGGCGCGCCCAGCGTGACGCCGAGCTTCCGCAGATTGATCATGGTCATGGTTCAGGTCTCTGGACTGCCCGAGCCGTCATTTGGCAGAGCGCGCCCCGGCGCCCATGCCTCGAATGCGAAACGCCGGGTCGGCGTCGGCTCGATTGAGTGGAACAGGGCGCAGGACATCCGGGCGATGAGGCCAGATGCTGCGCCACCACGAAGGGCAGACCGAAAAGAGAACCGAAAGGGATCGCCTCTGAGGTCAGCCCTGCAAGCTAGCCTTGCAGGGCCTGAACGGGGCCGCGCTGACGATGGTGACGAAAGAACGTGATCACGCAGCCCTCCTGTCTCGTGTGGGTCGATGTGACGGAATTAGCGCCATTCGACGCGAGCGACAAGGCTCAGGCGGTCTTACGGAAGATCCGGAGCGTCTTGAACTCGCCGATTTCCTCGACCGGGCGCGTTTTCGCCCATTCCGCGATGATCGGCTTGGCCGTCTCATAGGCGAAAGAGCCGGTGTAGAACAGGATGTGGCCGCCGGCATCGGTCTGGTCGGTGAAGAGCTGCATCACCTCGAGATCGGTCAGCGCGCCATAGGCGTCGTTCTTCTCGCTGCGGAACTCGCAGGAATGGAACAGGGTGACGATGTCGAAGCGCGGCAGCAGCTTGGCATTGCTGGTGTAGATGTCACCGAAATAGGCGGAATAGCTCTTGGTGATGGTCGGATTGTCGATCGCCAGCTTGACGAAGGCGTCATATTCCTTCGGCGAGGCGGTGATCCCGAGCACGGTGCAGTCGAGCTCCGGCTCGGCGCAGCGGATGCCGATATAATGGTGGCCGCCGGTGCCGAAATGATAGATGCGCTTGCCGGTGATGCCCGCTTCCTCAAGCCATTCGACGAAATGCACGTCGCAGGGGCATTGCTCGACCCGCAGGCCCCAATAAACGTCCCAGATGTGCATCTGCATGGCAAAACTCCGTGGAAGCGAGGGGAAAGAAGCGCCGGGCGCGGCTGAACGCCGGCTGAATGCAAGGTTGGTTGGTGATCCTCAGCCGCCGCCGGCCTCGGCCAGAACGACGGGACGCGCCGACTCGGCGACGATGCGGGCGACACCGCCGGCGCGGCGCATGGTGAGATGGCGGCAGGCAACCTCGGCGAAGCCCGGGCTCTGGCCGATCAGCAGCATGATCGCCTGCGGACGCGTCGCCCTGATATGCGCCAGCAGCTCCAGCGCCGCCTCGGTCTCCAGCCCGCTAGTCGCCTCGTCGAGCACGAGGATGTCGGGATTGGCGAGTTCGGCTCGCGCCAGGGCCAGTCGCTGCCGGTCGCCGGTGGTCAGCGCCTTGTCCCAGTCGCGCGGCTGGTCGATCTGCGGCACGAGCCCGGCGAGCCCATAGCTGCGCAGCGCTTCCTTCGCCGCCTCGACGCTGTGGTCGCCGGCCGGATCGAGCGCGGCGCGCAGGCTGCCTTCCGAGAGATGCAGTTTTTGCGGCAGCACCGCCAGCCGCGCCTCGGCCGGCAGCGCGACGCTGCCCCGGCCCCAGGGCCAGAGCCCGGCGACCGCCTGGATCAGCGCCGCCTTGCCATGGCCGAGCTCGCCCGCGACATGCAGCGTCGCGCCCGGCGGCAGTTCGACGGCGAAATCGGCCAGCAGGGTCCGCCCGTCGCGATCGGTCAGGGTGAGGTCCCCCAGCCGCAGGCAGCCATCGGCGCTGGTCTCGACCGCGATCTCGCCGCCGGAATGGCCATGATCGAGCGTACCGAGCGCGACCGCGAGCTCGTTGACCCTCCGTGCCGAGGCCAGCCATTCGGCAATGCGCATGAAATTGTCGAGCACCCAGTTGAAGGCATTCTGGACGGCGACGAAGGCGGCGGCGACCTGGACGACATCGCCGAGCGACATCTCGCCGGAGAGATATTTTGGCGCGGCAAGCAGGAGCGGCACCACCGGGACCAGTGCACCGCTGCCATTGGTAATCCAGGTCAGCCGGCCGCGCTGGCGGATCATGGCGAGCCAGCGCCCGACGAGATTGTCATAGGTCGCGGCGACGGCGCGGCGCTCGCCGGTCTCGGAGCGCGACAGCGCGATGGTCTCGCCATGGTCGCGGATGCGCATCAGCGAGAAGCGCAGGCGCGCCTCACCCTCGTTGCGGGCGGCGATCAGGCGCGGCAGCGGCCGGCCGACCCAGGTGATCAGGCCGGAGACCAGCACCGCGTAGACGATCGCCGCGAGCACCATATAGGCGGGAATCCGAAAGCTCGTGCCGCCGGCTGCGACGGTCAGCGCGCCGCCGATGCTCCAGAGGATGCCGATGAAGGTGATGGCGGTGATCACCGCCGAGAGCAGGCCGATGGCGAAATCGACCACCGGTTCGGTCGCCCAGCGGACATCGTCGGCGATGCGGTATTCGGGATTGGCCGGCTCGTAGCCGGAAAGGCCGAGCCGGTAGAAGCGGCGCTCGCCGATCCAGCCATCGGCGAGCCGCGCCGTGACCCAGGCGCGCCAATGGACCTGGAATGTTTCCCGTGAAACCAGGATGACGACGCCGAGTCCGGCGGCGATCAGCACCAGCACCGGAAAGACCGCCATCGCGATCAGGGCGCTTTCGCCGTCCTTCTTTTCGAGCGCGTCGAAGAACCAGCCATTCCAGCGGTTGACGGTGACATTGGCGAAGACGGCGAGGATGATCGCGCTCGCCAGGGTGACCGACCAGAGCCAGGCCTTGCCGGCACTGGCGCCGCGCCAGAAGCCGCCGGTCAGCCGGGCAAAGCTCTTCGCGACCTGCCAGTCCGATGGCTGGCCGGCATCCCTGGCATGCTGGTCGAGCGCCTTCAGCACAACCCTTTGATCCCCCCGGATCGCGACGTCGCGGGCGGCGGCCAGCCAGGTTTTCCCGGTTCAGACCGCGCCCATGATGCCGCTTAGTCAGCCCGGGATGAACTGCGGCTGAATGAAAGCGTCAGCGACGCCGGGAGGGAGCGCTCAGGCCGCCTTCGCCTCCTCGCCCAAAATCCGGGCCAGGCTCTCGAGCAATTCGCGCGAGCCCTCCTCGCGATGGACCGGGTCGTCATTGCCGCCGAGATAGGCGCCCTGCTCGGTGAAGACGAGCTTCGTGCCGCTGCCCTCCGGAAGGTATTCCATGGTCAGCAACGAGCCCGAGAGCGGCACGCCGTCGATCGCCATCGCATAGGCGAGGATGATGCGCTCGTTCGGCTGGATCACCTGATAGACCGATTCATTGGTGATCGGCGGGCCGCCCTGATAGCGGAAACGGCTACGCTCGAAGCCGCCGACGCGGAAATCGACGTCGAACTGCTCGACCGTCCAGCCCTCGCCCTCGGCGAACCAGCGGCGCTTGATCGCGGGGTCGGCAAAGGCGGCGAAGACCTTGGCGGGCGGCGCGGCATAGCTGCGCTCGATGGTGAAGCTCGCATGGGTGACGGGAGTCCGGCTCATGAGCGTTTTCCTTTCACTGAGCGGTTGGTCGTCAGGGGTCAGCGGCTGAGCCCGGCATCGCCATCCCGACGCGGGAAGAACTGGAAGAAGGGCTCGGCCTCCGCGAGGGCGCGGGCATAGGAGGGGCGCGTTCGCAGGCGCTCGAAATAGGCCCAGAGAAGCGGATGGCTGTCGCGGAAGGACAGAGCGCGCTCGCCATAGAACAGCGCCGGGGCTGCCGCGCAGTCGGCCATGCTGAACTCCTCGCCCAGCGCCCATTGCCGCCCGCCGATCTCGGCTTCCAGCAGGTCATAGGCAGAGGCGAGCGTCGCCTTCGCCTCGGCGACGCCGAGCGCGTCGCGGCTCTCCTCCGGCCGCAGCCGATCGAGCACCACCTTCTGCATGGGAATGGCGACATAGAGATCGAAGAGCCGGTCGAGCCGCCTTGCTTCCAGTGCCGCGACCGGGTCCTGCGGCAGCAACGCCAGCTTGCCGGGATAATGCAGGACGAGATGCTCGATGATCAGGCTGGTCTCCGGCACGAGCTTGCCGAGCCGGTCGTCGCGCAGCAGCGGGAATTTTCCGAGCGGCCAGAGCTTCAGAAAGGCGGCACGCTCTGTGCGATCGCCGAGATTGACGAGATGCGGCGTGAACGGCGTCTCGTTTTCGTAGAGTGCGACCAGCACCTTCTGGCAGAAGCCGGAGAGCGGGTGGAAATAGAGCGTCAGGGACATGGCTTCGCGTTCCTGCTTCTTGGAAGGAGCGGGTTGAAGGACTTCGGTCGACAAGACGGCTGTTCAGGCGGGCGCCTGCTCCAGTGCGAGATAGTCGGCCAGCCGGTCGAAGCCGATGCGCGAGCCCTGCTCGCGCCAGTCGGGCTTGTCGTGTCCGTCGAGAAAGGCCGTCTGCTCGGTGAAGATGAGGCGGGTACCGGCCCTCTCGCGCCGGAACTCGATCGTCGCCAGCGAGACCGACAGGCGCAGATCGTCGCGCAGCAGTTCGTAGCTGTAGACGATGCGCTCGTCCGTCAGGATCTCCTGGAAGGTCGCGTTCATCGCGTAGACGCCACCCGGCCCCGGCGCGCCGCACATGGTCTCGCTGCCGCCCTCGCGGAAATCGAGGCTGTGCTGGCCGAGGCCGCCTTCGTCATGGCAGGCCGACCAGCGCCTTTTCGCAACGGGATCGGCGAAGGCGGCGAAGACGCGGGCAGGGCTCGCATCATAGCGACGCTCGATCGCGAAGCTGGCATGGACGACCGATCGTTCCGTCATGCGCCGTTCTCCTCTTCGGTTTCCGCAGCCTGTTCGGCAAGGAAGGCGCCGAGCCGGTTGAAGCGCCGCTCCCACAAGGTCCGGCGCTCGCTGATCCAGCGCTCGACCGCGCGTAGCGCCTGCGTCTCGAGCTGGCAGTTGCGGACGCGCCCGATCTTCTGCGAGCGCACCAGCCCGGCGCCTTCGAGCACGGCGAGATGCTGGACCACGGCCGACAGCGTCATCTGCAAGGGAGCTGCGAGCTCGCTGACGCTGGCCGGCCCCTCGCTGAGCCGCTGCACCATCTGCCGGCGGTTCGGGTCCGCCAAGGCCTGGAACATCAGATCGAGCTGGTCTGGTTGGTGAAGCATGCGCTTAAGTATCGCAGCCCAAGCAGCCTGTCGAGAGAAACTTTAGCACTCACTAAAGTTTATGACCGAACCCCGGCGCGACATCCGGCGCATTGCCTCCAGCGGCTCCGAGCGGCTATGAATCCCGGCACGCTCCCTTATCCCGCGTGCGCCATTCAACCGTCTGCGCCAGCCGCCGGAGCTTTTGCCATGCGTATCGAGAACGACCCGAAGCTGGATTTCCGCGACGTGCTGATCCGGCCGAAGCGCTCGACGCTCGCCAGCCGTTCGGAGGTCGACGTCAATCGCAGCTTCCATTTCGCCCATACCGGCCGCGAATGGAGCGGCTTCCCGCTGATCGCCGCCAATATGGACGTGGTCGGGACGATGGCGATGGCGCGCGCGCTCTTGAAGCACGGCGCCATGGTCGCCCTGCACAAGCATTACGACGCGGAAGAGCTGATCGCCTTCTTCAAGGAGCCGGGTTCGGTCAACGCCTTCTATTCGCTGGGCACGACCGATTCCGACCATGACAAGCTCAAGGCCGTCCATGCCAAGGCGCCGATCGACAAGATCTGCCTCGACGTCGCCAATGGCTACACCGAGAAATTCGTCGACACGGTCAAGGCGACGCGCGAGGCCTTCCCGAACGCGGCGATCATGGCCGGCAACGTCGTCACCGGCGACATGACCGAGGCGCTGATCCTGGCCGGTGCCGACATCGTCAAGGTCGGCATCGGTCCGGGCTCGGTCTGCACCACCCGCAAGATGACCGGCGTCGGCTATCCGCAGCTCTCGGCGATCATCGAATGCGCCGATGCGGCACACGGCCTCAAAGGGCTGGTCTGCGGCGATGGCGGGCTGACCGTTCCGGGCGACGTCGCCAAGGCCTATGGCGGCGGCGCCGATTTCGTGATGATGGGCGGCATGCTCGCCGGCCATGACGAATGCGAGGGCGAGATCCGTTATGAGGAGCGCGACGGCGAGAAGGTGCCGGTCGCGATGGTGTTCTACGGCATGTCCTCGGACACGGCGATGAACAAATACGCCGGCGGCGTCGCCAAATACCGGGCCTCCGAGGGCAAGACCGTCGAGGTGTCCTATCGCGGCCCGGTCGAGGGCACGATGCAGGAGATCATGGGCGGGGTCCGCTCGGCGATGACCTATATCGGCGCGGTCCGCCTCAAGGAGATGTCGAAGCGTACCAGCTTCATCCTGGTCGGCGCCCAGCTCAACACCGTGTTCGGCAATTGAGCGAAGCCGATATCGCCATCATCGGCGCCGGCCCGGCTGGGCTGATCGCTGCCGAGCGGCTGGCACAGGCCGGACACCGGGTGGCGCTCTACGAACGCATGCCTTCGCCGGCGCGCAAATTCCTGCTCGCCGGGCGCGGCGGACTCAACCTGACCCATTCCGAGCCGCTCGACGGATTTCTCGACCGCTATGGCGAAGCGCGCGACTGGCTGGAGCCGGCGATCCGGGCCTTCCCGCCGGAGGCATTGCGCGACTGGGCCGACGGGCTCGGCGCCGAGAGCTTCGTGGGCTCGAGCGGCAGGGTCTTCCCGAAGGCGATGAAGGCCTCGCCGCTGCTGCGCGCCTGGCTGGCGCGGCTCGCCGGGCTCGGCGTCAGACTGCATTCCGGCCGGCTCTGGACAGGCTGGGACGAGAGCGGCGCGCTGCACTTCGAGAATCGCGACGGAACGGTCGAAACGCTTCGTCCGGCAGCGACGCTGCTGGCGCTCGGCGGCGCGAGCTGGCCAAGGCTCGGCTCGGATGGCGGCTGGCAGGAGATCCTGGCGGCAAGGGGCGTCGCGGTCGCGCCGCTAAGGCCCGCCAATGCCGGTTTCTCGGTCGACTGGTCGGCGCTGATGCGCGAGCGCTTCGCCGGGGTGCCACTGAAGCGGATCGCGCTGTCCTTCGCCGGGCGGCGCGTTACAGGCGAGGCGATGATCGACGCCAACGGCATCGAGGGCGGTGCGATCTATGCGCTGTCGGGGCCTTTGCGCGAGACGATCGCACGCAGCGGCCATGCCGATCTTGCCGTCGACCTGCGCCCCGATCTCGACGAGGCCGCGCTCGCCGCCCGCCTCGCACGCCGCCGCGCCGGCGAGACGCTCAGCAACCATCTGCGCAAGGCGGCCGGCCTGTCGCCGGTCGCGATCGCGGTGCTGCGCGACGCGGCAGGCGGTCCGCTGCCGACGGAGACCAACGACCTCGCAAGGCTGATCAAGACCGCATCACTGCGGCTGACCGGGACGGCGCCGATCACCCGCGCCATCTCGACGGCTGGCGGCATCCGGGCAGAGGAGATCGACGCAGGCTTCATGCTGAAGCGCCTGCCCGGTGTCTTCGTCGCCGGCGAGATGCTCGACTGGGAGGCCCCGACCGGCGGCTACCTGCTGCAGGCCTGCTTTGCCACCGGCGTCGCCGCGGCCGAGGGGATCGGGCGGTTTCTAAACAAGCCCTCATCCTGAGGAGCGGGCTTCAGCCCGCGTCTCGAAGGATGTTTCAGGAGGCTCGGGAGATTTCTGGAGTATCCTTCGAGACGGCCCTGCGGGCCTCCTCAGGATGAGGTCGCTCTCAGTTCAATCCCTTCAGCCGGTAGAGCGCTTCCAGCGCCTCGCGTGGCGTCATCTCGTCGAGATCGAGCCCGGCGAGCGCCTCCCTGAGCAGATCGGGACCGGCAGCGACCGCAGGCGCGGGCGGCGGGCTGCGCAATTGCGCGGCGAAAAGCGGGAGGTCGTCGACTAGCGCCGCGACCGGCTTCTCGCGCTCGCTCTTCTCGAGCTCGCCGAGAATGGCGCGGGCGCGCTCGACCACGGCCGGGGGCAGGCCGGCGAGCTTGGCGACCTGGATGCCGTAGGAACGGTCGGCGGCGCCGGGTACGACCTCGTGCAGGAAGACCACTTCGCCATTCCATTCGGTGACGCGCACGGTGGCGTTGACAACCCGGTCGAGCCGTTCCGCCAGCGCGGTCAGCTCGTGATAATGCGTCGCGAACAGGGCCCGGCAGCGATTGGCCTCGTGCAGATGCTCGATCGCCGCCCAGGCGATCGAGAGCCCGTCGAAGGTCGCGGTGCCGCGGCCGATCTCGTCGAGGATGACCAGCGCCCGTGGCCCGGCCTGGTTCAGGATCGCGGCGGTCTCGACCATCTCGACCATGAAGGTCGAACGTCCCCGGGCGAGATCGTCAGCGGCACCGACGCGCGAGAACAGCCGGTCGACCACGCCGATATGGGCGCTTTGCGCCGGTACGAAGGAGCCCATCTGCGCCAGCACGGCGATCAGTGCGTTCTGACGCAGGAAGGTCGACTTACCGGCCATGTTCGGGCCGGTGATCAGGCAGATGCGGCCGTCCCGGCTTTTGCCGGCCGCCGAAAGCTCGCTGTCATTGGCGACGAAGGGCTGGCCCTCGCGCTTCAGCGCCGCCTCGACCACGGGATGGCGGCCCGCCTTGATCGCGAAGGCCGCGCCCTCGTCGACGAGCGGCCGGGTCCAGCCGCCATCGACCGCGAGCTCCGCCAGCGCGGCGGCGACGTCGATCGCGGCCAGCGCCAGCGCCGCCGCCTTGATCGGCTCGGCCTGGGCCAGCACCGCCGCGGTCAGATCGGCGAAGATCGACAATTCCAGCTTCAGCGCCCGGTCGGCGGCCGAGGCGATCTTGGCCTCGAGCTCGCCGAGCTCGACCGAGGAGAAGCGCATCGCGTCCGACATGGTCTGGCGGTGCACGAAGACGGCGCGCCAGGGCTCCCTCAGGAAGTCCTCGCCGACGGCCTGCGGCACCTCGACGAAGTAGCCGAGCATGGAATTATGCTTGATGCGCAGCGTCCGGCAGCCGGTCTCGGCCGCGTAGCGGGCCTGGAGCTGGGCGATCACCTTGCGCGAATCGACCTGCAGCAGCCGCAATTCGTCGAGCGCCCCGTCGAAGCCCTCGCGCACGAAGCGACCGTCGCGCTTCAGCAGCGGCAGCTCCTCGGCGAGCGTCGCCGAAAGACGGGCGCCGAGATCGGGATCGGTGCGGCCGAGCGCCAATGCCGCCTCGCGCAGTTCCGGCGGGATCTCGCCATGGCGCAGCAAGGCGGCGGCGATGGCGCGGGCCGCTTCCAGCCCGGCGCCGAGCGCGGCGAGATCACGCGGTCCGCCGCGGTCGAGCGCCAGGCGCGACAGGGCGCGGGCGATGTCGGGGACCCGCGCGAGATCGCGGCGCAGATCCTCGCGCAGCCCGGGGGCCTCGACGAGGGCGGCGACGGCATCGTGCCGGCCCGCGATTTCCAGGGGGTCGGTGAGCGGCCCGGCGAGACGCTCGGCCAGGAGCCGGCTGCCGCCCGGCGTCTGCGTCCGGTCGATGGTGGCGAGCAAGCTGCCGGCGCGCTCGCCGGACAGAGTGCGCATCAGTTCGAGATTGGCCCGGGTGGCGGCGTCGATCAGCATGGTCGCGCTCTCGCCCTCGCGCCGCGGCGGCGAGAGCGGCGGGCGGGCGCCGAACTGGGTGCGCTCGACATAGGCGAGCGCAGCGGCGGCGGCGGCGATCTCGGCGCGGCTGAAGGCGCCGAAGGCATCGAGCGTGGCGACGCCGAAGAACTCCTTCAGCCGCCTTTCTCCGGAGGCCGGATCGAGTCCTTCGCGCGCCAGCGGCGTCACGGCGGCCGGCACGTCGCGCCAGATCTCCTTCAGCTCGGGATCCTCATGGATCGCATCCGGGCAGACGATCTCGCGCGGATCGAGACGCGCCAGCTCGACGGGCAGGCCACGCGCATCGGTCTCCAGCACACTGAAGCGGCCGGTCGAGATGTCGACGGCGGCGATGCCATAGGCATAGCCGACATCGCTGAGCCGACGCCGCGCCACGGCGACGAGCAGGCTGGCGCGACCAGGTTCGAGCAGCCGCTCCTCGGTGATGGTGCCGGGCGTGACGAGGCGGACGACATCGCGCTTCACCACCGATTTGGCGCCGCGTTTCTTGGCTTCGGCCGGGTCCTCGGTCTGTTCGCAGACCGCGACGCGATGACCGGCGGCGATCAGGCGCTGGAGATAGTCGTCGGCCCGGTCGACCGGGACGCCGCACATGGCGATATCCTCGCCGAGATGCTTGCCGCGCTTGGTCAGCACGATGCCGAGCGTGCGCGAGGCGATCTCGGCGTCCGCGAAGAACAATTCGTAGAAATCGCCCATCCGGTAGAACAGCAGGCTGTCCGGATTGGCGGTCTTGATCTCGATGTACTGCGCCATCATCGGCGTGACGCGGCCGGGATCGGCGCTCGCGGCAGTGGCGGCAGGGGGTGTCTTGGTGTCGCGGGGAGAGGTGCTGTGCATCGCGCCGGCACGCTAGCAAATCGTGGCGGCAAGGCCATCCGTTAGGGAGACTTTCAACAATTGAAAGCAGGCTCAGCACGCCATTTTCCGGCCGAAGGCCCCCATGTCGCTGCTGATCAACCTCGTCGAGAGCCTTTCCTTCCTGCTGCTCGCCGCGCTGGTGGTGACCGTCGTCGCGCCTTGGCTCGACCAGCGGCCGATCCTGCGCCAGGTCGCCATCGGCGTCCTGCTCGCAGCGGCGGCGCTGTGCAGCATGACCTTTCCCTTCGTCATGGAAGCCGGCCTGGTCGTCGACTCCCGCAACACGCTCGCCATCCTCGCCGGACCGATCGGCGGGCCGATAGCGGCCGTGCTGACTGCGCTGCCGCTCGCGGCGCTGCGCTACAGCCAGGGCGGGGTCGGCATGGCGACAGGCCTGGCCGGCATCGTCCTCAATGCCCTGGCGGGCGTCGCCTATGCCGCCTGGCTGGCGCGCCAGCGCCGACCCTTCCGGCTGGGCGACTTCGTCGTGCTCAGCCTGATCGGCGCGGTCTGCCTCTTGCTCTCCGTGCTGTTCATGCCGAGCCGGGCGGTGGCCGAACGCTTCCTGCGCGATGCGGTGCCGACGATCATCCTGGTCAACGCGATCGGCACGGTGCTGGTCGGGCTCGTCGTCCATAATGACCGCGAACGCCGCGACACCGCCTATCGGCTGCGCTCGCTGATGCAACGGGCGCCGGGCACGCTGTACCAGCGCATCGCCCATCCCGACGGCTCGCTGAGCTATCATTTCGCCTCCTTCGCGATCGACCGGCTGCTGGGGATCACCAAGGAGGAGGTCGAGCGCGACCCGGAAGCCTGGCTCGGCAAGATGTTGCCCGAGGACCGGGCGCGCTTCGAGGCGGCCCGCGCCGACCCGCGGAGCTACGGCGATTTCTGGCGCTTCGAGGCGCGCTATGCCGGCGTCGACGGCGGCGTCGTCTGGCTGCGCAGCGAAGCGACATGCCGCCGTCTCGCCGACGGCACGGTGATCTGGGACGGCATCCTGCTCGACACCACCCCCGAGAGGTCGCTCGAGACCCGGCGCGACGAAATCGAGAGCTTGCGCCGCTCGGCGCTCGAGGAGCTCGCGGGCAATCTCGAGGTCACAGTCGGCAAGGCCTTGCGTCAGGTCGGTGAATCGGCCCGCGACATGCACGAGGCGGCACAGCAGATGGCGGCGAATGCCGACCAGACGACCCAGCGGGCGGTCGACGTCACCCAGCAGGCGCAGCTCGCCTCGCACCGCGTCGGCAGCGTGGCGCTGGCGGCCGAGGAGATCGACGCCTCGATCCGCGAGCTGACCCGGCAGACCGGGCTGGCGGCGGAGAAGGCGCAGCTGGCGGCGAGCCATGTCCGCTCGACCCGGCGGGACGTCAACGGCCTCGCCTTGGCCACCGATCAGGTCGGCGCGGTGCTCGCCTTCATCGAGGACATCGCGGCGCGCACCAATCTCCTGGCGCTGAACGCGACCATCGAGGCGGCGCGGGCCGGCGCCGCCGGGCGCGGCTTCGCGGTGGTTGCCGGCGAGGTCAAGAACCTCGCCGAGCAGACCCAGAAGGCGACCCGCGACATCGCGGCGACGCTGGAGGAGATCCGCGCCGCCGCCGCGACCGCGGCCGAGGCCGTCGGGCAGATCGAGGAGACGATGGGCACGATCGAGACGACCTCGGGCACGATCGCCCGCGTCGTCAACATGCAAGGGACGATCGCCTCTGGCATCGCCGCCGACGCTCTGGCCGTCGCCGGCTCGACGACGACGGTGACCGGCAACGTCGCGGCACTCGGCGACGAGGCGCGCTCGACCGGCGAAACCGCCTCGCGGGTGGTCGAGGCGGCCGGGCGCGTCAGCGAGCAGGCGGTCGAGCTCGACCGCTATGTCGTCGACTTCGTCGCGCGCGTCCGCGGCCGGCTCTGAAGGCGACGCGCCGACACCGCACCTGCGAAGCGCGTGCCGCAGTGCGATCTTCTCCACGCCGGCAAGAGTAACGCGCCGCAATCGCGCCTTGTGGAGCGCAGGCGCACTGCCCTATGGTCGTTTCCCCCCGAGGAAACGCTCATAAAGAACGACGGCATGAACGATCGCCCGCCAATCAAACGCACCCGCCCGACCTTCACCGACCAGGAAGCATTGCTGTTCCACTCGCAAGGCAGGCCGGGCAAGCTCGAAATCGTTCCGACCAAGCCGATGGCGACCCAGCGCGACCTGTCGCTGGCCTATTCGCCGGGCGTCGCCGTGCCGGTCCTGGCGATCGCGGAAGATCCGTCCAGGGCCTATGACTACACGACACGCTCCAACCTGGTGGCGGTGATCACCAACGGCACCGCGATCCTCGGCCTCGGCAATCTCGGCGCCCTCGCCTCCAAGCCGGTGATGGAGGGCAAATCGGTCCTGTTCAAGCGCTTCGCCGACGTCGATTCAATCGATCTCGAGGTCGATACCGAGGACGCCGACAAGTTCATCGACTCGGTGCGCTATCTCGGCCCCTCCTTCGGCGGCATCAATCTCGAGGACATCAAGGCGCCGGAATGCTTCATCATCGAGCAGCGCCTGCGCGAGCTGATGGACATTCCGGTCTTCCATGACGACCAGCACGGCACCGCGATCATCGCCGCCGCCGGCCTGATCAATGCGCTCGACCTGACCGGGCGCGACATCCAGACGACCAGGCTCGTCATCAACGGCGCCGGCGCCGCCGCCATCGCCTGCATCGAGCTGCTCAAGGCGATGGGCTTCAAGCCCGAGAACGTCATCCTCTGCGATACCAAGGGCGTGATCTATCAGGGTCGCACCGAGGGCATGAACCAGTGGAAATCGGCTCATGCCGCCGTCACCGACCGGCGCACCCTCACGGAAGCGATGAAGGGAGCGGACGCCTTCTTCGGCCTGTCGCAGAAGGGGTCGGTGACGCCCGAGATGGTCGCCTCCATGGCGGACAACCCGATCATCTTCGCCATGGCCAACCCGGATCCCGAGATCACGCCGGAGGAGGTCGCGGCGGTGCGCGACGACGCGATCATGGCGACCGGCCGCTCGGATTATCCGAACCAGGTCAACAACGTGCTGGGCTTCCCCTTCATCTTCCGTGGCGCGCTCGATGTGCGCGCCACGACGATCAACATGGAGATGAAGATCGCCGCCGCCGAGGCGCTGGCGATGCTGGCCCGCGAGGACGTGCCCGACGAGGTCGCCGCCGCCTATCAGGGCGCGCGCCCGCGCTATGGCAAGGAATACATCATCCCGGTCCCGTTCGACCCGCGCCTGATCCATGTCGTGCCGATGGCCGTCGCCAAGGCGGCGATGGAATCCGGCGTCGCCGGCAAGCCGATCATCGACACCGCCGACTACAAGGCGCAGCTCTCGGCGAGGCGCGACCCGGTCGCCGGCACGCTCAACCGCATCACCGAGCGCGTCCGCCGCTATCCGAAGCGGGTCGTCTTCGCCGAAGGCGAGGAGGAGCAGGTGATCCGCGCCGCCGCCTCCTTCGTCAACCAGGGGCTCGGCCACGCCATCCTGATCGGCCGCGAGGATCGGATCACCGCGACCGCGACCTTCCTCGGCGTCGACCTCGCCGCCAAGGGCATCGAGGTCCAGAACGCCCGGCTTTCGCATCGCAACAGCGCCTATGCGCAATATCTCTATGAGCGCCTGCAACGGCAGGGCTATCTGTTCCGCGACTGCCAGCGCCTGATCAACCAGGACCGCAATCATTTCGCGGCCGCCATGGTGGCGCTGGGCGATGCCGATGCGATGGTGACCGGCGTCACCCGCAATTATTCGATCGCGCTCGAGGAGGTTCGCCGCGTCATCGACGAGAAGCCGGGCCATCGCGTCATCGGCGTCTCCGTGGTGGTCGCGCGCGGGCGCACCGTGCTCGTCGCCGATACGGCGATCCACGAAATGCCGACGGCGCGCGAGCTCTCCGAGATCGCCATCGAGGCGGCCGGCGTGGCGCGGCGCCTCGGCTACGAGCCGAAGGTCGCGATGCTCGCGTTCTCCTCCTTCGGCCACCCGCCGGGCGAGCGCTCGGCGAAGGTGCGCGAGGCGGTCGCGATCCTCGACAATCAGCGCGTCGACTTCGAGTATGACGGCGAGATGGCCGCCGATGTCGCGCTGAACCGCGATCTGATGGCGCAGTATCCGTTCTGCCGCCTGACCGGCCCGGCCAACGTCCTGGTCATGCCGGCATTCCACTCGGCCTCGATCTCGACCAAGATGCTGCAGGAACTCGGCGGCTCGACCGTAATCGGCCCGCTGATCGTCGGCCTCGACAAGCCGGTGCAGATCGTGCCGCTCGGCGCCAAGGATTCCGACATCGTCAACATGGCGGCATTGGCGGCGTTCAACATCGGCGGGTGAGAAAATTCGCCTGTCGTTCCGGGGCGGGCCGAAGGCCCGAGCCCGGAATCCATGAACACGACGACCATGTAAAAAAGGGCGGCCAACGTGCCGCCCTTTTTCTGCATTTTCAGCGGATACAGGTTCCGGGCTCGTGGCTTCGCCGCGCCCCGGAAAGACGGCGAGCGTCAGTTCGTCCTGGGACCGAGATCGCGCGGGGCGGCGTTGACCGTGACGATCTGGCCGTTGCGCAGCTCGAGCACGGCGAGACCGCGCTCGTTCTGGCCATCGGCCCGGAAGCGGAAGACGCCGTCGGCACCGGCGAAGCCGGACGGATTGGTCAGCACGGATTCGGAAAAGCGCTGGCTTCCTTGCGTGCGGGCGAGCGCCGCCGCGAGCGAGACCGCGTCATAGGCGAGCGTCGCGGTGCGGGTCGGCGAGCTGTTGAAGCGCTTCTGGTAGCGACCGGCGAAAGCGTTGAAGCCAGCCATATCGGGCGAGGCGAACCAGCCACCCTGAATGGCGGGGATGCGGGCGACGGCGGCATCGTTCCAGACGCCTGTGCCGAGCGGCTTGATCTTGGCCGGATCGTAGCCGGCCTGCTGCAGGATCAGGCCGAGCTGCGGCATGGCGTTGGCATCGCCCGGCACGAACAGCGCATCGGCCTGCTGCAGGGCCGGCGCCAGCCGGCCGGCGGAGGCGCGCATGCTGTTGGCGTCGGCGCCGAAGCGCTCGATCACGACGGCGCGCGCGCCGCGATCGGCCACCGCCTGCTGGAAGGCGGCCTCGACGACCTTGCCATAGGCGGTGTCCGGCACCATCGCGGCGAAGGATTTGCGGCCCTGCGAGGAGGCATAGGCGATCACCCGGTTGACGTCGTTCTCGGGCGGGAAGGACAGCAGATAGACGCCGCGCGTGGCGACATTGCTGTCGCTGGAGAAGGCGATCACCGGCTTGCCGGCGCCACGGGCCACCTGCGCCACGGCCTGGACCGAGGGGGCGAAGAGCGGGCCGATGATCAGTTCGGCGCCTTCGCGCAGCGCCGCCTGGGCGGCGGCCTGGGCTCCGTCGGGCGTGCCGCGATCATCCTTGAGCAGCAAGGTCAGGTCGGCGCCGGGGAATTCGGCCAGCGCCATCTCGGCGGCGTTCTTCAAGGAGTTGCCGACGGTCGCGCCTGCGCCTTCCGCGGTCAGCGGCAGGATCAGCCCGACCTTGACCGAGCCGGTCCCGAGCGTCGGGCCGGTCGGAGCCGCAGGAGCCCCGCCGGCTGCGCCGTCGAAGCCGGGCAAACCGGAGGTGCCGCCACTGCAGGCGGTGAGCAGGAGCGTGGCGCCGCTGGCCAGAATCAGCCGCCGCGAGACGCCGACGAGGGGCGCCTGATCTGGAGTTCCAACTGGGCGCGACACGGGTTTTGTCTCCACTGCTGGGCGGGGCGCATCGTCACGACGGCGCCCGGCGGTGCGTATCCCCCCGGATAATGGGAGAATACCTGCCAGCCAGGGATGGTATTTTCAAGCTGTTAACTATGAGTTGCCATCGGCGCGATGGTATACGGACGGCGCCTGTGGCAGTTTCGCCGCCATGTCAGCACCTTCTCCCGCCGCGCCGCCCCCGGGCCGCGCCAAAGATGCCTCGCCGAGCTACACCGCCTTCGGACTGCGGGCCGAGGCCGAGCCACTGGCGCCCGGCCTGCACATCGTCGCGACGCCGATCGGCAACCTCAAGGACATTTCGTTCCGCGCGCTTTCGACCCTCGCCGCCGCCGACGCCGTCCTGGCCGAGGACACCCGCACCTCGAAGACGCTGCTGGCGCATTACGGCATCGCGACGCCGCTCCTGCCCTATCATGAGCACAATGCCGCGCAGATGCGCCCGAAAATCCTCGAGAAGCTGCGCCAGGGCGGCAAGCTCGCGCTGATCTCGGATGCCGGCACGCCCTTGGTCTCCGACCCCGGCTACAAGCTCGTCGCCGAGCTGGTGGCGGAGGGCCTGCCGGTCACCGGCATCCCCGGCCCCTCCGCCGTATTGGCGGCGCTGGTGCTCGCCGGCCTGCCGACCGACCGCTTCTTCTTCGAGGGCTTCCTGCCGCCGAAGAGCGCGGCGCGCAAAGCCCGGCTGACCGAGCTTTCCACCATCCCCGGCACGCTGGTCTTCTTCGAATCGCCGCGCCGGCTCGCCGAGATGCTGGGCGACGCGGCGATGGTGCTCGGCGAAAGGCCGGGCGCGGTCGCGCGCGAGCTGACCAAATATTACGAGAATGTCCGCCGCGGCGCGCTGTCCGAGCTCGCCGCCCATTATGACGAGTCCGAGGAGGCACGCGGCGAGATCGTGGTGATCATCGGCCCGCCGGACGCCGCCGCCCTGGCTCCGAGCGGCGCCACGCTCGACGAGGCGCTACGGGCGGCGCTCGAAACGCTGTCGCTGAAGGAAGCCGTGGCGCAGGTCACCGCCGCCAGCGGCCAGCCGCGGCGCCTGGTCTATGCCCGTGCCCTCGAGCTGACGCGGACGCCGTGAGCGAGGCGGCCCGCAGCCGTCGTGCCCGCCGCTCCGGTCTTTCCGGGCGCCGCGGCGAATGGCTCGCAGTGCTCTATCTCGGCGCCAAGGGCTATCGCCTGCTGGAACGGCGCTTCGGCGGCAAGGGCGGCGAGATCGACCTGATCATGGCGCGCGGCAGGAGCATCGCTTTCGTCGAGGTCAAGCGCCGCGCGACGCTCGACGAAGCCGCAGGCACGATCACCGCCGACAAAAGGCGCCTGATCGAGGCGCGCATCCGGCAATGGCTGGCCCGCAATCCCTGGGCGATGCAGCGCCATTTGCGGGCCGATGTGGTCTTCCTCGCGCCCTGGCGCCTGCCGCGCCATGTCCCCGCCGTCTTCGAGCTCACGCTCTGACGCAGAGCTCCCCTCTTGCGCAGCCGCGCCGGCAGGACCGATAAAGCGCTCCCCAACCGGAGCGCCGCCATGCCGTTGAATGTCGCCATCCAGATGGACCCGATCGAAAAGGTCCGCATCGCCGGCGACACCGGCTTCTCGCTGATGCTGGAGGCGCAGGCGCGCGGCCACAAGCTCTTCACCTACACCCCGGACAAACTCACCCTGCGCGACGGCAAGGTCACGGCCGTGATCAACCCGGTCGAGGTCCGCGATGTCGAGGGCGACCACTACACGCTGGGCGAGCCCGAGCGCACCGACCTCTCGACGCTCGACGTGGTGCTGCTGCGCCAGGACCCGCCCTTCGACATGGCCTATGTCTCCTCGACGCATATGCTCGAGCGCATCCATCCGAAGACGCTGGTGGTCAACGACCCCGCCGAGGTCCGCAACGCGCCGGAAAAACTGTTCGTCACGCATTTCCCGGAGCTGATGCCGCCGACCCTGATCACCCGCGACAAGGCCGAGATCGAGGCCTTCCGCGAGGAGTTCGGCGAGATCGTGATGAAGCCGCTCTACGGCCATGGCGGCGCGACCGTGTTCAAGACCGGCAAGGGCGACCCGAATTTCGGCTCGCTCTGCGACCTCTTCGCCAATCTCTTCCGCGAGCCCTGGGTGGTCCAGGCCTTCCTGAAGGAGGTCACTGCGGGCGACAAGCGCATCATCCTGATCGACGGCAAGGCGGCCGGCGCGGTCAACCGCGTGCCGGCCGAGGGCGATCTGCGCGCCAATATGGTACGTGGCGGCGCCGCCCGGCCGACCGACCTGTCCAAGCGCGAGCTCGAGATCTGCGAACGCATCGGCCCGGCGCTCAGGGAACGCGGCCTGCTGCTGGTCGGCATCGACGTGATCGGCGGCAAGCTGACGGAGATCAACGTCACCGCCCCGACCGGTGTGCGCGCCATCAAGAAGCTCGGCGGGCCGGATCTGGCGGCGCAGCTCTTCGACGTGATCGAGGCCAAGCGGGCGGCGCTCTGAGCGCCCCGGCTCATCCCGTGGCGGCGACAGCCGCCCCGCTCAGCGGGTTCTCCGGATCCCAGCGATAGCGCATCGTCTCGAAGCGCATCGCCATCGCATCGACGAGCAGCAGCTTGCCGACCAGCGGCTCGCCGAAGCCGGCGACCGCCCGGAGCACCTCGAGCGCCATCAGCGAACCCATGACGCCGGGCAGCGCACCGAGAATGCCGGCCTCGGCGCAAGGCGCGACGGTGCCTGCCGGCGGCTCCTGCGGGAAGAGGCAGCGATAGGTCGGGTTGGGCGTGCCGTCCGGCGCCTTCTCATGCGCCCGGATCGTGGTCAGCGAGCCGTCGAAGCGCCCGAGCGCCGCCATGACCAGCGGCTTGCCCTCGTGGAAGCAGGCATCGGAGACCGCATAGCGCGTGGCGAAATTATCCGAGCCTTCGGCAACGACATCATAAAAGGCGACGAGCGCACGGGCATTGTGCGGATCGATCCGCGTGACATATTCCTCGATCTGGACATGCGGGTTCAGCCGCTTGACGAAGCCAGCCGCCGCCACCGCCTTGCGGGCGCCGATATCCTCGGTCCCGAAGATGATCTGTCGCTGCAGGTTCGACAGCGAGACATGGTCGTCGTCGACGATGCCGATGGTTCCGACGCCGGCCGCGGCGAGATAGGCGAGCAGCGGCGCACCGAGCCCGCCGGCGCCGATCACCAGCACCCGCGCACGCTTCAGCCGGGCCTGACCGGGGCCGCCGATCTCCGGCAGCACCAGATGGCGGGCATAGCGCTCGATCTCGACGTCGCTCAGCATCATGCCCTCAGGATTAGGCCGATCGCGCCCGCGCAGCAATCGGGTGCCTGGACGGCGGAGCCGGGAATCGGGTGCCATGCCGTGGCAGGAAGCGGGTGTCTGCGCCCGCCCGCCGCCTGCGACCACCGTGCCGCAGTTTCCTGCGGCACGAAAGGCAATGACATGACGGTTCTCAGCAACAAGGTCGCGCTCGTCACCGGGGCGAGCTCCGGGATCGGGCGCGCCGCCGCCCGCCTGTTCGCCAGCGAGGGCGCAAGGGTGGTGGTGACGGCGCGGCGCCAGGACGAGCTCGACACGCTCACAGCCGAGATCGCCGCATCGGGCGGCGAGGCGCTCGCCATTGCCGGCGACATCCGCGACGAAGCGCTGGCGCAGCGCCTGGTCGAGGCGGCGACCGAGCGCTTCGGCGGGCTCGACATCGCCTTCAACAATGCCGGGGCGGTCGGCGAGCTGGCGCCGGTGGCGGAGATCTCGGCGGCGGCCTGGCGCGAGCTGATCGAGACCAACCTGACCAGCGCCTTCCTCGGCGCGAAATACCAGGTTCCGGCGCTGCAGGCGCGCGGCGGTGGCTCACTGATCTTCACCTCGAGCTTCGTCGGCTACACGGCCGGGCTCTCCGGCGCATCCGCCTATGCCGCGGGCAAGGCCGGGCAGATCGGGCTGGTCAAGGCGCTCGCCGCCGAACTCGGGAGCCAGCGCATCAGGGTCAACGCGCTGCTGCCGGGCGGCACCGACACGCCGGCGAGCTTCACCAACGCGCCCGATGCCGGGCCGCAGGTGCTGGCCTTCGTCGAGGGGCTGCACGCCCTGAAGCGCATGGCGCGGCCGGAGGAGATCGCAAGGGCCGCGCTTTTCCTGGCCTCGGACGCATCGAGTTTCGTCACCGGCACGGCCTTCCTCGCCGATGGCGGGGTCTCGATCCAGCGCGGCTGACGGAGCCCGGACGCGCTTGCGAAACGCCGGGCGGCTTACCTCTCGCGCAGCCGCTTGGCCCTTTTAAAAAGCCGTGCCATCGTGACGCATAGAGGGGCAGCGGAACTGCTCCATGCGTGACAGGGGAACGGTTGCATGCGCCTGACATCCCTCGCTTTGGCGCTGGTCGGCGCCGCCCTTTCGACGCTCGCCGCCAACGCCCAGACCGCGATCAAACCGGCCGTCGTCTATGACAAGGGCGGGAAATTCGACAAATCCTTCAATGAAGGCGTCTTCATCGGCGCCGAGAAGTTCAAGACCGACACCGGCGTCGAGTTCCGCGATTTCGAGCCGACCAACGATGCCCAGATCGAGCAGGCGCTGCGCCGCTTCGCGCGCGACGGCCATTCGCCGATCATCGCGGTCGGCTTCTCGCAGGCGACCGCGCTGCAGAAGGTCGCGTCGGAGTTCCCGGACCTGAAGTTCACCATCATCGACATGGTGGTCGAATTGCCGAACGTGCAGTCGGTCGTGTTCAAGGAGCATGAGGGCTCCTATCTCGTCGGCCTGCTCGCCGGCCTCGCCTCGAAGACCGGCAAGGTCGGCTTCGTCGGCGGCATGGACATCCCGCTGATCCGCAAATTCGCCTGCGGCTATGTCCAGGGCGTCAAGGCGGCGAAGAAGGAGGCCGAGATCTTCCAGAACATGACCGGCTCGACCCCGGCCGCCTGGAACGACCCGGTCAAGGGCGGCGAGCTCGCCAAATCGCAGATCGATCGCGGCGCCGACGTGGTCTACCACGCCGCCGGCGGCACCGGTATCGGCGTGCTGCGCGCCGCGGCGGACGCCGGCAAGCTCGGCATCGGCGTCGATTCGAACCAGAACATGCTGCATCCCGGCAAGGTGCTGACCTCGATGCTGAAGCGCGTCGACGTCGCCGCCTACAACTCCTTCAAGGCGGCGCGCGAGGGCAGCTGGAAGCCGGGCGTCTCGGTACTCGGGCTGAAGGAGGACGGTGTCGGCTGGGCGCTAGACGACAACAACAAGGCGCTGATCACCCCGGAGATGAAGGCAGCAGCCGACAAGGCGAGGGCCGACATCATCGCCGGCACGGTCAAGGTCCACGACTACATGTCTGACTCCAAGTGCACGATGTGACCCCTCACACCGCCGCAGTGGCGCGATGAAGATCACCATCCACGGCTCGGGCGACGCGTTCGGCTCCGGCGGCCGCTTCAACACCTGCCTCCAGATCGAGGCCGGCGACGAGAAGCTGCTGCTCGATTGCGGCTCGTCCAGCATGGTCGCACTCAACAAGGCCAGGGTCGCGCGCAGCGGCCTCTCGACCCTGCTGTTCACGCATTTCCACGGCGACCATTTCGGCGGGCTGCCCGCCTTCCTGCTCGATGCGCAGTTCGTCTCGCGCCGCCGCGAACCCCTGACCATCGCCGGCCCGATCGGCATCGAACACCGTACCCGGCATGCGCTCGAAGCCGATTTTCCCGGCGCCTCGAGCAATCGCTGGCGCTTTCCGATCAGCTTCGTCGAGATCGCCCCGGAGGCGCCGGCGGAGCTTGCCGGCATCGCGGTCGAGGCCTTCCCGATGGTGCATGACGAGCGCGCCGGCCCCTGCCAGGGCTACCGGCTGACGCAAGGCGGCAAGAGCTTCGCCTATTCCGGCGACACCGCCTGGACAGAGGCGCTGATCCCGCTCGCCGCCGGCGCCGACGCGCTTCTGGTCGAGTGCTACACCTACGACCGGGTGCTGGCCAACCATCTCGATTACCGGTCGCTCACGGCACATCGTGACGATCTCGACACGCCGCGCATCATCCTGACCCATATGGGGCCGGACATGCTGGCCCATGGCGAGGCCCTGCCCGAGACGCGCGCGCATGACGGCATGGTGCTCTGCCTATGACCGGCACCGCGCCTGCCGCGATCGAACTGTCCAGCATCTCGAAATCCTTCGGCCCGGTCACCGCCAACCGGAACGTCTCGCTCAAGGTCGCCGCCGGCTCGATCCACGGCATCGTCGGCGAGAACGGCGCCGGAAAATCCACGCTGATGTCGATCCTCTACGGCTTCTACGAGGCTGATTCCGGCGAGATCCGGGTGGGCGGCGAGAAGCGCACGATCAGCTCCCCGGCCGAGGCGATCGCCGCCGGCATCGGCATGGTCCACCAGCATTTCATGCTGGTCGAGCCGCTTTCGGTGGTCGAGAACGTGGTGCTCGGCGCCGAGGGCGGGCCCTGGCTGAAGCGCGGCATCGCCAAAGCGCGGGCCGAGCTGGCCAGGCTTTCGGCGCAATACGGTCTCGCCATCGACCCGGACGCGACGGTCGGCTCGCTCTCGGTCGGGCTGCAGCAGCGCGTCGAGATCCTGAAGGCGCTCTATCGCGGCGCCGAAGTGCTGATCCTCGACGAGCCGACCGCGGTGCTGACCCCGGCCGAGGCCGACCAGCTCTTCGAACTGCTGAGGGCGCTCAAGGCGCAGGGCAAGACGGTGATCCTGATCACCCACAAGCTGCGCGAGATCATGGCGGTGACCGACCGGGTCTCGGTGATGCGGCGCGGCGAGATGGTCGCCCATGTCGAGACGCTCAGCACCTCGCCGGCCGCGCTCGCCGAGGCGATGGTCGGCCGGCGCGTGCTGCTGCGGGTCGAGAAGGCGCCGCGCCAGCGCGGTGCGCCGGTGCTGGAGGCGGCCGGGCTCAGCGTGGTCGATGCGCGCGGGCATGAGACGCTGCGCGAGGCCAGCCTCACCCTGCACGAAGGCGAGATCGTCGGCATCGCCGGCGTCGCCGGCAACGGCCAGAGCGAATTGCTCGAAGTGCTCGCCGGGCTCGTCCAGCCGACGCGCGGGGTGATCCGCCTCGACGGCCGGATCCTCACCACCGTCGACCGCAGCCCGGCCAATCTGCGCCGGCTCGGGCTGATGCACATCCCGGAGGATCGGCAGAAGACCGGCCTCGTCACCGCCTTCGCCGCGGCCGAGAACATGATCCTCGGCTATCACGACGATCCGGCCTTCGGCCCGGGGCCGCTGCTCGCACCTTCGGCAATCCGCTGCCATGCGCTCGCCGGCATGCAGGCCTATGACGTCCGCCCCGCCGATCCCACCCTGAAGACGGCGAAATTCTCCGGCGGCAACCAGCAGAAGCTCGTGCTCGCCCGCGAGATCGAACGGGCGCCGAAAGTGCTGCTGGTCGGCCAGCCGACCCGCGGCGTCGATATCGGCGCGATCGAATTCATCCACCGCCGGCTGATCGCGCTCCGCGATGCCGGAGTCGCGATCCTGCTGGTCTCGGTCGAGCTCGAGGAGGTGATGGCGCTGTCCGACCGGATCCTCGCTCTCTGTGGCGGGAGGATCACCGGCGAGCGCGCCGCCGATGAGGCGGACGAGCGCGATCTCGGCCTGCTGATGGCCGGCGTCAGCGAGCGCGCGGCATGAGCGCGGTGCCGATCGAGCTACCGCGCTGGGCCGACACCGCGCTCGTGCCGCTGGTCTCGGTCGCGGCCGCGCTGCTGGTCGCCGGGCTCGTCGTGCTCGGCATCGGCGAGAGCCCGCTGGAGGCGACGGCGCTCCTGCTGAAAGGCTCGCTCGGCAGCCTCGAAGGGCTCGGCTTCACGCTCTATTACGCCACCAATTTCGTCTTCACCGGGCTTGCCGTCGCCGTCGCCTTCCATGCCGGGCTGTTCAATATCGGCGGCGAGGGCCAGGCGACGGTCGCCGGCATCTTCGCGGCGCTGGCCTGCCTCTGGCTCGCGCCTTTGCCTGGTATCCTGCTGGTGCCGCTCGCCATCCTCGCCGCAGCCACGGGCGGCGCGGTCTGGGCCTTCATCCCAGGCTATCTTCAGGCGGTGCGCGGCAGCCATGTCGTGATCACCACGATCATGTTCAACTTCATCGCCGCGACGCTGATCGTCTACCTGCTGGTCGAGGTGATCGGGAAGCCGGGCTCGATGCAGCCCGAGACCGCCGACTTCGCCAAGCATGCGACGCTGACGCCGATGCACCAGCTCCTGGCGCCGCTCGGCCTGAAGCTGCCGAAGACGCCCTTGAACAGCGCCTTCCTGCTGGCACTCGCCGCCCTCGTCGCGGTCTGGCTGCTGATCTACCGCTCCCGCCTCGGCTATGCGATCCGCACCGCCGGCGCCAATCCGCGCGCCGCCGCCTATGCCGGCATCTCGCCGGCCAAAATCACCCTGGTGGCGATGGCGCTTTCGGGCGCGCTCGCCGGCGGGCTCGCGGTCAACGAGGTGATGGGCGTGCAGCACCGGCTGGTGCTCGATTTCACCGCCGGCTACGGTTTCGTCGGCATCGCGGTGGCGCTGATGGGGCGCGGCCACCCGGTCGGCGTCGGGCTCGCGGCATTGCTCTTCGGGGCGCTCTACCAGGGCGGCGCCGAACTCTCCTTCGACAAGCCGACCATCACCCGCGACATGGTCGTGGTCATCGGCGGCGTGGTGATCCTCTTCGCCGGGGCGCTGGAAGGGCTGTTCCGGCGACTGGTCGCGGGCACGCTGCGGCTCGGGCGCAGGGGCTAGGCGATGGAGCTCGTCCAGACGCTGGCCGTCATCCTCGATTCGACGATCAGGCTCTCGGTGCCGCTGCTCTGCGCCGCCATGGCTGGGCTCTGGTCGGAGCGGGCGGGCGTCGTCGATATCGGCCTCGAAGGCAAGATGCTGATCGCCGCCTTCGCCTCGGCGGTGATCGCCTACAAGACCGGCTCGGCCTGGGCCGGGCTTTGCGCCGGCATCGCCGCCTCGGTCGCGCTCTCGCTGGTCCATGGCTTCGCCGCGATCACCTGGCGCGGCAACCAGATCGTCTCCGGCGTCGCCATCAACATGCTGGCGGCGGGGTTGACCGTGATCCTCGGCAATGCCTGGTTCGGCCAGGGCGGACGAACGCCGCCGCTCGAAGGCGCGGCCCGCTTCGGCGAGATCGAATTGCCGCTGGTCGAGACACTGAAATCGGTCCCCGTCCTCGGGCCGCTCTATGACATCGCCGTCTCCGGCCATGCCGCCCCGGTCTATCTCGCCCTGCTCTGCGTCGTGCTGACGGCGCTGGTGCTGAAGCACACCCGCTTCGGCCTGCGCCTGCGCGCCGTCGGCGAGAACCCGGCGGCAGTCGACACGGCCGGCGTCTCGGTCGCCGGGCTGCGCTATGTCGCCGTGATCATCTGCGGCGCGCTCTGCGGCCTTGGCGGAACCTATCTCGCCGTCTCGCAATCGGCCGGCTTCCTGCCGCAGATGACCGCCGGCAAGGGCTTCATCGCGCTCGCCGCGGTGATCTTCGCCAATTGGCGGCCCTGGCCGGCACTCTTCGCCTGTCTGCTCTTCGGCCTGCTCGACGCGATCGCGATCCGGCTGCAGGGCGTTGCGCTGCCGGGCATCGGCCAGGTACCTGTGCAGGCGATCCAGGCCTTGCCCTATGTGATGACGGTGATTCTGCTTGCCGGCTTCATCGGCAAGGCGGTGCCGCCCAAGGCCTCCGGCCTGCCCTATGTCAAGGAACGCTGAAGCCGCCATGGGCCCTGCCACGACCGAAATCGACGCGCTCTTCGCCGCCGCGACGGCCGCGCAGGCCCGCGCCTATGCGCCCTATTCGCGCTTTCGGGTCGGCGCGGCGATCCTCGCCGATGACGGGGCGGTCTATCCCGGCTGCAATGTCGAGAACGCTGCCTATCCGGTCGGCGCCTGCGCCGAGGCCGGGGCGATCTCGGCGATGGTCGCAGGCGGCTCCCGCGCGATCCGGGCCATCCTGGTCGTCGGCCCGGGCGAGGAACTGGTGACGCCCTGCGGCGCCTGCCGCCAGCGCATCCGCGAATTCGCGGCGCCGGAGACGCCGGTGCTGATCGCCGGGACAGGCGGGGTGCGCGCGCGCTTTTCGCTCGCCGAGCTGTTGCCAGCCTCGTTCGGACCGGCCAATTTGCCGACGTGATTTGCGGCGCCCGAGAGCCGCCTGAGACGGCGCGCGCGACGCGCCGATGGAGCGTACAACATGGCGGCGGATCCGCTTTTCGACCAAGCGGCATCGGTCCTGATCGACCGTGGCATCGATGGCGGCATCGACTGCGCGATCGTCCTCGGCACCGGGCTCGGGCGCATCGTCGACGACCTGACCGATGCGGTCTCGATTCCGTTCGCGGAGATTCCCGGCTTTCCTCAGGGCGCGGTCTCCGGCCATGCCAGGCAAGTCAGCTATGGTCTGCTCCACGGCAAGAAGGTGCTGGTCTTCGAGGGTCGGGCGCATTTCTACGAGACCGGCGACCCGGCGATCATGCGCGTACCGCTCGGCATGCTCGCCGCCTTCGGCTCGCCGCCCTTGGTGCTGACCAATGCCGCCGGCTCGCTGCGGCCGGATCTGCGGCCGGGCAGCCTGGCGTTGATCACCGACCACATCAATCTCAACGGTCCGAACCCGCTGGTCGGCGATACCGGCGACGGCCGTTTCGTGCCGATGGTCGACGCCTATGACCCGCATCTGCGCGCCCGGCTGAAGAAGGCCGCCGCGACGAGCGGCGCCAATATGGGCGAGGGCGTCTATATGTGGTTCAGCGGGCCGAGCTTCGAGACGCCGGCCGAGATCAGGATGGCGAAGCTGCTCGGCGCCGATCTCGTCGGCATGTCGACCGTGCCGGAGGTGATCCTGGCGCGGCGCCACGGCTTACGCGTCGCCGGCATCTCGATCGTCACCAACATGGCCGCCGGCATGCTCGGCGGCGCACCGAGCCATGGCGAGACCCGCGACGTCGCCGCCGCCGCGACCACCGGCCTGCGCCGCGTGCTGCGGTCCTTCCTGACGGATCTCTGACGTGACTGGTGACGCCGAACTCGCGCTGCGCGCCCTCAGGCTGCTCGACCTGACCGATCTCTCGGAGCGGGCGACGGAGACCGGCGCGCTGCAGCTCTGCGCCCGCGCGGTGGCGGCGCCCGGCCCGGTGGCGGCGGTCTGCCTGTGGCCGCAATTCGTCGAGACGGCGCGCCGGGCGCTGCGCGATCAGCCGGTCAGGATCGCGACCGTGATCAATTTTCCGGCCGGCGACAGCAATTGCAGCCTGATCGAGAACGATCTCTCCGAAGCACTCGCCGACGGCGCCGACGAGATCGACCTCGTCCTGCCCTGGCGCGCCTTCCTCGCCGGCGATCTCGCCAGCGCCCGCGACATGGTCGTCGAAGCCAGGGCGCGCTGCCGCGACAAGACCTTGAAGGTGATCCTCGAAACCGGCGAGTACCCCGACCAGGACGCCGTGCGCGCCGCTTCCGAGCTCGCCATCGCCGCCGGCGCCGACTTCATCAAGACCTCGACCGGCAAGACAGCGATTTCGGCGACGCCAGATGCGGCGCGGACCATGCTGGAGGCGATCAAGGTATCGGGCCGGCCGGTCGGGCTGAAGCCATCCGGCGGCCTGCGGACGCTCGCCGATGCGCGAACCTATCTCGATCTCGCCGACGAGGTGATGGGGCCGGGCTGGGCGACGCCGAGAACCTTCCGCTTCGGCGCCAGCGGACTCTATGGCGTGCTCGCCGACATCATCGCCGGCACCGTCGCGGGCGAACGCAGCGACGGAGTCTATTGATGCGCCTGCCCCAGGAAATCATCACCGCCAAGCGCGACGGCCAAAAGCTCGCCGCCGCCGATATCCGCCAGATGGTCGCCGGTCTCACCAATGGCGGCATCAGCGAGGGCCAGGCGGCGGCCTTCGCCATGGCGATCTTCTTCAGCGGCATGGATGCCGAGGAACGCGTCGCGATGACGCTGGCGATGCGCGATTCCGGCACGGTGCTCGACTGGAGCGACCTGCCGGGCCCGGCGCTCGACAAGCATTCGACCGGCGGCGTCGGCGACACGGTCAGCCTGCCGCTGGCGGCGGCGGTCGCGGCCTGCGGCGGCCATGTGCCGATGATCTCCGGGCGCGGCCTCGGCCATACCGGCGGCACGCTCGACAAGCTCGACGCGGTGCCGGGCTATGTCACCCAGCCCGGGCTCGCACTCTTTCGCAAGGTGGTGCGCGAGGTCGGCTGCGCCATCATCGGCCAGACCGCCGATCTCGCCCCGGCCGACCGCCGCCTCTACGCCATCCGCGACGTCACCGGCACGGTCGAGACCATCCCGTTGCTGACCTCCTCGATCCTGTCGAAGAAGCTCGCCGCCGGGCTGCACGGGCTCGCAATGGACGTGAAGTTCGGCTCCGGCGCCTTCCTGCCGCCGCTGGAGAAGGCGCGCGAGCTCGCCGCGGCACTGGTCAGCGTCGCCAATGGCGCAGGCCTGCCGACCGCGGCGCTTTTGACCGACATGGACGAGCCGCTCGCCTCCGCCGCCGGCAACGGGGTCGAAGTCGCCTATGCGCTCGACCATCTCACCGGTCGCCGGCGCGAGCCACGCTTCCATGAGGTGACGGTGGCGCTCGGCGCGCAGATGCTGCTGCTCGGCAAGCTCGCAAGCTCGCTCGATGACGCGACGGCGAAGATCGAGGCCGCCTTCGCCAGCGGCGCGGCGGCCGAGCGCTTCGCGCGCATGGTCGTGGCGCTGGGCGGCCCGGCCGATCTTCTGGAGCGGCCACAGGCGCATCTCGCCGCGGCGCCGCTGGTCCGGCCGGTGCTGCCGGAACGTGCCGGCATCGTCACGAAGATCGACACGCGCGCCGTCGGGCTCGCCGTGGTCGCGCTCGGCGGCGGCCGGACTCGGCCGCAGGATGCGATCGACCATGCCGTCGGCATCATCGAACTCGCCGGCATCGGCGATACGGTCGGCCCCGACCATCCGCTCGGCATCGTCCATGCGCGCGACGAGGCCGGCTTCTCGGCGGCGCAGGCGCGGCTGCGCGCCGCCTACCAGCTCGGCGACGGCCCGGTCGCGCGCGGCCCCTTGATCATTCCCGTTATGGAGGCATCCCAGCCATGAGCCTGTTGGTGGCAATGACCGTCTGGCATGTCGAGGACTGGCGCGCGCGTTTCGCGGCCCTGCTGCCGGAGCTGCCGGTGGTGACGCTCGGCGAGCCGTTCGACCGGCGCGCCGTGCACTATGTCGCGAGCTGGAAGCACCCGGAGGGCAGCCTCGCCGGCCTGCCCAATCTCGCGGCGATCTTCTCGCTCGGCGCCGGCGTCGACCATCTCTTCGCCGATTCCCGGCTGCCGCAGGTGCCGATCGCACGGGTGGTCGACCCCGATCTGACGACGCGGATGAGCGAATATGTCGTGCTGCACTGCCTGTCGCAATTGCGCCAGCTGCCGCGCTACATGGCCCAGCAGCGCGCCGGCATCTGGGAGGATGACCGCAACCAGCCGGCGGCACGCGACGTCCGCGTCGGCGTGATGGGGCTGGGCGAGCTCGGGCTCGATGCGGTCGCCAAGCTGCGCGTCATCGGCTTCGACGTCGCCGGCTGGAGCCGCTCGCCCAAGGCGATCGAAGGCGTGCCGACCTATTCCGGCGAAGCCGGCATGGCCGAATTCCTGGCGCGCACCGATATCCTGGTCTGCCTCGTGCCGCTGACGCCCGATACGCGCGGCATGCTGAACCGCGCTCTGTTCGCCGGACTGGCGCGCAATGGGCGCCTCGGCGGGCCGGTGCTGATCAATGCCGGGCGCGGCGGGCTCCAGGTCGAGGCCGACATCCTGGCCGCGCTCGCCGCCGGCGAGCTCAAGGCGGCGGTGCTCGACGTGTTCGAGACCGAGCCGTTGCCGCAGGATTCGCCGCTCTGGACCCATCCTGCGGTGACGGTGACCCCGCATAATGCGGCGATGTCGGCGCCGGAGACGGTCGCGGCCCAGATCGCGGCACAGATCAGGCGGCTCGAGGTGGGCGAAGCGCTCGAGCACATCGTCGACCCCGCGCGGGGGTACTGAAGGGTCGTCTTCCGGGGTTTCGCAAAGCGAAGCGCCCGGAACCCATGGCCACGCCCCAGCCAGGGACAGGCTGGCTCGGCCCCGATCAGGGATAGCTCGTGTTCATGGGTTCCGGGCCCGGGCCTTCGGCCTGCCCCGGAATGACAAGCGGATTAGCCTCAGCCCAGCCGCTTGATCGCGGTGATCGGTCCGCCATTGCGAGCGAGGATGCGATCGCGCGCCGGGCGCAGCGGCTCGCGGATCACGCTCATCGAAAAGGCGGTGGCGTGCAGCAGGGTTTCAGGATCCGTCATGATCCCGACATGGCCCTTCCAGAAGACGAGATCGCCGCGCTGCAGATCGGCGAGGCTCTCGTCGAAGGCGACGGGCTCACCGAGCCCCTTCTCCTGCATGTCGGAATCACGCGGCACGGCGCGGCCGGCGGCCGCCAGCGCGAGCTGGACCAGCGCCGAGCAGTCGAGGCCGAGGCTGGTCTTGCCGCCCCAGAGATAGGGCACTTCGAGGAAGCGTTCGGCGACGCCGACGAAATCCGGCTCGTGCACGTCGCGGGTACAGAGATGCGGCTTGAAGACATGGCCGCCGCGTTCAGTGACGAAGAAGTCGCCGCTTTCGCCGGTGACGGCGAGCATGGCGCCGAGCGAGAGATCCGCCAGAGGCGGCATTTTGATCGACGGGCCAGGATAGACGAAGGTCCGCAGCGCCCGGACGCGATGCGTCGGCACCGCCGCATCGCCGGCGAGCGCCTCGTCCGGGAGGTAGCCGACATAGGAATCGCCGGCGAGCTGAACCCAGGCCCAGCCCTCATTGCTCTCGTAGACCCGCACCGCCTCGCCCGCCAGGGCCTCGGTATCGAGCGCGGCATCCGGGCGCGGCTCACGCCGCAGCGGCGCGGAAGGCGCCACCACGCGCATCGGCACGGGGTCGGCGAAGGCCAGAGCCTCGACCCGGCCGTCGAGATGGCGAGCGGCGAGATCGGGCCTTGCAGGGGTGAGGCGGCGGTCGAGAATCTCTGTCATGGCACCAGTCTAGCGCCGAGCGGTCGACGCGCGAAGATGCCTCTTACGCCGGGCCGAGCTCGCGCGCCCGCGCCGTCACCAGATCAGCGAGATGCTCGACAGCGAGCGCGCCGGCGACCGTCCGCTGGATCACGACATTGCGCTTGTCCGTCTCGTCGCGGCGGCGCGACACCAGGCCGAGCTTGCCCATCGAATCGAGCGCACGGGTGATCACCGGCTTGGTGACGCCGAGCCGGCTGGCGAGGCCACGTACCGTATGCGGCGGCAGCTCAAGATAGATCGTCAAAAGGATCGCGGTCTGGCGCACCGACAGATCGGAATGCGCGTCCTGGACCAGGTCGAGATGGACCTGGCGCCAGAGCTTGAGCGCCTGAGACGGTTTGATCTCCAGCGCCATGAGCGCCCGTTCCCCCGATCGTTACGGGGCCGTATCATTATCGCAGCGCCAGGGCGGCGCAACAGCTGACGCGAGACAGGCTTAACGCGCCGGGTAGAGCTGCCGAGCGAGCGCATAGGTCAGCCGGGCGCCCTGGCATTCGCCGCCCTCCGGCCGACCGGGCTTGGTCGCGGGATTCCAGCCATAAATGTCGAAATGAGCGTAGGAGGTCGCCTTCTCGACGAAGCGGTTGAGGAAGAGCGCGGCGGTGACCGAGCCGGCGAAGGGGCCGCCGGAGATATGGTTGAGCTCGGCCACCTTGGAATCCAGCAGGGCGTCATAGGCCGGCCAGAGCGGCAAGCGCCAGACCGGGTCGTTCATCGCCATGCCGAGGCGGGCGATCTCGGCCGCGAGACCCTCGTCATGGGTGTAGAAGGGTGGCAGGTCCGGACCGAGCGCGACACGGGCGGCGCCGGTCAGCGTGGCGTAGTCGATCAGCAGCTCGGGCGCCTCCTCATCGGCCAGCGCCAGCGCGTCAGCGAGGATCAGGCGTCCCTCGGCATCGGTGTTGCCGATCTCGACCTGCAGCCCCTTGCGGCTCGCCAGCACGTCGCCGGGCCGGAAGGCCGAGCCGGAGACCGCATTCTCGACCGCCGGGACGAGCAGGCGCAGCCTGACCCGCAGCTTCGCCTGCATGATCATCTGCGCCGCGGCGATCGCGGCGGCGGCGCCCCCCATGTCCTTCTTCATCAGGAGCATGCTGGCGTCGGGCTTGAGATTGAGCCCGCCCGTGTCGAAGGCGACACCCTTACCGACCAGGGTCAGAAGGGGATCGCCTTCCTGCCCCCAGCGCAGATCGATCAGGCGCGGCGCCCGCGGCGAAGCGCGCCCGACCGCATGGATCATCGGGAAATTTCCGGCGAGCAGATCGTCGCCGACGATGCTGGTCACCTCGGCACCGAAGGCCGCGCCGAGCGCCCGCACCGCCGCTTCGATCTCGGCAGGACCGAGATCGTTCGCCGGCGTGTTGACGAGGTCGCGGGCGAGCGCAGTCGACTCCGCGAGATTGGTCAGTTCCTCGCCATCGACGCCGACCGGCAGAACGAGGCGGCCCGGCACGGGCTTCGGCTTGCGATAGCGCTCGAAACGGTAGGCCGAGAGCAGCCAGCCGAGCGCGGCGAGACCGGGCTCGCCGACATCCCCGGTGAGCGCATAGTCGCCGGCCGGCAGGCTGGCGGCGAGGCGTCCCGGCGCGAAGGGATCGCGCCGGCGCATCGTCGCCGGCTCGACGCCGAGCAGGACCGCGGCGAGCGAACCATCGGCCGCCGGCAGGAGCACATGCTGGCCGGGGCGTGCCTCGAACCCCTGCGTCCGGGCGAAAGCACGCGCCAGCGGCGCCAGGCCTTGCCCGAGCTCCGGCCAGTCGCCGGCGGCGACGCAATGGACGGGAATGGCCGGTGAGCCGGCGGGCAGGAGCAGAGCGTGCACGGGCGCAGAACCTCTTGCTAGGGACCCGGCGGCCCTTGCAGGCGGCGCGAATCCAGCGGGTTAACAGTCCGTTAGGGTTAACGTTTTATCACCGCTGGCAACAGCTTTCCGTAACCGGCGAGGCGATCCGGCCGATGTCCAAGCCCATGTTCCGTTCCCGTCTTCGCCGTTTCGCCGCGGTTTCCTTGGCCTGCCTCGCTCTCTCCGCCTGCCAGATGCGCGGCGGACCGGGCGACGTCACCGGCTCGATCGGCAGCACCGCCAGCCAGCCGCGCGGGCCGGAGCAGTGGCGCGCCGAGGAGGCACAATGGGCCGCGCGTTACGAGGCCAATGCCAAGGACCGAAACGCCGCCTTCTATTACGCCAGGGCGCTGCGCGCGCTCGACAAAAACGCCCAGGCGCTCGCCATCCTGCAGGGTGCGGTGCTGGTCCACACCAAGGATCTCGAGCTGCTCGGCGCCTATGGCCGCTCGCTCGCCGATAATGGCCGGCTGAAGGAGGCTGACGACGTGCTCAGCCGCGCCCACACGCCGGAGAAGCCGGATTGGCGCGTGCTCTCGGCCCAGGGCACGGTCGCCGACCAGCTCGGCGAGCACGAGCGCGCCCAGCAGATCTACCAGACCGCGCTCAGGCTGGCGCCGAACGAGCCGACGATCATGTCCAATCTCGGCCTGTCGCTCGCCCTCACGAAGCGCCTGCCGGAGGCCGAGCGCGTGCTGCGCGAGGCCGTAGCCGCGCCCGGCAGCGACGCCCGCGTGCGCCAGAACCTCGTCCTGGTGCTGGGCCTGCAGGGACGCTTTGCCGAGGCCGAACAGCTCGCCCGCCAGGATATGAGCCCGGCCGAGGCGACGGCGACCGTCGCCTATCTGCGTCGCTCGGTCAGCCAGCCCAATAGCTGGGAGATGCTGCGCGGCGGCAAGGCGAAGCCCCAGCGCGCGGGCTAGCCGACGAGGCGCCACCGGGGCCCGGCCGGGCCGGGCTGGATGTCGCATGATCGGAACATTCCGGCCGCCAATGTTCAGGAAACTGAACGCGCAGGCGCTTCACATTCCCATGCCTGAGACGCCAACCCGCTGTCGTGGTTGACTTTTCTTCCCAGCGCGAACCTTGGCACGGTTCTTTCTATTCCCCGGCCCGAACTGGACCGGGTCGCAATGGATCTCGCATTTCTCATCGTCATCGCCTTTGGGCTGGCCCCGCTCGCCGCCTGGCTCGGCGGCCGCTCATCGGCCCTGGTCGCGCTCGCGCCCCTGGCGCTGGCGCTATGCTTCCTCGCAATCGTGCCGCCGGTGGCGTCCGGCGCCGCGGTCAGCACGGCCTATAGCTGGATTCCGTCGCTGGGCGTCGCCGCGGCGTTCCGGGCGGACGGGCTCTCGCTCCTCTTCGCGCTGCTGATCACCGGCATCGGTACGGCGGTGTTTCTGTACGCCTCGCTCTATCTGAAGAAATATCCGCGCCTGCCGCGCTTCTATGCCGTGCTGACGCTGTTCATGGCGGCGATGCTCGGCGCCGTGCTCGCCGATGACCTGTTGCTGCTCGTCGTCTTCTGGGAACTGACCAGCCTGACCTCCTTCCTGCTGATCGGCTTCTCGCCGGAGCAGGCGATGTCACGCCGCGCCGCCCAGCAGGGCCTGCTGGTCACGGTCGGCGGCGGCCTCGCCATGCTGGCGGGCGTGATCCTGCTCGGCCAAATCACCGGCAGCTATTCGCTCTCGGGACTGATCGCCCGCAAGGACGAGGTCGCGGCCCATGCCCTGGCGCCGACGATCATCTGCCTGCTCGCGGCCGGGGCCTTCGCGAAATCCGCCCAATCCCCGCTGCATCCCTGGCTCGCCAATGCCATGGTCGCGCCGACGCCCGTCTCGGCCTTTCTGCATTCCGCCACCATGGTGAAGCTCGGCGTGTACCTGCTGGCACGGTTGAGCCCGGTCTTCGAAGGGCACGCCACCTGGGTGCTGCTGCTGACCGGCTTCGGCGGCCTGACCATGCTGGTCGGCGCCGTGCTTGCCTTGCGCGAAAGCGACCTCAAGCGCGTCCTCGCCTATTCGACGATCATCTCGCTCGGCACGCTCGTGCTGATGATCGGCATTCCGGGCGAGCTCTCGGCCATGGCGATCGTGACCTTCCTCGTGGTCCATGCGCTCTACAAGGCCTGCCTCTTCCTCGTCGCCGGCATCATCGACCAGCAGACCGGCACGCGCGATTCCTCGGCGCTGGGCGGCTTGCGCCAAGCGATGCCGCTGACGGCGCTCGCTGCGCTCGCCGGCAGCCTCTCCATGGCCGGATTGCCGCCCTTCATCGGCTTCGCCGCGAAGGAGCTGGTCTATGAGACCGGCCTGGCGGCGTCGGCGTCCGGGCTGTTCGTCGGCATCGCGCTCCTCGCCAATATCGCCATGGTCGTGGTCGCCTGCATCCTGTCGCTGCGCTGCTTCGCGGGTCCGCGCGTCGCGACCCCAAAGACGCCGCACGACCCCGGCCTCGCCATGCTCGCCGGGCCTCTCGTTCTCGCCGCGCTCGGCCTCGTCTTCGGGCTGGCGCCGTGGCTGGTCAGCGACGCGCTGATCCTGCCGGCCGCCACAGCCATCGCAGGGCGCCCGATCGACTACACCTTGTCGCTCTGGCACGGCTTCACGCCGATGCTGCTGCTCAGCGTCGTCACCCTGGCACTCGGTATCGCCGTCTTCCGGAACGGGACCGGGATCCGGCTCAGGCTCGCCATGGTCGAGGCGATCCCCCGCTGGGGGCCCGATCGCGGCTATGACCGCCTGATGCAGGGCCTGCAGCAGCTGGCCGCGTGGCAGACGCGCATGATCCAGTCCGGCAGCCTGCGGACCTATACCGGCTACACCATCGCCGTCGCAGCGCTGGCCGGGCTTTCGGCGCTGATCTCGCAGGGCGGCATGGCATGGCCGGACTTCGCGGCGAGCCGACAGCCGGAACTCGTCATCGCCGCCCTGCTCGCGGCCTCCACCTTTGCCGTGCTGCGCGCCCGCAACTTCGTCGCCGGCATCGCGGCGGCCGGTCTGGTCGGTTTTGCGGTCGCGCTGCTGTTCCTGTTCCAGGGCGCACCCGACCTCGCCTTCACGCAATTCTCGGTCGAGGCGCTCTCGATCGTGATCCTGCTCGCCATTATCGGACGGCTGCCGTTCCGCGACAGCGACTACCGCCGGCGCGGCGAGCGGCTGCGCGACGGGGCGATCGCGCTCGCGGCCGGTACGATGGCGACCCTGGTGATGCTCAGCGTGCTGGCCCAGCCCTTCGACGCCCGGCTTTCGGATTTCTTCCGTGCCGAAAGCCTGCCGCAGGCTCATGGGCGCAACCTCGTCAACGTCATCATCGTCGACTTCCGCGCGCTCGACACGCTCGGCGAGATCACCGTGCTCGGCCTGGCCGCGATCGCGGCGGCAGCGGTGATCGCCGGCCTCAGGCGCGCGACCGCTGGAGATGCCCGATGAACTCCCTCATCCTGTTGACCAGCAGCCGGATCGTCCTGCCTGTCGCGATGCTGTTTTCGGTCTATGTCCTGCTGCGCGGGCACAATGAGCCGGGCGGGGGCTTCGTCGGCGGGCTGATCGCCGCAGCCGGCATCGCGGTGCACAGCCTGCCGCGGGGGCGCAGCGCGCTGCTGCGCCTGCTCAGGGTTTCGCCCAAGACATTCATCGGCGCCGGGCTGGCGCTGGCCTTGCTGTCGGGCCTGCCGGGACTGCTGCTGGCCGAGCCCTATCTGAAGCACCAATGGGCGTTTCCGGGCGGCCTGCCGCTGAGCACCACTCTGATCTTCGACATCGGAGTCTATCTGTCCGTCGTCGGCGCGGTGCTGACCTTCCTCGCCTATTATCTGGAGGAGTGACGATGGAACCCGTCTTCGCTCTGGCGTTCGGCGTCCTCGTCGCTGCGTCGACCTATCTGATCATGTCGCGCAATGTCCTGCGGATCGTGCTCGGGCTGCTGGTGCTCGGCAACGCGGCCAATCTTTCGATCTTCCTGGCGGGGCGGATGGGGACGCGAACGCCGCCACTGGTTCCCGAAGGAGCCACGACGCTCGTCGGGGGCGCCAATCCCTTGCCCCAGGCGCTGATCCTGACCGCGATCGTGATCTCCTTCGCCCTGATCGCCTTTACCGTGATCCTGTTCGAGAGCGCGCATCGCCGCTTCGGCACCCTCGACACCGAGGCGCTGCGGGACGCGGAGCCGAAGCCTGGCGGCAAGCCGGCCCCGGCCGCCGCCGCGCCGGTCGCCGGCGATGTTCCCGCCGCGGAGACGGTTCGATGAACGCCCATCTGCTTTTGTCGCTGCCGATCATCTGGCCGCTGCTGGGCGTCGCGCTCTGCTGCATGCTGTGGAGCAGGCCACGCGCCCAGAGGATCACGAGCCTCGTCGTCAGCGCCGGCCTCCTGCTTTCATCCCTCGCACTCCTTGCCGCGACCTGGGACGGCACCGTGCTCGCTACGCAGTTCGGCGGCTGGGCTGCGCCCTTCGGCATCAGCTTCGTCGGCGACATGCTATCGGCGGCGATGGTGGTCATTACCGGGCTGATGGCGGTCGCCGTCGGAATCTACGGACTCGCGGGCGATGCCGAGGCGCGCGAAGCGGCCTTCTACCATCCGCTCTATCAGGGCCTGCTGCTCGGCGTGACCGGCGCCTTCCTGACCGGCGACATCTTCAACCTCTATGTCTGGTTCGAGGTCATGCTGATCTCGTCCTTCGGACTGCTGGCCCTCGGCGGCACCCGCGAGCAGCTCGACGCCGGCGTGAAATACGTGACGCTGAACCTCGTCGCGACGACGCTCTTCCTGATCTGCGTGGCCTTCCTCTACGGGTTGACCGGCAGCCTCAACATGGCCGATCTCGCGCGGATCCTGCCGACAGTCGAAAATCAGGGGCTGGTGACGACCATCGCCGTGCTCTTCCTGGTCGCCTTCGGCTCGAAGGCCGCGGTGTTCCCGCTCTTCTTCTGGCTGCCGGCCTCCTACCACACCGCCTCGGCGCCGATCGTCGCCATCTTTGCCGCGCTGCTGACCAAGGTCGGGGTCTACGCGATCCTGCGCAGCTTCACCCTGATCTTCGATCTCTCGCTCGGCTTCACGGCACCGGTCATCGGCATCGTCGCGGCGCTGACCATGGTCACCGGCGTGCTCGGCGCCGCCGCGCATTTCGACATCCGCAAGATCCTGTCGTTCCACATCATCAGCCAGATCGGCTACATGCTGCTCGGGATCGCCGTCGCGACGCCGCTCGCGATCGGTGGGGCGATCCTCTATGTGATCCACCACATCATCGTGAAGGCGAACCTGTTCCTGCTGGCCGGCGTGATCAACCGGGCTGGCGGCTCGTTCGAGCTCAAGGAGGTCGGCGGCCTCTACAAGACGCTGCCCTGGCTCGGAGTGCTCTTCCTGGTGCCGGCCCTGTCGCTTGCCGGCCTGCCGCCGCTCTCGGGCTTTTGGTCGAAATTCGTCGTCGTGAAGGCGAGCCTCGATGCCGGCCATGCCCTGCTGGCCGCAACCGCGCTCGCTGTCGGCGTGCTGACGCTCTACTCGATGCTGAAGATCTGGAACGAGGCGTTCTGGAAGGCGGCCCCCGCCGCCAGCACGGCCGCGACCGAGCGCTGGCTTGCCGACACCGGCACGCGGTGCGTCATGCTCACCCCGATCATCATCCTGGCGGCGATCACGATGACGATCGGCGTGATGGCGGAGCCGTTCATCGCGTTCTCGCTGCGCGCCGGCGAGCAGCTGCTCGACAAGAGCGCCTATGTCGAGGCCGTGCTCGGCCCCGGCCCGCAGCGCAGCGCGGAGTGGCAGCCATGAAGCTTCTCGTGAACGCGCCTCTCGCCTGGAGCCGGCTCGGCGGCCTGTTCCTCAAGGAGCTCGCCTTGTCGGTGAGAGAGGTGACGCTGACCGTGCTCGACCCGAAGCGCGCGAACCGCTCGGCCATCGTCGCCGTTCCGCTCGGCCTGAAGGGCGATGCCGGCATCACCCTGCTCGCCAACATGATCACGCTGACCCCGGGAACCACCAGCCTGCATGTCAGCGCGGATCGCTCGACCCTCTATGTCCACGTCATGAACGTCTCCGACGACAGCGTCCGCCAGATCAAGGACGGCTTCGAGCGGAGCGTGAAGGAGGTGCTGCCATGACTGCCGAAACCGTCCATCAGGCCTCCGTCGTCCTCGCAGCGACGCTGGTGCTGGCCGCGCTGATCTGCGCCGGCATGCGCATCGTGCGCGGCCCGGGCGGGCCCGATCGTGTGGTGGCGCTCGACATGCTGAGCCTGCTCGGCGTCTCCGCCACGGGGATCGCCGTCGTGGCGGCCGGCTCCACGGCGTTCATCGACATCGCGCTCGGCGTTGCGCTGGTCGGCTTCCTGACCACCGTCGCCTTTGCGAGCTTCATCGAGCGCGGCTCGATCAACGAGGAGGAGCGCTGACCATGCTCTGGCTGTCCTCGCTCTTCCTTGTCACCGGCGCCGCCATCTGCCTGATCGCCGCGGCCGGCGTGCTGCGCCTGCCGGATTTCTTCATGCGCATGCATGCGGCGACCGAAGCCGGCGTTGCCGGCTGCGGTCTCGTCCTGATCGGCGTCGGCTTCGCCTACCCCTCGCTCGACGTCTGGGTAAAGGTCGCGATCGGTGTCGGATTCCTGCTCGTGACGACGCCGATCGCTGGCCATCTGCTGGCGCGCGCCGGCTATGTCGCGGGGGTGCCGCTATGGAGCGGCACGAGCAGCGACGAGCTGGCGGGAACCCTGAAGCGCGGCTCCTTCGACGGTCCCTTCGCCCAGCGCATGCCGCACCCGGCCGGTGCTGATGCCGCCTCGTTGCGTTTTCGCGTGGTCGTCGCGCTGTCCGCCGGCCCGGGCGGCGAGGCTGTCGCGGCCCAGGCGATCGCGCTGGCGAAAGCGAACGACGCGGAGCTTCTGGCGCTCGCCATCATCGACGCCAAGCAGATCGCCAAGGTCGGCCCGGTGCCCGTTGGCGGCAACCATTATGCCGCGCGTCTGCGCGCGTCGCGCCTCGAGGAGGCGAGGCGCCGGCTTGCGGCAAGCGTCGAGCGCTTCGAGGCGGCGGCCAGCCATGCCGGTCTCTCTTATGCATTGCAGCTCGAAGAAGGCGATCCAGCAGCGCTGCTCGGAGCGCATCTGCCGCAACGAGGACTTCTGCTGATCGACGGCCAGGGCTGGTTCGATCACGGCGCCGGCGACGGTGTCGGGGATCCACTCGGCCATCTGGTCGCGCGGGGCGTTTTTCCGCTTGCGGCCGTCACATCCTCGCCGGAGCCGATCGAACGGATCGTGTTCCTGCATGACGGCTCGCCGCATAGCGAGCGCAGGCTTGCCTGGTTCCTCGCCAATGATCCGTGGCCGGAGGCGGAACTCGTTCTGCACTGCGAGGAGGGCGCCCATGAGGCGGAGATCGCGCGCGCATCGGCTTTGACCGCGCGACGAGGCCGGGGCTCGGTACCGGCGGCCGACAAGACGCAGGAACTTCTGGCTGCGCATGTCATCATGCACGGCAATCAGGGCCATCCGGGCTGGATCAACCAGGCACGGCGCGCCGGCGGCATCGCGCGCTCCGCGCCGATTGTCATCTTCGGCTGAGACGACCAGATTTCCAGTCTCTGACAATGGTTCGGGAGCTGGTCCTGAGATTCTCCATCGCCGCGTTGCCGGTCGCGATCCGGCTGCCACTCGCCGCCGCCGGCATGATCTTCTTTGCGGCCGTGGCCTCGACCCAGGTCGCGCTCTCGGTCATGGCACGGCAAACCGAGCAGCAGACCGAACTGCTCGGGCAGATCTATCTCGACGGTCTGTCGGCCGTGTTGCTGCCACATGTCCGGGCGGGCGATTCGGAAGCCGCCCGAGCGGCGCTGCATAACGCGCTCTCGTTCCATGAGGGCATCGTCGAGCGTCAGGTCGCCTTCGTCGACGCCCGGTCGGCCATGGTCGTGGCCGCGCGCGGCGAGAGCGTCGCACCCCAGGCCATTCCGAGCGAGGTCGCAACCCGTGCCGCAGGCACGATCAGCGGGCGCGACGGAAGTGCCTGGTTCTGGCGGCCATTGCAGACGGGCAGCGAAGCCTATGGCACGGTGGTGGCGCGGCTCGACGTATCCGGTTTCCAGCGCGACCGGGAGCGCTTGCGCTGGCTGCTACTGGCGGCCGATCTCGCCTTTTCCGGTCTCTGCGCGGTAGCGGGCTTCTTCATGGTGCGCCGCATCCAGCAACCGGTTGCCCTGATCGCGCAACGACTATACGAGGCGGCCCTCGGGCTCCCCAAGCCGATCGAGGCCGCCGCCATGCCGGTCGACAAGCCCTCCAGGCTGATGTTCCACGCCTTCAACGCCATGGTCCATGCCAGTCGCGAGCGCGAGGATATGCTCGCACATATGGCCGAGCAGCAGCGCAAGGCCGATCTCGGCCAGCTTGCCGCGGTGATCGCGCATGAGGTCCGCAATCCGCTCGCCGGCATGCGGACCGCGGTATCGACGCTGCGGCATTTCGGCGATCAGGCCTCGGTGCGCGAGGAGACACTCGGCTTTCTGGCGCGCGGCGTCGATGCGCTCGGGCAGGTCGTCGACGCGACCCTGGCGAGCTATCGCCCGCAGGCCGACTGGCGCCAGCTCACGCGGCAGGATCTCGACGATCTGCGCCTGCTCGTGGAAGCCGACAGCCGAGCGCGGGGCGTCAGGCTGATGGTCGAGATCGACCTGCCGGAGAATGTGCCGGTGCCGGCCCTCGAGGTCCGACAGGTGCTGTTGAATCTTCTGCTGAACGCCATTCGTGCGACGCCGCGGGATGGACAAGTCGGGCTTTCGGCCCGCTTGGAGCAGGCCTCTCTGGTGCTCAAGGTCTCGGATACCGGCGAGGGCATGACGCGCTCCGTGATACGCGCCTACGAGGCCGGATCGGACGAGCCCGGGGGGCCCGGCCTCGGAATCGGCATCGTGATCCGGCTCGTCGAGCGCCTGAACGGCCGCATCGGCATCGAAGCATCGCCGCGCGCGGGGACGACCGTCACGCTGACCCTTCCGCTTCAACCCGAGGAGCAGATGCCATGACGGAGCGCCCCGTCATCCTCGTCGTCGAGGACGATCTCGTCCTGGGCGGCGCCATCGAGCAGCGCCTGAAGCTGGAAGGCTTCGAGCCGGTCTGGGCCCGGGACGTGCGCTCGGCGCTGGTGGCGATGCGGCGCCGCAGCCCGGCCTTCATACTCTGCGATATTCGCCTGCCGGACGGCTCCGGCGAGGACTGCTACCGGCAGGCCCAGAGCTTCCTCGGGACGACGCCGATCATGTTCGTCACCGCCTTCGGCGAGGTCGAACAGGCCGTCCGCCTCGTGAAGGCCGGAGCCGACGACTATCTGACGAAGCCCTACGATGTCGACGAGCTGGTCGCCCGCATCCGGGACAGGCTGCGGGGGCGCGGCGCAGTGGCCGGACCCGTCGAGGTCGAGCCGCCCTCGGACGCAATGGCCGTGCTCGCGCGGCAATTGCAGCGTGCCGCCGGATCGCGCCTTCCCGTGCTGATCGTCGGCGAGACCGGCGTCGGCAAGGAGGTCGCCGCCAGACGCCTGCATGAGGAATCGCCCTGGTCTGAGGAGCCGTTCGTCGCCGTCAACTGCGGGGCAATCCCGAAGGAGCTGCTCGAAAGCCAGTTCTTCGGCCATCAGCGCGGCGCCTTCACCGGCGCGGCGCAGACCCATATCGGGCATTTCGGGGAGGCGCGTGGCGGCACGCTCTTCCTCGACGAGATCGGCGAGCTGGACGCCCGCCTGCAGACTGCGCTGCTGCGCGTGCTCCAGGATGGGCGTTTCCGAGCGGTCGGGGCCGCACAGGACAGCGCGTTCCGGGGTCGCATCGTCGCAGCCACCAATGCCGATCTCGACGCGATGCGCCGCGACGGGCGTTTTCGTGACGACCTGTACTTTCGTCTCTCCGTCTTGAGTTTCGCCATCCCGCCGCTGCGCGAGCGGGTCGACGAGATCCTGCCGCTCGCCTTGCGCCTTCTGGAACAGGCCGGCGGAAGCACCCCGGGAGGATTCACCGACGAGGCGCGCCTGGCGATGCTGGGCCATGACTGGCCTGGCAATATCCGCGAGCTGCGCAATCGCATCGAGCGAGCCCGGCTGATGGCCGAGCAGGATCTGCTGGGCCCCGCCGATCTGTTTCCGGAAATGCGCCTGTCCGAGCTGCCGAGGCCCAACCTCGCCCGCGCCCGGCTCGATGCCGACGCCGATCAGATCGCGAAGGCGTTGGCGCAGACTAACGGCAATCTCGGCGAGGCCGCGAAGCTGCTCGGCATCTCCCGCACGACGCTGTGGAAGCGCCGCTCCGCGAGCTGAGCGGCGGATCGGAAGCTCCTGCGAAGCGTCGTTGAGGACGGCCCTCCTGCCCGAACAGCGCGCGAGATCCGCTGTTGCTCGAAAGTAACAGCCCAGCACCGTTCGCGATCAGGCACGGACCGTTTCATCAAGCAGCCGCATTTCGCAAGCCATTGTCGGAACCGAACAAGCACTTCGCGGTCCTGCTTTCCGCCCTCGCCAGACGAGACGGCAAGGCTGCTTCGCCATGCGGATCTGATCTGCGCGAAGCTGACCTCGAAGCCAGTCGACAACGATATCGTCCAAGCCTCGGTATAGAATTGCCCTGTCCCTCCACCTTTGCCCGCAGTGCCGTCATCGGCCTTCTGATTGCGCTCGCCTCTTCCGCCCAAGCGACACCGTCCCTCCTCGTCGATGCCGGCAGTCTCCAGGTCCTCCGGTCCGAGGAGGCCGGCCGCGCCTGGTATCCAGCCTCGACGACCAAGCTGATGACGGCCTTCGTCACATTCGAGCACTTGCGCGCGGGGCGCGTCGCGCTCGGCCAGGACGTCGTCTTTTCACGCAAGGCCCTCGCCCGGGAATCCGTGCAGTCAGGCCTGGCGCCGGGCAGCACGATGTCGCTCGAGGACGCGCTCTACGCGATGCTGGCGGTGTCGGCCAACGAGGCCGCGGCTGCCATCGCCGAAACCATCGCGGGCAGCGAGGCCGAATTCGTTACGATGATGAACGACGCCGCCCGACGCCTGGGAATGACGGGCACGCGCTTCGTCAATCCGGACGGCCTCTTCGACCGCAGGCAGGTCACCACCGCCAGGGACCTGGCCCTGCTCGGGGTCGCCATCGATCGCAATTTCCCGGATTATCTGCGCTTCTTCGATCGTTCCGAAGTCAGCATCGACGGCCGCGTCCTGAAGTCGAGCGACGAGGTCCTCACCCGCTTTCCAGGCGCGATCGGGCTCAAGACCGGCTTCGTCTGCGCATCGGGGCGAAATCTCGTCTCGCTCGCCGTCCGCGGCGAAAAGCGCCTGGTCGCGGTCGTGCTCGGCGCGACAACCGAGAGGGAACGCAGCGAGCGTATCGCCCAGCTCCTGCAACACGGCTTCACGAAAACGGAGGGCGGCAGGCGGACCGCGCTGCGGGCGCTGCCGAACCAGACAGCCTCCAGGCCCGAAGATCTGCGCGCCAGGCTCTGCGGCCCGCAGGCTGCGGCCTATGAACGGCGGCAAAGAAAGCTCTATCCGATGGGACAGCGCGGGCACGCCAGCCTCCTGGGCGCGCCGATCGCGCCCAGAACCTGGACGATCCGCACGGGGCGCTCAGCCTTGGCGACCTCTTCGCCCTCCCCTGCGCCGCGCCCCTCCGGGCTGGGCCAGCAATGAGAAGGCCGGGCTGCAGATGGCCGGCTTCGACGGCATTGCGAGCGTAGACCGGTTCGAGCCCAGCCGCTCACGAAGGCTTCGTTATCCAATCTACACATAATATCAGATATATATTTTTACATTGTTTCAAATTTATGCCGCATTTTATTCGCACCAACCCCGTATCATGCGTATTATTCTTCGATTCATCGCCGGTATAGCGTCTGCTGTTTCGGTTATTGCAATTTCATGCTTTGCAGCAACTGGACTCATAATCTGGCATTACTCTAGAGATTTGCCCGGCTTCGAAAAACTGCAGGATTACGAGCCTCCGGTTACCTCGCGGGTTCACGCTGCCGACGGACGCCTGATCGGTGAGTTCGCCCGTGAATGGCGGCTCTATCTGCCGATCTCCGCTGTCCCCCGAAGCGTTATCGAGGCCTATATCTCGGCCGAGGACAAGAATTTCTACCGGCATTCCGGCATCGACTTCACCGGTCTCGCCCGGGCCGCGCTCTCGAATCTGCGCAATTTCGGCTCCGGGCGAAGGCCGCAGGGCGCCTCGACGATCACGCAACAGGTCGCGAAGAACTTTCTCGTCGGAACGCAGGCCAGCCTGGAGCGCAAGATCCGCGAGGCGCTCGTCGCCCGGCGGATCGAAGGCGCCTACTCGAAGGAGAAGATCCTCGAGCTCTATCTGAACTCGATCTATCTCGGCGCGCCGACCCCGGGCCGCGGCAGCTATGGCATCGCGGCTGCGGCATTGAACTACTTCAACAAGTCCGTGCACGAGCTCGAGCTTCGCGAGGCCGCCTATCTCGCCGCCCTGCCGAAGGCGCCGACGGACCTGCACCCTTTCCGCAATCCCGAGCGCGCGATCGAGCGGCGCAACTATGTCATCGATCGGATGGTGGAGAACGGATACGTCCAGCATGCGGCTGGCGAGGAGGCCAAGCGGCAGCCCCTGGGCGTCACCCCCTATACGGTTTCGCCGAACAACATCGCCGCCGGTTATTTCGTCGAGGAGATCCGGCGCGAGGTGCAGGATCGCTATGGCGAGAAGAAGCTCATCGAAGGCGGCCTGTCGATCCGGGCCACCGTCGACCCCGAACTGCAGCTCATGGCGCGAAAGGCGCTGGTCGACGGGCTGGTGCGCTATGACGAGACGAAGGGCTGGCGTGGGCCGGTTCAGAAGCTCGATCTCGGCGATGGCGATTGGGGGCAGGCGCTGGGCGCGCTCAAGGTCCTGGGCGACGTGGCGCCCTGGCGCCTGGGCGTGGTGCTGAAGGTCGCCGGCGATGCGGCCCGCATCGGACTTCATCCCCTGCTCGACGCCGCCGGAAACCTGCGCGCCGAGCGCCGTATCGTCTCCCTCGCAAGGGATGGGATCCGCTGGACCAGGCGCGCGCGCGTCTCGCAGCTCCTGTCGGTGGGCGATGTCGTCTATGTCGAGCCCGGTGCGAAAGATCCGGCCCGCGTCCGGCTACGGCAGATTCCGCAGATCAATGGTGCGATCGTGGCGATGGAGCCCTTCTCCGGCCGGGTTCTCGCAATGGTCGGCGGGTTCTCTCACGACCAGTCCGAGTTCAACCGGGCGACCCAGGCGCTTCGTCAGCCGGGATCGGTGTTCAAGCCCTTCGTCTACGCGGCAGCGCTCGACAATGGCTACACGCCCACGAGCCTGATCCCGGACGAGCCCGTCGCAATCGAGCAGGGCGCTGGTCTCGGCACCTGGCGGCCGAGAAATGCCGGACGGGCCGGCGGCACCGGTCCGCAGACCCTGCGAAACGGAATCCAGCGTTCCAAGAATTTCATGACGGTGCGGCTCGCCAGGGATATCGGCATGCCGCTGGTCGGCGAATATGCCCGGCGCTTCGGCGTCTATGACGACATGCCTTTCGTGCTTTCGGGCGCCCTGGGCGCGGTCGAGACGACGGTGATGCGCATGACCGCCGCCTACGCCATGCTGGTGAATGGCGGCAAGCGTATTCGCCCGACACTGGTCGACCGGATCCAGGACAGGCACGGCAGGACGATTTTCCGGCATGATCGCCGGAGCTGCCCGGGTTGCGCGGCGGCGCGCTGGGCAGGCCAGGCCGAGCCGAAGCTGACGGACCGCTCCGACCGGGTCATCGATCCCCTGACGGCCTATCAGATGGTCTCGATCCCCGTCTCGACCTGAGAGCGGATCTTCGCGAGCTCCTGGCTGAACTGATCGTCGACGATCGTGTGCCCGGTCTTGGCGGTGAAAGGCTTGTAATAGGCCTCGCGATAGCCGGCCCCGGCGGCGCCGCCATTATTGGCGACCGTGATCGAATCTGCGGTTGCGATTTGCGGCGCGATCAGTCCGACCAGCGCCATGCCCAGGCCGAGCATGCTGCGGTTTGCCATGGCGACAACCTCCGTTCCCCGTTGGATTGGTTGCATTATTGGTTGCGATTTTGCTCACAGCCAAATTATTGGCGCCTACTTGAATATCTGCAACAGCGGCTGTCAACCATGAATCTTACGAAAGATTCTTGACTTTACGAACAAGTCTTGAGCATCTGATCTCGACCAAAGCAAATCATTGGTTGCAAATATGACTCGCCAGCGGATCACGAACGAGATTAGATCGGCCCTGGAAGAGGGCATTGAGGCGATGATGGCGGAGGCGGCAGATCGAACGGGGGCGAAGTTGCCCACGGAAAGGGATCTCGCCGAGCGCTTTCAGGTCAGCCGGCACGCCATAAGACAGGCCCTGGAGCGGCTCGAGGCGAAGGGCTCGCTCTGGCGCCATGTCGGCCGCGGCACGTTCCGTGGCCGACGCAGCGAGGCCGAGCCGCTCGCGGCCGACGTCACCGCCTTCTGCAGCCCGCGGCACATCCTGGATGCCCGCCGGATGATCGAGCCATCGCTCGCCTCGCTCGCGGCCGTGAACGCCACCCCCTCGCAGATCGCCGAGATCCAGGCCAGCTGCCGGCGCTGTGCCGCGGCCAGGAACATGGATGACTACGAGGTCTTCGACGAAGCCTTCCATCGGGCGATCGCCCAGGCCAGCGGGAATCCGCTCGCGACCGAGCTGTTCGAGACCGTCAACCAGGCCCGCAAGAAAATCGTCTGGGGAGCCATGCTCCGTGCGGTGCTCCGCCCCGATCGCAGGGCGTTCTTCAGCGAGCAGCACCGCGAGATCGTCGACGCGATCGCCCGGCGCGATGCGCATGCCGCCTGGCAGGCGGTGATGTCCCACATGGAAACGGTCGCGCAGACCTACGAGACCCTGCGGCCGGGTGAACCATTCATCGTCTAGTGTCGAGAGGGCCGAAAAAGTGGAGCTAGAGAGCGTTGACCTCGCGGTGCGCGGTCGCATCGTCACCATGGACAAGGACCGGACGGTCATCGATGACGGCATGGCCGTCTCGCGGGCCGGCCGCATCCTGGCCGTCGGTCCGCGGCAGGAGATCGCCTCGCGCTTCCGCTGCGACCAGGTCGTCGGCGACGCCCATTCCATCATCATGCCGGGCTTCATCGACGCCCATACGCATTGCACCCAGTGCTTCGTCCGCTCGCTGACCAGCGGCGAGCTGCCGATGATCCCGCGCATCTACAGCCCGGCCCAGCGTTCGCTGAACCCGGAGCAGGCCGCCACGACCGTCAGGCTCATCGCCGCGCAGCTGCTGCGATCCGGCATCACGACGATGTGCGAGGGAACCTTGAACCCCGCACATGAGCCGGCGATCGTCGAGGCGATCGAGGAGACCGGCATCCGTTGCGTGATGGCGCGCGGCGCGGCGGACCAGGATTTCCACCATGCGGCGCTCTACAGCCAGATCGCGGACCGCTCCTGGTACAAAGCGCGGGAAGGGCAGGCGGAAAAGGAACTTATCGCGACCGAGGCGTTCCTGAAGCGGCACCCGGCGCGCGGCGACGGCCTGATCCGGGGGGCGGTCAACGTCTCCGCGCTGATGAATTTCTCCGAGGCCTATTTCAAGGGCGGTGCCGAGCTGGCGCGCCGGCACGACGCGACCATCCAGGTCCATATCGGGCGGGATCGCGAGGAGGTCGAGTTCTGTCTCGCCACCTTCGGGCGCCGCCCGGTCGAGCAGCTCGCCGAGCTCGGCATCATCGACGAGCATCTGGTCGCGGTCCACGCCGTGCTGGCGAGCGAGAAGGAGATCGAGCTCCTGGCCCGCGGCAAGGCCGGCCTCGCCCATTCCCCGGTGGAATGCGTCGCCAATCTCAACGCGATCCCCAATCTGCCGCGCTTCCGGGCTTCGGGCATTCGCGTCGCGCTCGGCTGCGACAACCAGGCCAACGACATCTTCGTGAACATGCGGGCCGCCTGGCTCATCCACGGCGCCAAATGGGGCGTTTCGGGCTATGATGCGGAATTCCTGTCCGCTGGCGAGATCATCGACATGGCGACCATCGAGGCCGCCTCGGTGCTGAGATGCGACGATCTCATCGGTTCGCTGGAGGTCGGCAAGGCCGCCGACATGGTCGTGCTCGACGGCAGCGGGCCGCATATGATGGCCTCGCAGCATTTGTCCAGCGAGCTGCTGCGCTATGCCTCGCGCGCCGAGGTCAAGACGACGATCGTCGCCGGCAAGGTCCTCTATTCCGACGGCGCCTTCCCGACGATCGACATCGAGAGGCTCCGGGAGGAAGCCACGGCCGGCGCGCGCTTCGTGAGCGATGCCGTCGCCGACCGTCGCTACCGCCCGCTTCCGGCCTGGTGATCTGCCGGAGCGAACCCTGCGATCGCTGCCTTCGCCGCGATCGCAGGGCGTGCCTCAGGAGCTGAAATGTATCTCGCGGTCGTGCTGATCGGCCTGAATCTCAGGCCCTTCCTCACCGGTGTGGCTCCCCTGGCTTCGGACATGCAGGCGGCAACGGGGCTCGGCGATCAGGGCCTGTCCCCTGTTCGCCAGCCTGTCGATGGCCGCGATGGGATTGTGCGCCTTTCTCGGCCCCGCCCTTCAGAGAAACATCGCCGAGGACCGCTGGATCATCATCGGGGCGCTGCTCGCGCTCGGCCTGTTTTCCGGCGGGCGGATGCTGACCGACAGCGGCAGCGTCCTGATCGCCGCCACGATGCTCTGCGCCCTGTCCGTGGCGCTCATCCAGGCGGTCTTTCCGCGGCGCATCAAGGCGCATTTCCGCGATAGGACGCCCTTCGCCATGGGGCTGTTCTCGGCCTGCCTGATGGGCGGCGGCGCGGTGGGCGCGCAATTATCGCCCCTGATCGCCGAGGCGAGCGGCAATTGGCGGCTCGGTCTCGGCTGGATGGCGCCCTTCGCCGTTCTGGCCGCGGCCGCCGCCTTCTTTCACCTGCCCTCCAGCATCGGAGGCCCGAGCGGCACACTGGGACTCCGGGACCTGATGCCGCGGCCGCGAGCCTGGCTGCTGATGGTCGGCTTCGGCATCGTCAATGGCAGCTATGCCTCGATCGTCGCCTGGCTCGCGCCCTATTATCAGCGGATGGGCTGGAGCAGCACCGACAGCGGCAGCCTTCTCGCTGCGCTGGCGACCAGCCAGGCGATCGCCGCGCTCGCGATCCCCGTGCTGGCCTCCAGGAGATTAGATCGGCGCCCCTGGATCGTCCTGTCGCTCGGACTGCAGCTGCTGGGTTTCTGCGGGCTCGCATTCCGCCCCGAGCTCAACCCGGCCTTCTGGGCGATCGTGATCGGCATCGGTATGGGCGGCGCGTTCTCGCTGTTCATGGTCGTGGCGCTGGACCATCTGGAGAACCCGGTCGACGCAGGCGCCCTTTCGGCCTTCATGCAGGGCGGTGGTTTCCTGATCGCAGGCAGCTTTCCGTGGATCATCGCCGTCCTGGGCGAACGAGCCGGCGGTCTTTCGTTCGGCTGGCTCGTTCACGCCGGGGCCATCGGCCTGGTCGCGATCCTCGCCTGCCGCTTCAGGCCGGCGGGCTATGCGCGTGCGCTGCGGCGGTCAGCATAACCGATCGCGATCCGGGCCTGCGGCGCCGTTGCCGATGGCCGTCCGATCATGCGGGGAGCGGCTGGGCTTCATGGTCCGCGCCCTCGCGAAGAGCCGGGCCGAAAGCCAGGGCGGCTCAGAACATCGCGCGCATCCCGGCTCGGCGCCAGCCTCACCTTGAACGGGGGTCGACGTGAAACGGCGTCGGCCACCGCCCGGCTCACATCATGGTGACCAGCTTGATGAAGGCCGGGGTCATGATCACGATGAACAGCACCGGCAGAAAGAACAGGATCATCGGCACGGTCAGCTTCGGCGGCAGGGCCGCGGCCTTCTTCTCGGCCTCGTTCATGCGCTGGTCGCGGCCTTCCTGAGCCAGCGTCCGCAGGGCCGTACCGAGCGGCGTGCCGTAGCGCTCGGCCTGGATCAGGGCCGTGCAGACCGATTTCACCGTTTCGAGCCCGGTGCGCGCCGCCAGATTCTCATAGGCCTGTCGACGTTCGGCGAGATAGGAGAGCTCCGCCGTGCACAGCGCGAACTCCTCGGCCAGCGGCACCGACTGGCCTCCGATCTCGGTGGAGACCTTGCGAAAGGCGAGCTCGATCGACATGCCCGCCTCGACGCAGATCAACAGCAGGTCGAGCGCGTCCGGAAAGGCCAGCCGCATCGAGAGCTGACGCTTGCTGGTCGCGTTGGAGAGATAGATTTCCGGGGCCTTGATGCCGAGATAGGCCGCACCGATCGCAACCGCGATCCGATTAACCTGCGACAGCCCGAAACTGTTGACGAAGGAGACGTAGAACAGTGCGAACAGGAAAAGCCCTACCGGCGTGACCGCCCGGAAGAACAGGAAGCCGATCTCCGCCTGCTGGCCGCGAAAGCCGGCCATGGCGAGCTGCTTCTTGGCATGCTCCGTGCCGAGCCAGTCGCCGAGCTTGAACTGCTCGACGGTGCGGCGCATGAACTCCTTCGGCTCCTGCCGCAGCGAGATTTTGTCGCCTTGGCGCGCCAGCCGATCGCGTTCGCGGGCGCGGATTTTGTCGCGCTCGGTCGCGACGCTCTTCATCCGCTTGCCAAGAACATTGCCCTCGACCAGGGGGGTGCCGACCATGACGACCGTCGCGGCCACGGCCAGCCCGCCCAATAGGGCCAGCATGAAGTTGAGGTCGGTGACCTTCTCGATGAGGAGCGCAACCATGTTCTGTCGCCTCAGATATCGAAATTGATCATTTTCTTCATCACCAGGATCCCGATCGTCATCCAGACCGCCGCGCCCAGCAGCGCAACCTGGCCGGTCGAGGTCAGCCAGAGCTGCTCGATGTAACGGGGGCTCGTCACATAGACGAGCAGCGCGACGACGACCGGCAGGCTGCCGATGATCGCCGCCGAAGCCTTGGCCTCCATCGAGACCGCCGCGATCTTGTCGCGCATCTTGCGGCGCTCGCGAATGACGCGGGAGAGATTGGCCAAGGTCTCGGCGAGGTTGCCGCCGGTCTTCTGCTGGATCGCCAGTACGATGCCGAAGAAGTTGGCCTCGGGGCAGGGCATGCGCTCGAACAGCTTGGCGGCAGCATCGCTCAGGGCGAGGCCCAGCGCCTGCGCCTCGACGATCAGGCGAAACTCGGTCTTGACCGGCTCCTGCGCTTCATTGGCGATGATGCGCAGGCAGTCGTTCAAAGGCAGGCCCGATTTGATGCCGCGTACGATGACGTCGAGCGCATTGGGAAACTCGTTCGAGAAACGTTTCAGGCGCTTCTTGCGGCGCTGGTTGAGGAAGAAGGAAGGCACGCCGAAAAGGCCGACGAACAGGCCGACGACACCGAGCACGCCCTTGCCGGACGCCACCAGCGCGAGCAGGCCGCAGACAAGGCCCATCACGGCGGCAAAGATGAAGTATTGCCGGCGCGACCAGCTCAGCCCGGCCTGTTGAATCCTGACTTCGAGCGTCGCCTTGTTGCGGGCTTTCTCGCGCTTTTCGATATCCTTCAGGCTTTGCGCTACCTGGCCGCGTTTGGCGCGATTCTGCGCTTCGCGCTCTGCTGCGCTGCGCGTGATCACCGGAGTCGCGAACTCCTTGAGCCGCCGCTCGACCCGAGCCTGGCCGCTGAGCGAGGGGTAGAACAACGCATAGGCGACGCCGCCCGCCGAGATGGCGGCGAGGATGACGGCAGCGATCAGCCCAAGATCCATGGCGTTGCCCCGCTCCCCCGGTTACGCCATGCCGGCGTCGTTCTGGCCCTCGAGTTCATCGAGGGCCGTGGCCAGGCGTTGCTCCTCGCCGAAATAGCGTGCCCTCTCCCAGAAGCGCGGCCGGCCGATCCCGGTCGAGCGGTGGCGGCCGATCAGCTTGCCGTTCGGGTCCTCGCCCAGCACGTCGAAGACCATCAGGTCCTGGGTGATGATGACGTCGCCCTCCATGCCCATCACCTCGGTGATATGGGTGATCCGGCGCGAACCGTCGCGCATGCGCTGCGCCTGGATGATCACGTCGATCGAGGAGCAGATCATCTCGCGCAGGGTCTTCGAGGGCAGGCTGAAGCCACCCATGGTGATCATCGATTCGATACGGCTCAGGCATTCGCGCGGCGTGTTGGCGTGCAGCGTGCCCATCGAGCCGTCATGACCCGTGTTCATCGCTTGCAGCAGGTCGAAGGCCTCGGGCCCGCGCACCTCGCCGACGATGATGCGCTCGGGCCGCATGCGCAGGCAGTTCTTGACGAGATCGCGCATGGTGACCGCACCGGTACCCTCGAGATTGGGCGGGCGGGTTTCGAGACGCACGACATGCGGCTGCTGCAATTGCAGCTCCGCCGCGTCCTCGCAGGTGATCACGCGCTCGTCATGCTCGATATAGTTGGTCAGACAGTTCAGCAGCGTCGTCTTGCCGGAGCCTGTGCCGCCCGAGATCACCAGATTGCAGCGGACCTTGCCGATGATCTTGAGAATCTCGGCGCCGGGCGGCGCGATCGCGCCGAAGCGGACCAGCTGGTCCAGCGTCAGCTTGTCCTTCTTGAACTTGCGGATGGTCAGCGCCGGCCCGTCAATGGCGAGCGGCGGCGCGATGACGTTGACGCGCGAGCCATCGGCGAGACGGGCGTCGCAGATCGGCGAGCTCTCGTCGACGCGCCGGCCGACCTGGCTGACGATGCGCTGGCAGATGTTCATCAACTGCGCATTGTCGCGAAAGCGGATATTGGTGAGCTGGATCTTGCCGTCGGTCTCGATGAAGGTCCGGCTCGCGCCATTGACCATGATGTCGGCGATGTCGTCGCGTGCCAGCAGCGGCTCCAGCGGCCCGTAGCCGAGGACGTCGTTGCAGATGTCGTCGAGCAGCTCCTCCTGCTCGGCGATCGAGAGCACGACATTCTTCAGCGAGATGATCTCGTTGATGATGTCACGGATCTCCTCGCGCGCCGATTCGCCATCGAGCTTGGCGAGCTGGGAGAGATCGATCGCCTCGATGAGAGCACCGAAGATCATGCTCTTCATCTGGTAGTATTCGTCGGACTTGACCGACTCGACCGGGGCCGGCGGCGGCGGCCGGCGGGCCTCGACCGTCCCAGGCCGGGCTTCGGCCACCCGGACAGCCGTCGCGGTGGGAGCCGCCTTGGCCGGGGTGACCAGCTGGATCGCGGTTCTCTTGCCGAACATCTCAGGCCTTCCGGCGCATCAGCTTGGCAACCAGCGGCTCGAGCAGGCTGCGCTTGCTGCGTTTGGCCTCGCCGCGCCCGGTCAGCGCCATCGCGATCTGGATGAAGGCCTCGGCGGCCCTGCCGCCGGACTGGACCTCCGCGACCATCTGGCCGTTATTGGCAGCGGTACCGAAGAGCTGCGCGTCGAAGGGGATCGCATTCAGGACCTCGACGCCGAGCGCCTTGGCGAATTCGGCGGCATCGATCTCCGGCCGCTTGGCGAGACCGACCTGGTTGAGGATCAGCCGCGGCACGGAATCGTTCGGCCGTGCGGCGCGCAGCAGATCCATCATGTTCTTGGCATTGCGCAGCGAAGCCAGCTCCGGAGCCGCGACGATCACGACCTCATCGGCCCCGATCAGGGTGCGTTTTGCCCAACCCGTCCAGAGATGCGGCACGTCGAGCACGATGCAGGGAACGCTCGCGCGCAGCAGGTCGAGCAACAGGTCGAGCGCATCCTCGCCGAGATCGACGGTACGATCGAGCACGGCGGGCGCAGCGAGCAGAGCGAGATTCTCGCTGCAGCGCGAGAGCAGCCGGTCGAGCATGTTCGCGTCGAGGCGCTCGGGCGCGAACACCGCCTCGGCAACCCCCTGCGGCGGATCCTGATTGAAATCGAGCCCGGCCGTACCGAAGGCGATGTCGAGGTCGGCGATCACGGTCGAGGCGCCGAGATTGCGGCCGATCGCCCAGGCGAGGTTATGCGCCACGGTCGACGAGCCGACGCCGCCCTTGGCCCCGACCACGGCGATGGTGCGCCCGAGCGTCTGGGCGCCGGGCGTGGCGTAGAGCTCGGACAAGGTCCGCAGCACGTCGAGCACGCCGAGCGGGGCGATCAGATAGTCGCTGACGCCACGGCGGATCAGGTCGCGATAGAGCTGAACATCGTTGACATGGCCGATGACGACGACCTTGGTGCCCGGATCGCAGCTTTCGGCAAGCGCATCGAGGCTGGCGATCAGCCGCCCCGGCTCGGTGACCGTCTCCAGGACGATGACGTTCGGCGTAGGCGCGGCGCGGAACGCTTCCACGGCCGCAGCCGGCCCTCCCATCTGAATGCGGGTCTGCGCCTTGTCCATACGCCGGTCGGCCGTCACCGCCTGCATCGCGGCAGCGACTTCCTGCGTCTCGCAGAAGGCCTGCAAGGTGATGCGCGGCAGCGGTGCGATGATCTCCTCGCCGGGCATTTCCGTCTCGTGAAGCGGTCCAGCTGCCATCACTTGCCTCCGACGGCTGTGCTGATCGCAGTCTGCTCCTGGCGATAAAGGGTCGAGGGATCCTTGCCCTCGCGCAGCTTCTTGATCGCTTCCATGCGCTTCTGGGTGTCGAGCCGACCTTCGCCGCGGGCGCGGACGAGGTCGAGCGGATCGGCGACCTGCGCGGCGAGATTGGCCTGCGTCGAGCAGCCAAAATTCCACAGCGGCTCGTTCGAGGCGTCGGTCTTGTAGCTCGAGACGCCGGCATCCTCCGGCCATTGCCCACAGGAATGCGGCAACCCGGCCTGCAGTGAGGCATAGGTCAGGCGGATCGGCGAGGCGAGGCCGGGATCGGCAACCGGATAAGTCCTGACCTGGAGCGCCCCCTGGGACACGCCGGCCTGCGCCAACGAGCGGCGAATGCCGTCGAGCGTGTCACGCGCGGCGAGCTCGCGCCCGGAGCCGGTCGGCACCTCGGCAACCAGGCCGCCGCGGCCACTGCGGCGATAGTCCTGGCCGAAGCGGGTGACGTCATCGGCCTGACGCGGATCGAGCCCGCCGCCGGCGCGGCCGACGAAGACATCGAGCGAGCGCGGAGCGTCGCGCAGCACGATCGGATGGCGCTCGCGCGTATCGAAAGGAGCGCCACCCGCCGTCAGGTCGCCCTTGGCGCAGGCCCCCAGGGCGAGCACGGTCGCGAGCACGGAAAGCAGACCTGCCGGGCTGCGGCGACACATCCTGGTTCTGTCCTCTGTCGTCACGCTCACCATCCCTTGCAGATGCATGGCCGCCGCCCTCAATCGGCGATGAAGCCGACACGGCCGCGATAGGCCTGGGGCACAGGCCCGCCACTGGTCGTTCCGTAGATCTTGTTGAGCCGTCCCATCAGCACGGTCTGGGCATCGTGCGCCTCGACGAAGCCGTCGTCCGGCCGGTTGAGCTGTCCGGGGTCGACCGGCTTCACGATGTAGGGCGTCACCGCGATCATCAGCTCGGTCTCCTCGCGCTGATAGTCGCGCGAACGGAACAGCGTGCCGATGATCGGAATGTTCATCAGGCCGGGCAGGCCGTTGATCGCCTGGCGCGACACCCGCTGAATCAGGCCCGCCGTCGCCAACGTGCCGCCGGAAGGCAGCTCGACCGTGGTGTCGGATTTGCGGACCCGGAAGCCCGGGGCGTTGACCGCGGTGGTCTCGGTCGGGTTGAGGCGAAGCTGGTTCTCGAAGTCGAGCTCGGTGACTTCGGTGGCGATCCGCATCGAGATCTTGCCTTCCGACATCACGATCGGCGTGAAGTTCAGAGAGACCCCGACCGGCTTGTAGGTGATGTTCAGAACGCAGCGATTGGTCGTGTCACAGGAATAGCCGTTCGGTATCGGCACCTCGCCGCCCGCGGTGAACTTGGCACTCTCACCCGAGATCGCCGTGACGGTCGGCTCGGCGAGCACGCGCGACAATCCGGCGCGCTCCAGCGCCCGCAGCGTGAAATTGGTGGAGTTGCCGACGCCGGCTCCGATCGCGGTCGCCGCGAGCTGCTGCGGCTGCAAGGAGAAAGGCGTGTCGATCGACGGCGTGATGCTGAACTTGCCGAGCTTCCATTCACCCGTCGAGTTGATGCCGAGCTGCTTGATCGCCTTGCGAGACACCTCGGAAACGACGACCTTGACCATGACCTGGTCGCGGCCGCGAATGGTCAGCGAATTGATGACCGCGCCCCTGGTGGCATTGGTGCCCTCGCCGGAGATGCCGACGAAGGCGTTGGCGATGTCCATGGCCTGCGTCGCTTCGGAGGCGCTGGCGACATTGCCGACCAGGAGGATCGAATTGCCCGCCGGCTTCACCTGGATCTGCGCCTGCGGCATGGCCGAGCGCAGGGTCTGCCGCAGCACATTGAGATCGCGCCCCACCTCGATCTCGAGCGCCGTGATCTGCCTGCCCTCGGCATCCATCACGAACATCGAGGTCGAGCCATCGGCCATGCCGATCACGAAGAGCTTGCGGGCCGAACGCACGACGGCATTGGCGACCTTGGGATTGGCGACGAAGACTTCCTTGGCGTCGCGCGGCAGCTCCACGATCAGCGAGCGTCCGATCGAAAGGTCGAGCCGGCGCGAGATCGCATGCTCGCTGGCCCCGACATTGAGCACCGGGGCGGCGCCCTTGCTCTGCGCCAGCGCCGCCGGGGCCGCGATCAGCGCGCCGAGCGGCAGCAAGGCCAGGGCGAAACGCCGCCGCGGCAAGGCGGGGCGACGGAGACGAAAATCGGTGCTGGCGGGGATCATGGCTTCACGCCCTTGCTGGTGACGCCGTAGCGCACGAGGGTCATCCCGCCTTCGGTGGTCGGGGGGCTCAGTTCGCCCGCATCCTGGAGGCTGCGCAGCGCCAGCGAGAGCGAGCTCGTCTTCTGGGCGAGCGCGACGATGTCGACCTGATGCGGGTCGAGCTCCAGGGTCGCGGTCTCGCCCACCACGACCTTCTCGCCGTTCTTTTCCTGGACGTTCTGGCCGATCGCCAGAACACGGACATTGACCAGCACTGCCTCGCTGATGGGCGCCGAGCCGTCTCTGTTGTTGCTGTCGTCGCGGCTGGTGCGGATCACGTCGACGCGATCATTGGGCAGGATGAAGCCGCCGGCGGTGTTGGCGCCGCTTCGCTCGGTGGTGATGGCGATGGCGCGCTTGCCCGCGGGGAGGATGGCGGAGAGAAAACCCGAGCCATCGGTGCGGATCAGCTTTTCGCGGCGGATCGGCTCGGCGCCGAAGAGCTGCGCCCGCGCGACCTGGCCGACGAACTCCGCCTCGCCCTCGGGTGCATCCTGACGCCGGATCACGCCAGTCGGCAGACTGGCCAGCGGCCAGGCGATCCAGCGCAGATCGCTGGCGGCCAGCCGATTGCCGAGCGGAACATCCGCGGCTGCGACCAGGACCTCGACCGTCGGCGCCGGTTCGTATTTGGTCACCGACGGGCTGGTGATCTTGGGGGGGCGATTGATCAGCAACGCAGCGCCCAGCCCGGCGACCAGCGCGACTGCGAGGATGACGATTCTGGCGGGACTCATGGCTGGCGATCCTCGGCCAGCACGAGCCAGCCCTCAGACCGATCGTGCCGCCGGAATCGTCAACTTATGGTTAACCGTACGTATCTTTTTGCCGGCGCCTTCCGCTGGAAGCCGCCGATCCCTGCTCAAACACCGATCGCAGCCCGCCAGATCGCAGTTTGCGGGAGAACCGCGAGCGCGCCGAAGGCCAGCGCCACGCCATAGGGCACGCCTTGCTGAACGCCATGCAGCCGCTTCGCCCAGGCCCAGTTCTCGGCCCTGCCCGGCAGTGGCGCCTGCCGCAGCTGGTACAGAAGCAGCGTCAGCACCCCTCCGGCGATCGCCGTCACCAGCAGATAGGACAGCAATGGTTCGAAGCCGAACCAGAGCGCCGTGGCAGCCACGAGCTTGGCGTCGCCGCCGCCGACCCAGCCGGCCGCGAACAGGAGGATGCCGAACAGGAGTACGAGAAGCCCGGCGGCGACATGCGAGCCGATCTGGGGCCAGCTCAGGCCGAGGCTGGCGGCGCAGAGCGCGAAGGCCGCGACCAGCAGCAGGCAGAGCCGGTTCGAGATCGTCATCGTGACGATGTCGCTAGCCGCGGCATAGGCCATCGCGGCGGGGAAGATGACGAGGACGGCGATCAGCGGCAGCGACATGGCATCCACCCGGTTTCAGCGTTCGGCTGGGATACTGCGGCAACGGGCTGACCAAAGGCTTACCGCCGGCGTCGCAGAGGTTCTTGAAATGAGAACGCCCCGGAATTTCTCCGGGGCGTCTCGACAGATCGTAACTGGCCGGGCTTGTCAGCCCGACAGTATCAGACGAGCTTGCCCGCGATTTCGTTGAACTTGGCGAGCAGGTTGGTACCGACCACTTCCATGCCGGCAATGGCGACGACGGCGATCAGGGCGGCGATCAGGCCGTACTCGATGGCGGTCGCGCCGGATTCGTCCTTGGCGAAGCGAGCGAAAAACTTGGTCATGATAGTCTCCTTTTGCACCACGGTTTGACTGCTGCCTTGCTCTGGATCGGCTTCGGTCAGCGACAATTGCGAAGCTACACAGCTCGCATTGCTGATCAGTTAAAGTGACTCAAGAATTCGGCAAATTTTCCGGGCGCTTCTTGGATGGTTAACACAGCCCTATCTCAAATCCACGGTTAAATATGCGTATAAATATTGCTACAAATTTACTTATTACAGTATTTGCGGACCCTCTCCCAAGCTGACGACTTTATTTCTGTCTCCGTTCGGGGGGCGCCCCTCCCAATTCTGGCACATTGTCCAAAGCCTTGCTCCAGGAATGGGGCCTGTCCGCCCGCGCCAGATCGCCTTTTTAGGGATTGATTCATCATTTTCGGCTTTGCTCGACCCGTTGGAAACCTTGGGGCGCCACCATGTTGATTGCGATGACCGCCTCGCGGCTTGTCCTCATCGCCGCCATCGCGGCCGGCGGCACCGTCTTCTCCACCGCAATCGCACAGACTCGTCCCGCGCCAGCCCCGGCCGCAGCCCCGGCCGAGAGCCAGCAGGGCGCGGTGGTCGTCACCGTCGATCACGCCAAGGTGGTCCGCCTGCCCGAAAAGGCGCAGACCGTGATCGTCGGCAATCCCGCGATCGCGGATGTCACGGTCCAGCGCAATGGCGTGATGGTGGTCACCGGCAAGAGCTTCGGCGTGACCAATCTGATCGCGCTCGATGCCAATGGTGCGCTGCTGGCGGAATCCTTCGTGCGGGTCCGCGCGGCCTCGGATTCGATCCTGACCGTGCAGCGCGGTCTCGAGCGTGAAAGCTATTCCTGCACGCCGGAATGCCAGCCTGCGGCGCAGCTCGGCGACGTCAAGCGCTTCTTCGACGAGGTCGGCGGTCAGAACAAGGCCCGCAACGCCGCGGCGACGGACGATAAGCGCTAGATCGCCGCGCGTCCGATCGGACGCGATCACGATGATCTATCTCAGTGTTATCGCATCGGAGTTTTCGGAAAAGTGGAGTCCACTTTTCGGTCCGATGCCATAGGAATTCTCGGCTTCCGGGAGAGGCGCGTTCCCGAAGCACGCACCGGGCGGCGAGAGCCGCGCCAAGACATGTCCGCATCCGTTGAAGCGCTGGAATGCTCGGGTTCGTTATTCTAGCTCGGACGGGCTCAAAGGCCCGCCCGGCCGCAGCGGCGTACCCGCAGACCCGGCTTTTCAGCGGATCTGCGGGAGAGCAAGCGGCTAAGCCGCTCAGATCGTCTGGTTATAGGCGCCGACTTCCGGGTTCTCGCGCAGCACGCCGTCGATCGCCTTGAACATTTCGCGCATGCGCGCTTCCGAGACCGGGCTCTCACAGACGACGACCAGCTCGGGCTTGTTCGAGGAGGCGCGGATCAGGCCCCAGGTCCCATCCTCGTTGACGACGCGAACGCCGTTGACGGTGATGACGTCGACGATCTTCTGCCCGGCGATCTTCTCGCCCGCCGCCTGCATCGCCTGGATTCGCTGGGTGATCTTGTCGCTGACGCCGTACTTGATCTCGTCGGCGCATTTCGCCGCCATGGTCGGCGTGCCCCAGGTCTTGGGCACGGCGGCGTAGAGCTCGGCCATCGACTTGCCCGGATTGCGGTCGAGCATGTCGATCACGGCGATGGCGGTGACGACGCCGTCGTCATAGCCACGGCCGACCGGCGCGTTGAAGAAGAAGTGGCCCGACTTCTCGAAGCCGGCGAGCGCGTTGAGATCACGCACCCGGCGCTTGATATAGGAGTGGCCGGTCTTCCAGTAATCGGTCTTGACGCCGAGCTTCTGCAGCTCCGGATCGGTCGAGAACAGACCGGTCGACTTGACGTCGACGACGAATTGCGCGCCCGGATTGAGCCTGCCGAGATCGCGCGCCAGCATCACGCCGATCTTGTCGGCGAAGATCTCCTCGCCATGATTGTCGACGACGCCGCAGCGGTCGCCGTCGCCATCGAATCCGAGCGCGACATCGGCGCCATGCTGCTTCACGGCATCGGCCATGGCGTGCAGCATCTTCATGTCTTCGGGGTTCGGATTATAGCGCGGGAAGGTGTGGTCGAGCTCGGCATCCATCGGGATGACCTCGCAGCCGAGCGCCTCCAGGATCTGCGGCGCGAAGGCGCCGGCAGTGCCGTTGCCGCAGGCGGCGATGACCTTGAGCTTGCGCTTGATCTTCGGACGGTTGGTCAGATCGGCGATGTAGCGTGCCGGAAAATCGGGCACGAACTGATAGGAGCCGCCGCCCGGCAGGTCGAAGTCGCCCGCGAGCACGATGTCGCGCAGCTGGCCCATCTCGTCCGGGCCGAAGGTGACAGGACGCTGGGCGCCCATCTTGATGCCGGTCCAGCCATTGTCGTTATGCGAGGCGGTGACCATGGCGACGCAGGGCACGTCGAGCTCGAACTGGGCGAAATAGGCCATGGGCGACATGGCGAGGCCGATATCATGGACTTTGCAGCCGGCCGCCATCAGGCCGGTGACCAGCGCCATCTTGATCGAGGAGGAATAGCTGCGGAAATCATGCGCGGTAACGATCTCGGGCTTGACGCCCATGCGCCTGATCAGCGTGCCGAGCCCCATGCCGACGGCCTGGACGCCCATCAGATTGAGCTCTTTCCCGAAGAACCAGCGTGCATCGTATTCGCGGAAGCCGGTCGGCTTCACCATCGGCAGCGATTCATAGTCGAAGGTGTTCGGGAAAAGCTCGGGCAGCGGCTTCGGAAACATCGGGCCATCCATCTTCGAGGAAAGCGGGCCAGGCAGAGCCCGCAGGAGACATGCTGAGCGGAAAGGCCACAGGCTACATGAATGCAGCCTGAGCATGACAGGGCAGGGACGCAAGCCGGGCATAGCCTAACGGAATGGCGATGGAAACCGGCACTCTCAACCGCGCAGAACCATCCGGCCGCCCTGGACTTCGTAGCCCGAAAGCCTGCGGAGGAAAGAGGTGCCGAGCAGGCTCATGCGGAGCGCCCCCGCCGGCAGCACCACCGCCTCGACATCGCGGACCATGATCTCGCCGAGCCGGACCTCGCGCAGCCTGACCTGCGCGCCCCGGACGACGCCATTGGCGGTGCTGAGAGCGTAGGTATAGGCCGAGCGCTCCGGCCTGACGCCCAGCGCCCGTGCATCGGCATCGGTCAGCGCGATGAAGCTCGCGCCGGTATCGACCATCATCTTGACGCGGTAGTTGTCGATCGAGGGATGGACGATGTAGTGGCCGCGATAATCGGCATTGATCGCCAGCGAGCGGCGCTCACCGGCGCTGGCAGCCGGGCGCTCCGGAGCGGCCGCGGCGAGCAGCGGCTCGGCCCGTGACATCTGGTCGAGATCACCGGCGTAGTTCAGCGCCAGAAATCCGGCGGCGCCGGCCATGCCCAGGGACCAGAAGATCGGCCGCGGCGCCATCCAACATCCTTTCGCGCGTTTCCCGGGCGAGATAGCCGCGCAGAGTGCTGACGAAGCATGAATCCGGCGCGCCACGGCACCCTGCAGGGCCCTTGACGGTGCGACAGGCTTAACCGTCGCGGAAGCCGATCGCGACGAATCTACAGGAAACCCTGCCCGACCAGCGCCTCGATCGCTTCGCGGCGCGGCACGCTGGGCTGCGCACCGGCGAGCGTACAGGCGAGCGAGCCGGCGGCGAGACCACGCTGCAATGCGCCCGAAAAGCCGAAGCCGGCCTGCAACGCCGCGGCGAAAGCGCCGACGAAACTATCCCCGGCGGCGACGGTGTCGACCACCGCGACCTCCGGCGCCGCAAGCCGGCGGCGAACCCCGCCATACCAGCCGACGGCGCCGTCTGCTCCGAGCGTGACGATACAGGCGATGCCGCGCTCGGCATCGAGCCGCTGCGCGATCGCGTCCGGCGCGCTCTCCTCCCAGCCGAGGCCCTGCGACAGCAGCGCCGCCTCGTGCTCGTTGGCGATCAGGATATCGGTCAGGCCGAGCAGTTCCTGAGCCGGCACGCCGGCCGGGGCGAGATTGAGGATCACGCGCCCGCCGGCCGCGCGCATGGCCTGTGCCGCGCGAACACATTCCGGCTCGGGTACCTCGCGCTGGAGCAGCAGGAGGTCGTCCTCGCCCAATGCCATCGCCGCCACCGCGTCGGCGCTCGCCTGCGCATTGGCCCCGGCAGCGACGACGATCTGGTTCTGGCCCTGCGCATCGACGGCGATGAAGGCGGCGCCGGTCGGCGCGACGACGCGGGCGAGATGAGTCAGGTCGACGCCGTCGGCGGCGAGCAATTCCACTGCGAGATCGGCGAAGGCGTCGCGGCCAACGGCACCGACGAGCACGACCGTGGAACCGGCTCGGCGCGCAGCCAGTGCCTGGTTGGCACCCTTGCCGCCGGGATGGAGGGCATAGCCCGGGCCGAGCACGGTCTCACCGGGGCCGGGCAGACGCTCGACCGGCGTCACCAGATCGAGATTGAGCGATCCGAAGACGACGATCACGCCGGCAGATCCGCAGCGAGGCGCGCCACGCCGGCGACGAAGGCGGCTTCCGGCGTGACGAGCTGATGATCGAGCCCCGCGGCCGCGAGCGCCCGGCCATAGCTCCGGGCAAGGACGCCGTCGGCGACGAGGTGCAGGTTGTCTAGGCCACCGAACAGGGCGCGGGCTCCGGCGATCTCCTGCGCGACCAGAAGCGCGGAGAGATAGGGGCCGACGGCCCCGCCGCTCATTCGCCCGGCCAGTACTTCGGAGCGGGCGGCGAAGGCCGCGTTGAGCAGACCGCCCGGCCGCGCGGCGGCGGCAAGGCCGCGGCGCGCACCTTCGACGGCGTCTTCCTCGGCTGGTTCGACCGCGAGCCGCGACAGGATCGAATGCTCGCGCAGGAGACCATAGACCTCGCCGGTCATGAAGCTGGCGAAGCGGGTGATGCGGCCGCCCTCGACCTGCGCCCATTTCGAATGCGTGCCCGGCAGGCAGGCGATGCCGTCGCCGAGGCCGAGCCCGACGACCAGCGTCTCCTCGCCGCGCATCACGTCGAAGGCGCCCTCGTCACAGGAGAGGCCGGGCAGCACGGTCGCGGCGGTGCCGTCGTCGAGCGTCACGCGCAGGCCTGCGGCGGCGATCTCAGCCGGGCTCGCCGGGCAGGCGACATAGGGCGCCTCGATCCAGCCATTGCGGCTGCCGACCATGCCGGCGAGCAGAATGGCGGCCTCCGGATTGGCCCGGCGCAGATCACCGGCGATCGCCTCGAAGGCGGCGGGGAAGCCGCCTGCCGGCACCGACTGGATACCGCGATCGGCGCTGCGCTTGTCCAGCACATCGCCGTCCTCGCCGATCAGGAAGGCGCGGGCGCGGGTCGTGCCCCAGTCGAGCGCGATCAGGGGTGAGGGCATGACAGGCTCCGGCATGAGCCCTCCGCATCGTGGGATGGGCAGGGGTTAAGGCGAATGACCGTGTGAGCGATGCCCCAAGCAGGGCGCCGGATCAATCATGATCCGTATGCGTCGATGGGCATGCAGGCCATTTCGCTACCAACCCTCGCCGGAGCAACGGCGGAGCGCCGGTCAGAGGTCGAAGAAGACCGTCTCGCCCTCGCCCTGGAGCCGGATATCGAAGCGGAAGACACCGCCGGGGCCACGCTTGGCGATCAGGGTCGCGCGCCGCGCTTCCGGCACCAGGGCCAGCATCGGATCCCCGGCATTGCCGGACTCATCGTCGAAATAGATCCGTGTCGCCAACCGGACCAGCAGGCCGCGCGCGAATACCGAAACCGCGAGATGCGGGGCCTGCATCGTGCCGTTCGGTCCCGGCAGGGCACCCGGACGCACGGTCTCGACGAAATAGGCGCCCTCGGCGCTGGTCTCGGCCCGGCCGAAGCCGGTGAAGCCGGCATTGCCGGCGGCGTTGAAGCGCCCTTCGGCATCGGCCTGCCAGGTCTCGATCATGGCGTCGCCGACCGGTACGCCGTCGCCGTCATAGACGGCGCCCTCGATGCGGATGCGCTCGCCGGCGACGCCTTCGGCCGCGACCTGCTCGGTGGCGAGCTCCGTGCCGCCATAGGCGCGCGGCGTCAGGGCATAGGCGAAGAACGGCCCGATCGTCTGCGAGGGCGTGAGTGCGAGCGGGGCCTTGCGGTCAGTGCTCATGCGGCTCCTCCGTCGGCGTCATCTCGCGGCCGCGCAGCACGATGTCGAACTGGTAGCCGAGCGCCCATTCCAGCTCGGTGGTGTCGAGGTCGAAGCGCGAGATCAAACGCTCGCGCGCTTTCGCATCGGTGATCGACTGGAAGATCGGGTCGAAGGGGAAGAGCGGATCGCCGGGGAAATACATCTGGGTAATGACGCGCGACAGGAAGCTCGGCCCGAACAGCGAGAAATGGATATGGGCCGGGCGCCAGGCATTGTGGTGGTTGCGCCAGGGATAGGCGCCGGGCTTGATCGTGACGAAGCGATAGCGCCCTTCGGCATCGGTCAGGGCCCGGCCGGCACCGGTGAAATTCGGGTCGAGCGGCGCCGGATGCTGGTCCTTGACGTGGACATAGCGCCCGCCGGCATTGGCCTGCCAGATCTCGACCAGCGTATGCGGCACCGGCCGGCCATCCTCGTCGAGCACGCGGCCGCTGACGATGATGCGCTCGCCGAGCGGCTCGCCGGCATGCTGGCGGGTGAGATCGGAATCGCCTTCCGCGACCGCCCTATGGCCGAAGACCGGCCCGCTGATCTCCGACAGCGTGTGCGGCAGCAGGATCAGCGGCTGCGAGGGAGCCCGCCTCAGCGTGCTCTTGTACTCCGGCGAATTGTTGAGCGGGTGGGCTTTCAGCCCGGTGCGGGGAAAGATCAGACTCATGCCGCCACTCCATGGGCTTGCCTGGTGCGCGCATGCAGGCCGCGCAGCACCTCGAGTTCCTGATCGCTCGGCGCCGGCGTCTCGGAGAGATCGGCGGCGAAGCGCAGGGGCCAGCCACAGCCGGCCTGAACCTGCTCGCGGGTCACGCCGGGATGCAGCGAGATCACGCTGAGTTCGGCGGTCTCCGGATCCGGCGCCATGACGCAGAGATCGGTGATCACCCGGGTCGGCCCCTTGGTCCTGAGGCCGAGCTTCTCGCGATCGCCCTTGCCGGTGCCATGGCCGAAGGAGGTGATGAAGGGCAGCGTCTCGACGAAGGCGCGCGAGCCCATCGCCATGGTGATGAAGATCTGCCCGCAATTGCTGGCGATCTCGGGGGCGCCGCCGCCGCCCGGCAGGCGGACCTTGGGCACGGCATAGTCGCCGACCACGGTGGTGTTGAGATTGGCGAAGCGGTCGATCTGGGCGCCGCCGAGGAAGCCGATGGTGATCCGCCCGCCCTGCAGCCAGTAGCGGAACATCTCCGGCACCGGCACGGTGGTCAACGCGGTGTCGCAGAGCTCGCCATCGCCGATCGAGAGCGGCAGCACGCTCGGCCGCGTCGAGAGCGTCCCGGATTCATAGATCAGCGTGATGCCGGGCGCATGGGTCAGCCGGGCGAGATTGCAGGCGGCCGAGGGGGCGCCGATGCCGACGAAGCAGATGTCGTCATTGGTCAGCAGCCGGGACGCTGCGATGGTCATCATCTCGGTTGGAGTATGGCTCATGACGCTTACTCCGCCGCCTGACGCCGGGGCCGGGCGTATTGCGCGAACGCATCAGGGCCCTTTTCCAGGACGTTCGCCTTGATCCATGACAAGAAGCTGTCGCGCTCGCGCGCGATCTTGTCCCAGCCGATGTAGTACTCGTTGGCGCGCTTGTAGTAGCCATGCGCATAGGACGGGTAGGCGCCGCCCGGGACATGGGCGATGGCGGTGACCGCCCAGGACGGCAGGATCACCGCATTGGCGTTGCGCGGCCCGAAATCCTCGACAATCTCCTCGACCGTGACCAGCGAGCGCTTCGCCGCCAGCACCGCCTCCTTCTGCACGCCGACAATGCCCTCGAGCAGGACATTGCCCTCGCGGTCGGCCCGGAGCGCGTGGATCACCGCCGCATCCGGTCGCAGCGCCGGCACGGTCGCCAGTACCTCGCCGGTATAGGGGCAGGTCACGGAACGGATGTTCGGATTGACCTTGGGCAGGTCGACGCCCTTGTAGCCGCGGAAGACCGCGAAAGGCAGGTTCGCTGCGCCGGCCTCATAGGCGTTGGCCATGGCCGCGTGGCTGTGCTCCTCGATCTCCAGGCGATGCGGCCAGCCATTCTCGATCGCGTCGCGCAGGCGGTGCAGCGAGCCGACGCCAGGATTGCCGCCCCAGGAGAAGACGAGCTTTTCGGCGCAGCCCATGCCGATCATCTGGTCGTAGATCAGGTCCGGTGTCATCCGGATCAGCGTCAGCCGCTTGCGGCTCTGGCGGATCGCCTCATGGCCGGCGGCATGCGGGATCAGATGGGTGAAGCCCTCCATCGAGACCTGGTCGCCATCGCGCAGGACCTCCTCGATCCCCTCCTGCAGGGAGACGAATTTCGCCACCTTGACATCTCCTCACCAATTGTGCGTTTATCGCACATCGTTCTCATTTTCGAACTTTACGGACAGGTCTTGGCAGGGTCAAGCAGCGAAGCGGATCGGCTGCCGGCCTCGCCCGATCACATGGCGGCGCTCGAAAAGGGACTGGCGGTGATCGAGTGCTTCGATGCCGGGCATGACCGGCTGACCATCGCCGATGTCGCCCGCGCCACCGATCTCTCGCGCGCCGCCGCCCGGCGCTGCCTGCTCACCCTGACACGCATCGGCTATGCCGAGTTCGACGGAAAATTCTTCCGGCTGACGCCGCGCGTGTTGCGGCTCGGCTATGCCTGGCTGTCCTCGACGGCGCTGCCGAAGCTCGTTCAGCCCTTCCTCGAACGCCTCTCGGAAGAGACCCACGAATCCTGCTCGGCCAGCCTGCTCGACGGGCACGAGATCGTCTATATCGCCCGTTCGGCCCAGCGCCGGATCATGTCGGTCGGGCTTTCGACCGGCTCACGCCTGCCGGCCTTCTGCACTTCGATGGGCCGCGTGCTTCTCGCCGCGCTCGATCCGGAGGAGGCACGCGCCCGCATCCTCGCCGGCAAGCCCAACGCACTGACGCCGCATACGGTGACCGAAATCGGCAAGCTGATGGAGATCCTCGCGCAAGTGCGGACCGAGGGCCATGCGATCGTCGACCAGGAGCTCGAACTCGGCCTGGTCTCGCTCGCCATGCCGCTGGTCAATGGCCGCGGTCAGGTCGCCGCCGCCTTCAACCTCTCTGTCCAGTCGCAGCGCGTCGCCGGCGACGAGATCGAGACCAATCTGCTGCCGCGCATGCGCGCCATGCAGAAGCTGCTGCAGCCCCTGATCGCCTGAACGGAGCCATCCCATGCTCGCCCTCGCAGCCGGCCCCTATGCCGCCCAGATCTCGCCCGCGCATGGCGGCATCGTCGCCGCGCTGGAATGGCGCGGACCCGATGGTCGTTCGCACAGGCTGCTGCATGCGCCGGAGGCTCTCGCGCCCTGGACGAACGCGCCGAACAAGTTCGGCTGCTGGGCGATGCTGCCCTTTGCCAACCGCGCCTTCGACAGCCTCGTCGACGATGGCGAGAGCCGCTTCACCGTGCCGGCTAACGATCCTTCCGGAACGATTCATGGCTTCGGCTGGCAGGCAGCCTGGGAGGTCGTGGAACAGAGCGCCGGCCATACCGCGCTGCTCCACCGCCGTAGTGCCGGCCCCGACCCCTATCGCTACCGCGCAAGGCAGGACATCCGGCTCGACGAAGGCGGTATGACCATCGCGCTTTCGCTCACCAACGAGTCGGACACGGCCCTACCCTTCGGCATGGGGCTGCATCCCTGGTTTCCCTGCGCGCCCGATACGCGGCTCGGTATGACCGCGACCGGCGCGCTGATCTTCGGCGAGAAATTCCGCGCGACCGGAACACAGACATTCCCGGCCGGCGGCCCCTATGCCGGCAAACCGATCTTCGCCACCGGCGTCGAGACGGCCTGGAGCTTCCTCGGCTGGGACGGCTCGGCGCGGATCGAGACCCCCTCTGCCGGGCTTGCGATCACGATCAGCGCGAGCGAGAGTCTGCGCTGCCCGGTGGTCTGGGCGCCGGCCGGCGCCGATTTCCTCTGCGTCGAGCCGCAGAGCCACGCCGCCGGAGCCCCGAGCGAGACCGTCGTCCGCACCGCCTCGCCGCTCAGGCGGCTTCAGCCCGGCGAGACGCTCGAAGGCTGGATGCGGGTCTCGGCCGCGGCGCTCTGAGGAGGACCTCAGCGCCAGCCCGAGCCGCCATAGGGCTGGTATCCATAGGCGCCCGGCGGCAGTCCCGGCCGCAGCAGGATCTGCTCGCGCGCCTCGCCCCAGCCCGGCGCATTGCGCTGCCTGGCCGCGAATTGCGCCTTCTCCGCCTTCGCCTTGGCCCGGACGACCTGGCTCTTGCTGCTCTTCAGCTTGGCCTTGGCGACCTTGCTGCCGCCCGAGGCGCTGGCGAAGCGCGAGTAGTTGTCGGTCACTGCACCGTTGAGCGCGATGCGGGTCGCGCCGGCTCCATGCTTCTTGACCAGCGCGAACAGCTTGGCGGCATTGGCCGGGTGTAGCCGGATGCAGCCATGCGAGGCCGGCCGGCCGAGCGCGCCGACGGCCGTCGTGCCATGGATGGCATAGCCGCCGCGGAAGAAGACCGAATGGGGCATCGCGCCGCCATATTTGCGCGAGTACCAGCTGCGTTCGAGCCGGGTCGGCCGATAGACGCCGTTCGGCGAACGGAAACCCTTGCGACCGGAGGAAATCGCCCAGTTGTGGACCTCGCCGTCGCTGGTTTTGACGGTCATGCGCTGGGTGGCGAGATCGATCCGGACATTGACGCCGGCCTGCGCCGTGCCGAGGCCGGCGAGCGCGGCAAAGATGAAGGCCAAAATGCCGAGAAGGCGGGACATGACGCTACTCCCGAATGACGCTACCCGAGACGGCTCTCTGCTTGCCGCGCCAGACGGGTCGAACGACCTCATGCGGGCAGCTCCGGCCTTGACCTCAGGGAAAGCCGCGCGCGGGCGCTTGTAAAGAGCAAATCGGGAGAATGGTTTCCGCCGTCGCGCCGCGATCGGTTGGCGTCTCCGATGTTTTGACCGGGCTCCGCCGTCATTCCAGGGCTTCGCGCAAGCGAAGAGCCCGGAATGATGCGATGGTCCCGCCGAAAGCAGGCGCGCTCAAGCCCGGCCGAGACGTAAGCCCGTGGCGGCGTCGAAGACATGGACGCGATCGGGATCGACGGTGATCCAGAGCCGCCCGGCCTGCGCCGCGACATCGCCGGTCGCCGCCTGCATGACGAAGCCATGCTCGGCGAGCCGGCCGTGGAAGAGCTGGGTCGCGCCGAGCTCCTCGACGAAATCGACGTCGAAGGGCAGCGAGCCGGCGGCGCCTTCCGAGGCGATCTCGACATCCTCGGGCCGCAGGCCAACCTCGACAGCCGTACCGCTGGGCAGATCCTCGCGCAGGTCGCGGGCCTGCAGGATCGCCTCGCCGAGCGCGACGATGCCGGGGCCGTCGACCTTGCCGGGCAGAAGATTCATCGGCGGCGAGCCGATGAAGGTCGCGACGAACCGGCTCGCCGGCTTGCGGTAGACCTCCGAGGGCACGCCGATCTGCTCGACCTGCCCGCCATTCATCACGACGAGCTTGTCGGAGAGCGTCATCGCCTCGACCTGGTCATGGGTGACGTAGATCGCGGTGACGCCCAGCGCCCGCTGCAGCTTCTTGATCTCGACGCGCATCTGGACGCGCAGTTTGGCGTCAAGATTGGAGAGAGGCTCGTCGAACAGGAAGACCTGCGGCTTGCGCACGATGGCGCGGCCCATGGCGACGCGCTGGCGCTGGCCACCGGAGAGCTGGCGCGGGCGGCGCTGCAGGAAGGGCTCGATGGCCAGGATGCGGGCCGCCTCGGCGACGCGCTTCTCGATCTCGTCCTTGGGGGTGCCGCGATTGCGCAGGCCATAGGCCATGTTGTCGTAGACGCTCATATGCGGATAGAGCGCGTAATTCTGGAAGACCATGGCGATGTCGCGGTCGGCCGGCTCGACCTGGTTGACGACACGCTCGCCGATCGCGACCTCGCCGGCCGAGATCGTCTCGAGCCCGGCGACCATGCGCAGAAGGGTCGACTTGCCGCAGCCTGAGGGGCCGACGAGGACGCAGAAGCCGCCATCGGGGATGTCGAAGGAGACGCCCTTAACCGCCTCGACGCCGCCGGCATAGACCTTCTTGACGTTGCTGAGCGTAACCTGAGCCATTGGCGGCTTACTTCTCGGTTTCCACGAGGCCCTTCACGAAGAGCCTCTGCATGGCGATGACGACGAGGACCGGCGGCAGCATGGCCAGCATGGCGGTGGCCATGGCGAGCTGCCATTCGGTCAGGGCGTCGGAGGTGACGATCATCTTGCGGATGCCGATGACGATGGTCTGCATCGAATCCTTGGTGGTGACCAAGAGCGGCCAGAGATACTGGTTCCAGCCATAGATGAACTGGATGACGAACAGCGCCGCGATGGTGGTCAGCGAGAGCGGCCAGACCGTGTCCTTGAAGAATTTGAACGGACCGGCCCCGTCGATCTTCGAGGCTTCGAGCAATTCGTCCGGGATCGTCATGAAGAACTGCCGGAACAGCAGCGTGCCGGTCGCCGAGGCGATCAGCGGCACGGCGAGGCCCTGATAGCTGTCGAGCATGCGCAGATCGGAGACGACCTTGAAGGTCGGGAAGATGCGGACCTCGACCGGCAGCATCAGCGTGACGAAGATGATCCAGAACGCCGCCATCCGGAACGGGAAGCGGTAATAGACGATGGCATAGGCCGAGAGCACGGAGATGAAGATCTTGCCGAGCGCGATCGCCATCGCCATCACGAAGGAGTTGAACATCATCCCGATCACCGGCTCGCGGGTCGTACCCGACGTGCCGACGAAGAGAATCCGGTAATAGTTCTCGAACAGATGCGGGCCGGGATAGAGCGGCAACTGCCCGTTGATGATGGTGGCGTTGTCCCAGGTCGAGGCGACGAAGGTCAGCCAGACCGGGAAGGCGACGATCAGAACGCCGATCGTCAGGATCGTATAGGCGATCGCATCGCCAAGGCGGCGGTCCTCGACCATCAGGCGTGGTCTCCACGCTCGCGCAGCAGGCGCACCAGCGCGTCCGCCGCCGCATCCAGGAAGGCGCGGCCCTTCTCCGGCGTCGCCCTGCGGGCATCGCCGATCACGCCGGTCTCGGTCATCTCGCGGAAGGGGCGGTAGCGCGCCACGGTCGGCCGCATCAGCGCCGCCGGGTCGGCATCGCGCATGCCGAACGCCTCGGGCAGCCGCGCGTCGCGGACGAGATCGGGCGCGATCGCCATCATCATCGCGCTCTCGACCTCGCAGGCATGCATGACGCTGGTCTGGTCCTGCATGAACGGCGCCATCTCCTGCTGCGCCAGCAGGAAGTAGGTCGTGGCCCGGATCAAGAGCGAGGTCTCGCGCGCGAAATCCGGCAGGAAGGCGGAGAGCGCGGCGATGTTGCCGCCATGGCCGTTGACGATGACGACACGGTGGAAGCCATGCCGTTCCAGGCTCTTCAGCAGCGAGAGCAGCACGGCGCGATAGGTCGGGATGTCGAAGGTGAAGGTGCCGCCGAAGGCCATGTGATGCTCGGCCATGCCGCACCACAGCGTCGGCGCGACGACGACATCGAGGTCGCCCAAGCGCTCGGCGGCGAGCTTGCAGACGGCACCGCAGAGCACGGTGTCGACGCCGACGGCCAGATGCGGCCCATGCTGCTCCATCGAGGCGACGGGGAGCACGACGACGGCGTCGTTCGCCGCCTTGGCCCGCAATTCCTCGGCGGTGAGTTCCTGCCAGAGCACGGAGGCCATCAGCGCGCGCCTCCGCTCGTCCAGCCGTCATGCTCGCCCTTGCGGCGAGCATCCACGTCTTGAACACGGCCCTCGACCACAAAAGGCGTGGATGGTCGGGACAAGCCCGACCATGACGGGAGGGTGAGCTCGGAGGCCATCAGTAGTTCACCTTGCGCTCGATGAAGCGGAACTGGAAGGCGGTCATCGCGATCACCATGACCAGCAGGACCACCGACTGGGCCGCCGAGCCGCCGAGATCGGAGCCGCCCTTGCCGTCGGAGAAGACCTTGTAGACCAGGGTGGTGGTGGCGCCCGAAGGCCCGCCGCCGGTCACGGTGTCGATGATGCCGAAAGTGTCGAAGAAGACGTAGACGAGGTTGACGACCAGCAGGAAGAAGGTGGTCGGCGAGAGCAGCGGGAAGATGATCGTCCAGAAGCGGCGCATCGGCCGGGCCCCGTCGATCACCGCCGCCTCGATCACGCTCTTCGGGATCGACTGCAGGCCGGCGAGGAAGAACAGAAAATTGTAGCTGATCTGCTTCCAGGTCGCCGCCATGATCACCAGCGTCATCGCGTCGGTGCCGTCGAGCTTGGGATTCCAGGCGATGCCCAGGCTGCGCAGGCCACGCGCCAGCATGCCGAGCGAGGGATCGAACATGAAGATCCAGAGCACGCCGGCAATGGCTGGCGCCACCGCATAGGGCCAGATCAGCAGAGTCTTGTAGATCTCGGCGCCACGGATCGCCCGGTCGGCCATCACCGCGAAGAGCAGGGCGATCGACAGCGACAGGCCCGCGACGAAGACCGAGAAGATCGCGGTATTGATCAGCGCCTTGTAGTATTCCGGGCTGGAGAAGAGCAGGCGATAATTCTCGAACCAGACGAATTCGGTCGAGATGCCGAAAGCGTCCTGCAGCAGGAAGCTCTGCCAGACCGCCTGGCTCGCCGGCCAGTAGAAGAAGACGAGCGTGATCGCGAGCTGCGGCAAGAGCAGAAGCAGCGGGATCGTCAGGCCCTTGAAGTGAGCGTATTTCTGCATCGGCCGCCCTGGCAGGAAGAAGAAGGCCGGGACGGGCGTCCCGGCCTCCGGTCAGCGGCCTTACTTGGCCGTGCGCTCGAACTGGCGCAGCATCTGGTTGCCACGCTCGGCCGCGGCATCGAGCGCCGCCTGCGGCGACTTCTGGCCGTTCAGCGCCGCCTCCAGCTCCTCCGACCAGATGTCGCGGATCTGGACGAGGCTACCATAGCGCAGGCCCTTGGAGTTGTCGGTCGGCTCCTTGTTGTTGAGCTCGAGGATCGGGGTCTCGAGATAGGGCTTGTCCTTGTAGAAGCCCGAAGCCTTGACCTTCTCATAGGCGGCCTTGGTGATCGGCAGATAGCCGGACTCGGTGTGCAGCTTCACCTGGCGGTCGACATTCGACAGGAAGGTGAAGAACTTGGCGACGCCCTTGTACTCCTCGGCCTTCTTGCCGCCCATCACCCAGAGCGAGGCGCCGCCGATGATCGAGTTCTGCGGGGCGCCGGCAGCCTCCGGATAATACGGCATCGGCGCATTGGCCCAGTCGAACTTGGCGTTCGCCTTGACGTTGCCGAAGAAGCCCGAGGAGGTCAGCATGATCGGGCATTCGCCCGAGGTGAAGCGGCCCTCGCCGGTGTTGGTGCGGCCGGAATAATCGTAGGTCTTGTCCTTCTGCAGCTCGACCAGATTGGTCCAGTGCTTCAGGAACATCGGGTCCTTGTTGAAGGTCAGGACGGCGTCGAAACCCTCCATGCCGTTGACCTTGGTCGACAGCGGAATGTTGTGCCAGGCGCCAAACTGCTCGATGTTCGCCCAGGTCGCCCAGGCATTGGTGAAGCCGCATTTGTCGAAGCCGGCGGCCTTCAGCTTCTTGCCGGCCTCGAAGACTTCCGGCCAGGTCTTGGGCGGCGCGTCGGGGTTGAGGCCGGCCTTCTTGAAGGCGTCCCTGTTGTACCACATCACCATGCTCGACGAATTGAACGGCATGGAGAGCATCTCGCCCTTGGGGGTCGAGTAATAGCCGGTGATCGCCGGCAGATAGGCCTTGGGATCGAAGGCTTCGCCCGCGTCCTTCATCAGCTCGTGCACGGGCTTCACCGCGCCCTTGGCCGACATCATCGTGCCGGTTCCGACCTCGAAGACCTGGAGGATGTGCGGGGCGTTGCCGGCGCGGAAGGCGGCAATGCCGGCGTTCAGCGTGTCCGGATAGGAGCCCTTATAGGCGACGACGACCTTGTAGTCCTTCTGCGAGGCATTGAACTCCTCGGCGAGCTTGACGACCACGTCGTTGTTGGCGCCGGTCAGCGCGTGCCACCACTGGATCTCGGTCTGGGCTAGGGCCGGCGAAGCCGCGGCCAGAGCAAAAGCAGCCACCGAGGCAAGCGTCGTCAGTTTCACGGTCATGGCATTCTCCCTTCCCGCCCTGCCACAGCGTGCAGGCGGCTCTTGTCGTTGGTGCGCAAGCTAGCATGAAGCCGGGGCGACGTTTCAATGACAAAACGATGACATCGCCGCCCTGCGATGGAAGCAGCCCCCAGGTCTTGCACAATCCTGCGGAAGCGGCTGTTCTGCCCGGCCAGTACGCCCTTCTCGATGGATCCGATCCCGATGCCGATGCTCTCGCTCACGCCCGCCAACACCTTGCCGGCCGATGCCGCCCGCGCCGCGCTGGCCGGCCGCGTCTGGCGGCCCGAACTCGGGGGGCCGTCGGTCGTCGTCCTGCGCGGCGACGACCTCGTCGACATCAGCTCGGCCTTCGCGACGATGCGCGATCTCTGCGAGAGCACGGATCCGGCAGCGGCGCTCGCCGCGGCAAAGGGCGAGCGGGTCGGCAGTCTCGCTGAGATCCTCGCCAACACCCCGGCCGAGGGCCGGGACGCGAGCAAGCCCTGGCTGCTGGCCCCGGTCGACCTGCAGGCGGTCAAGGCCGCCGGCGTGACCTTTGCGATCTCGATGCTGGAGCGCGTGATCGAGGAGAAGGCGCGCGGCAACCCGGCCGCCGCCGCCGCGATCCGCGGCGAGATCGGCAAGCTGATCGGCGACGACCTCTCCAAGCTGAAGCCGGGCTCGCCCGAGGCGATGCGGCTGAAGGAGGTGCTGATCGCCCAGAACGCCTGGAGCCAGTATCTCGAGGTCGGCATCGGCCCGGATGCCGAGATCTTCACCAAGGGCCAGCCGCTCTCGGCGGTCGGCACCGGCGCCGATGCCGGGCTGCATCCGGGCTCGACCTGGAACAATCCCGAGCCCGAGATCGTGCTGATCGTCGCCTCGGACGGCCGGATCGTCGGCGCCAGCCTCGGCAACGACGTCAACCTGCGCGATGTCGAGGGCCGCTCGGCCCTGCTCCTCGGCAAGGCCAAGGACAACAACGCCGCGGCGGCGATCGGCCCGTTCATCCGCTTCTTCGATGCCGGCTTCTCGCTCGATCATATCCGCCGGACCACGGTGACGCTGAGCGTCGCGGGCGATGACGGCTTCAAGCTCGAAGGCGCGTCCTCGATCGCCAAGATCAGCCGCGACCCGGCCGATCTCGCCGCGCAGATGCTCAACCCGCACCACCACTACCCGGACGGCGCGGCGCTCTATCTCGGCACGATGTTCGCCCCGATCCAGGATCGCGACGCGCCGGGCGGCGGCTTCACCCATAAATACGGCGACGTCGTCACGATCGCCGCGCCCGAGCTCGGCGCGCTGATCAACCGCATGCGCCGTACCGACGAGTGCGAGCCCTGGCGCTTCGGCGCCTCGCATCTGATGCGCAACCTCGCCAAGCGCGGGCTGCTCTGAGCTTTCCATATCCGAAAAGCACCGCCGCCGGTCCGCACCGACGGCGGTGAATCGTCAATAGCCGACGGTGAAGCGCTGGCGCGAATGCGCCGGCTTTTCCAGCTCGTCGACCAGAGCGATCGCATAGTCCTCGGCCGAGATCGCGCTGTGGCCGTTCGCGTCGACGAGGAGCTGATCCTTGCCGAGGCGGAATTTGCCGGTGCGCTCGCCGGGCTGGATCAGCGCCGAAGGCGAGAGGAAGCTCCAGTCGAGCGCCGTCTCGGCCTTCAGCAGGTCGAGGAAGTCACCGCCCTTCCTGGCTTCGTCGAGATACATCGCCGGGAAGTCCGGCGTATCGAACAGCTTCACGCCGGACGCGACCTCGAGACTGCCGGCACCCCCGACGACGAGATAGCGCTTCACGCCCGACTGCTTCACTGCCGCGAGCAGCCCGGCCGGGTCGCTGGCGGAAAAGTGAACGGCGCTGATCACGGCGTCATGGCCGGCGATCAGGGCCGCGAGCCCATCGCGATCGAAGACGTCACCCTTCCGCGCAGTGACGCTTGGGCCTGCCGGCACCTTCTTGGGATTGCGGACGATGGCGGTGACCCGGTGGCCGCGGCGGGTCAGTTCGGCGAGCAGGCGCGAGCCGATGAAGCCGGTCGCGCCGATCAGGGCGATATTCATGTCGATCTCCTGGTATCCATTGGGAACCTGCATCCCGATGGACACCAGATGGCGCCTGTGCAATTTTTGCTCAAGAAGGCACTTTCGCCGCACAAGGTCACCTGCCGGAAACCGCCATGCTGCAGCGCCCCGATCCGTTCAACGCCCAATGCCCGACCCGGCGCGTGCTCGACCGGATGTCAACGGCGGTCGGATTCCAGGCCAGGGTGGCGGAGCAAAAGTAGGCCACTGGCGTCGTGGAGCGGCGGATATGGCAAGGGCCCCGATCGGGG